>JBBRTW010000160.1:0-14034 GCA_038244055.1 Tepidisphaerales bacterium | reverse complement strand
GCTGGTGGGGTCGGTGCTGGGGTTGATCGTCATCGCCCAGCGTACCTGGATCAGCAACGGTCTGACCCCGACGCAGATCATGCTGACCATCGTCGCCATCGCCAGCGGCCTGACGATCCTGAGCGCGCCCTGGATCTACTGGAGCTGTTCCAGCGATGCCGCGCGGATCGACCGCTTCCGCCAGGGATTTTCGGCCGGGAATTTCCTGGTGCGCTGGCGCTATGAGACCGCGCCGTGGGAGATATTTCACCGGCATGTGAAGCGCACGCGCTTCTGGCTGCGGGCCGACTGGATCGCCATCGCCTTCCTGGCGGCGCTGGCGCCGGCGATCGTGATCGCTGTCGGCTTCGCCCCCGATGCGACGCCGAACAGCCGCCGGATCGGCTGGATGATCCTGCTGGCTGTCTGGGCGGCGCTGGCCGGCATGCAGGCGCTCTGTTCGATAGCGCGGGCGCGGCGTCTGCGGCGGCTGGCGGAGGGAAACATCGCGATCCTCAGCACGGTCGGCGCGTATGCCAATGGCGGCTGGATTCTCTGGGGCACCGCCACGCGCGTCCTGCGCGAGGTGAAGGTCATGCCGGCCGATGGCGAAAAGCAGATGCGGATTCAGTTCCACATCCATTATGGCAACAACACGCGCATGGAAGAGGTGCTCGTTCCCGAAGGTCAGTTCGATCTCGCCTGCAAAGTCGCCGCCACGATCATGCAAAACCCCAATGCCCAGGAAGGCGGCGCGATGAATACCGCGGGAAATGTGATGCAGGGGCTGGTATGGATATTGAGGATGTTCCGATAGGGTGGCGGTTGCCGATGTAAGCAGGTAGCCTATGCGCGATCGCGGCATGATCTCGCTATAAAAGGCGTCTCACATCGGAAACGGAGCCACTGCATGAAAAGCCAGGCCGAGCGTTCGACGAACATGGAGTCTTTGGAGGGGCGCGTCCTCTTGAGCGCTGCGACCGCGACTTCCGCGGCCAGCGCGGCGGCATCGCCCGGCGCATCGGCCGTCCATGCCATGCCCATGAAGTCCACGCCGACACTGAGCCTGGCCGATCGCCAGGAACTGCTCGCCAACTGGGTCGGCTCCGATGCGGCCGTGCTTCAAGGCTATTTGAACGCCAATGACACCGCCTCGTTCGATGCCGAGCTTCTCAACTACATGAAGGCGCGGACCAACCGCCATTACTACTTCGCCCAGAGCGACGCCACGGGGATTCTCAACTTCATCAATGGCGATTCAGGACTGGTCAATCAGAAGAACTCGAAGATCACCAACGCCAACGCGATCTTGAATCACCTCTTCCCCGAGCTGGTGAGCTCATCGCCCTATGCCATCCAGCTCCCGACCGGCACCGTCGACTGGCTCAATCAGCCCGCCAGCACCACCAATACCGAATTCCGCTACACGCTCAACCGCCAGTTCTTCTGGAATGACCTGGCGATGGCTTATCGCTTCACCGGCAATGCATCGTACATCACAGAGCTCAAAACCCAGCTCGATTCCTGGTCCCGCCAGTACACGCGCTTGAGTAATCCCGATGACTGGATTCAGACTTCGGTCCGCCCCAAGTGGGATCTGTTCACCACCAGCGAGCGCGTGAAGAACTGGCTCTACGCCTACAACATGGTGCTGGGCACCAGCGGGTGGGATGCTTACTCCAACACCATGTTCCTGCATCGCCTGCTCATCCAGGGCGATTTCATGAACAACACCACCAAGCTCTACGACCTCACCAGCAATAAAGCCACCGGCCACTGGACCGCCCTCTACACGCTCGGCCTGCTCTTCCCGGAATTCAAGAACTCCGCCACCTGGTTCAGCAAAGGCCAGACCCAGATGTTCAACGCCATGGGCGCGCAGTTCCGCGCTGATGGCATGCACTACGAGCAATCCCCCGGCTACGAAGGCGGGGCGATGAGCGGCTTCTTCGATGTGTATCGCCTCTCCGCGCTCAACGGCCAGGCCTGGAGCGATAAAGCCACCCGCCGCCTGCGCACCATCATCGAGGCCTACTATCAACTCCTCTCACCCAATGGCACGCAGGCCGCCCTTTCCGATACCTATCGCTCCACCGGTTCGACCTTCTTCACCCGCGCCGCCATTCTCCTGGGCGATACGCGCTGGCCCAAGAGCCGGCCCAGGCTCGATGATGTCTGGCAACTCGGCACCGCCAACTGCACCCCGCTGCTGGTCGCGCCGACGATTCCAACGTCCCTTCCCGGTCGCGGCAGCACCGCCTATTTCGGCGACAGCGGCTACTACGTCTCCCGCACCGATGACACCAGCGATGCCCGCCAGCTCATCTTCGATGCCGGACCCAAGGGCGGCGATCACGGCCACTTCGATCTGCTCAATTTCGAGCTCTTCGGCTACGGCAAGCCCCTCATTCCCGATCCCGGCCTGCTCAGTTACAGCTCATCGTATGCGACCGCGCGGGCCGACATCATCTCGACGCCGGCCCACAACACGATCAGCATTGACAACCTCTCCCACGCCGCCAGCGAGAAATCGACCGTCGGCAAGCTGACCATGTGGGTCCGCAAGAACGGCGGCACGCAGATGTCGGCCACGCATTACGCCTACCAGGGTTTCAAGGGCGCGCCGGTGGTCGCCCGCAGCATCTTCCACAACCGCGGCGATATGTTCGTCGTCGCTGACTGGGGCAGCGCCACCAGTACCCACACCTTTACTCAATCCTTCAACCTCTTCACCAACAACGCCACCGCCTTCACCAACGGCCAAATCCACACCAACACCGGCACCGGCGATGTCCTGCTCCTGCCCGTCCTCCTGCCCGGCCAGACCGTCGCGACCAAAAACGTGACCCTCTCCTACACCGCCCCGCCCGCCGGAAGTGTCGCCGGCGAGCGCCTCGCCATCAGCCAGTCCGCCCGCAGCGCCCTCTTCGCCACCGTGATGGTTACCTACGACAACGGCGCGGTCCCCGTCGTCTCGGCCGCCTGGACCAGAATGCCCACCGCCACCAGATCCGGCATCGTGCATGTGATCGTCAACGGCGTGGCCACGGATGTCTTCTTCGCCCAGCCCGACCTGACGCCCGTCGCCGGCGCGGCCCTCGCCCGCCCGCCTGCCGGCGCGACCCCAATGGTTGCCACCGCGCCGGTGACAGCGACCCCGTTCGCGAAGAAACTCGTGGATGACGCGGCCGTGTGGGGCGATTGAGATGAATGTTAACGAGGTGATCATAGCATCTTGAAGCAGGCCGGCCTAAAATGAAATCGATGCGATAGCTCGAGGTCATTGAAAGAGGCCCGACCATGCTCATCCTCTCCCGCGAACCAGGCGCCTCCATCGTCGCCGTCTCCGCGACCGCGTCCCACCTCATCACCCTCCTCAAAATCCTCCCCGATCGACCCGCCATCAGCATCCTCATCGTCGAAACCACCACCGCCCGCCCCGGCCGATTCCACACCCGCACCGCCGAAATCGATCTCAACGCGACCCTGAAAGTGAATGACGACATCGGCCTGACTCTCGTCGATTTCCGCCGCGACAAAGTCCGCCTGGGCATTGATGTCCCCAGGGAATGGCAGCTCTTCCGTCAGGAGATTTACGAAGTGTTTCAAGGCAAACTCCTCGGTGGCATGGACGATCCCGACACCGGCGCTGCCGGCTCGCCCGTGCCTAAAACTCCGCCGCCCCAGCCTCCATCTCGGGATGTTCGATTGAACGAGCCCGATTCGGAGAATTGAACCTTCGGCAAATCAGCGCCTTGCGAAGTCAACGTGTGAACCCCCTCCTCGACTACCAATCGCCCGCCCCGCGCCGCCCGCCCCCCGACCCCGAACGCGCCGAGCGCCTCCGCACCATGGCCTGCTTCCTCGCCATCGGCGCAACCTTCTGGGGAATCCTCTGCGCCTTCATCCTCCTTTCCGCGAATGCCGGCGGACTCGTCATCTTCGGCCCCGGCTACCTCCTGACCATCGGCTACTACTGGCGTGCCTTCGGCGATCCCTCGCCCCAATGGTGCCGCGCCATCTGGGGCTTTTCCTCCCTGATCCAAGGTGCCTGGTTCACATTGATCGCCTATATGGCATTCACCCATCCGCTCGGTTTCATCTCCTCAATCGGCTTCGCCTGCTTCGCCCTCCTTGTCACCCTCTGGTGGCTCGGCGCATTCGCCATGTCCCTCACCGGATTTTTTATGGAATCCCGATCCTGAACGGGATGGCACTCGAAGTTCTATCCCCGGCTCGTAAAAAAACCTTCCTCCCCTCTGTGCCTCTGTGCCTCTGTGGCGAATTCTTTCCCCAAAAATAATCCAAACATTTCCCTTGACTGTCCGGACAATGTTAGGAATAATAACCTAACAAACTCCTGATGGAAAGGATGCCCCCCATGCAAACAGTTCGCCAGATCGATCGTTATTGGACCGCCCGCCAGTATGACCGCCTCGCCCGCCAGCTCCTCGTCGCCCGGCCTGAATCCTCCGACCGCCTCTCCATCGAGCTCGCCAGACCCCTCCCGGCCGCCGCCCTCGCCCTCATCCGCCTCGACGAGCTCACCCAGGCCCATCACCCCATCAACCAGAAGCTGATCCACACCCTCCTCGCCGCCCAGGAATCCGATGGTGGCTGGGGCGATCCCCTCACCACCGCCCTCTGCCTCCGCGCCCTCCAACTCAACGCCGGCCAAGGTCCCTCCATCGATCGGGCCATGCGCTACCTCGCCGACCTCCAGCAATCCCCCGGCCTCTGGCCCTCCGTCTCCATCCGCCGAACCACCCCCGACCCCTTCGTCTCCGCCTTCATCCTCTTCCACCTCTCCGATTCCCCCAATTTCCGCGCCGTCGTCCGCCTCCATGATGCCACCAACTGGTTTGTGCAAAACGAACCCAACCTCGACACCCCAACCCGAAAACTCTGGGAGCGCGTCGCGCGGAGGTTACGCATTCACGCGGCGGTAACCGTCGGTGCGAACTGATGTTAAATGTACAAATCCGACAGTGAGACCAACGTCAGATTGGGGCGATAAGGGCGCGGCAAAGAGTCAAATGGGCGTCACTCGGGGGGCGCTATGGGGTTGGTTTGGTGTCACTTAGGCGCTGGTTTAGGGGCGGTTTTTCATGAACTCGAAAATCTTAAGACCATTATAATAAACGTGTTACATACTTTACGCCGCCCTTTAGACATTTTTTTTCAAAAGGTCGATCCGGATTGTTCTTGATAATTCGACACTAACTGTCGTATTATAAGGGCGTGGAAATGGAATCCGACACCCTCAGCATTGGCGAACTAGCGGATGCCGCCGGCCTCACCCGCCGCGCGATCCGCTTCTACGTCCAGCAGAAACTCATCCCCGCCCCCACCGGCCTCGGCCGTGGCAAGCACTACGACCTCTCCCACCTCGCCCGCCTCAAACATGTCCTCCAACTCCAACGAGCCGGCCACTCCCTCGAAGAAATCCGTCACCTGCAGCAGGGGGTCACCGTAATCCTGACAGAAGCAGCAGCGGAACCCGGATCAGGAGCGCAAAAACCCACAGAGCGCAACAAAAACCAACAACCAAACCACCGGGTGCCAAACGAACCCACCGAAAACAGCCCAGCCAACCCCGGCAGCCTATTCTTCAACCCATCCCATTCTCGTTTGCCAAACGAACCCAACTCAACTCCACCCGCCGGTGAGCATGACGCCACCCGTCTCCGCGCCGAGCTCTGGCGTCGTTTGAGAATCCTCGAAGGCGTCGAGTTGTCCTTCGACGCCGCCCGCTTCAACCCAACCGTCGAAGAGCTTCTCGCCCTCCGCGATGCCATCGTGTCTGTCTTCAATCCGTCCCTGCTCGCAATCAACTTGAAGGAGAACGCCCATGACCCAGACGATCGATGAACTCCAGGGGATGCAGCTCAAGACCGCCAATCCATCCGACCGCATCGCCCTGCGCGGAGTCCGCCTGCGCTGCCGGGTGGCCGGGATCAGCGCCAAGACCACCCTCGAGCAGACCTTCGTCAACCTCGAAGACCGCGCCATCGAGGCCGTCTACACCTTCCCCCTCCCCGATGGCGCGGCCGCCTGCGGGTTCGAGGTTGTCTTCTTCGACAAGGTCTTCACCGGCGTCATCGAGGAGACCGACAAGGCCGTGGAGAAGTACGATGATGCCATCGCCGAAGGCCACGGCGCATACCTCGTCGAGCAGCATCGCCCCGACGTCTTCTCCGTCCGCGTCGGCAATCTCAAACCCCGGCAGGCCGTCACCATCCGCCTGACCTACGTGATGGATCTCGACATCGTCGACAAATCGATCCGCCTGGCCTTCCCCACCACCATCGCCCCCCGCTACGCCACCGCAACCGGCACCGACCCGATCGATGCCGCCATCGATGGCCAGGCTCTCAACCCGCCCCATGTCCTGAGCGTCCCCAACGGAATCTCGGCCGAGGTCGAAATCGATCTCGGCAAAATGCTCGCTGGCGTGACTTCGCCTTCCCACAAGATCGAAGTCACGCGCGGCAAACTGACTCCCGAGCAAATCGCCCTCCAGGATTTCGACGCCAAAGGCGGCTGCCGAATGATGGATGGTCAATCCGCCGCCCGCGAGGCCGACTATCTCGCGGCCGCTAAAAACATCGCCGTCGTCACCCTGGCCGGTGGGATTGCCGAGATGGATCGCGATATCGTCCTCAATCTCCAGCTTACCAAAGAGCGCGAGCCGGCCGCCCTCTCCGCGATCGGTGAAAATGGTGAGAAATTCGTCGCCGTCTCCTTCGTGCCCGAATTCGATGAAGAGGCGATGGAACACGGCACCGCCTCCGAAACCGTCTTCGTCCTCGACTGCTCCGGCTCGATGGGAGGCGAATCGATCCAGCAGGCGATGGCCGCCCTCGAATG
The DNA here is from genome assembly GCA_038244055.1 of Tepidisphaerales bacterium. Lineage (GTDB taxonomy): Bacteria > Planctomycetota > Phycisphaerae > Tepidisphaerales > Tepidisphaeraceae > DASPKW01. Next base: position 7,185 of record JBBRTW010000160.1, on the reverse strand, counting down.
TTGCCTGCGCTCGATGAGCGGCGGCGATACCTTCAACATCTGCCGCTTCGGCTCGACTTTCGAAATGCTCGCTTCCGAGCCTCTGAAATATTCGCAACACACATTGGAAAGTGCCCTCGCCTTCATCCGCCAGGGTGCCAATCTCGGCGGCACCGAACTCCTTCCCCCGCTCGAAGCTATCTTCGCCAGCAAACCCGCCACCGGGCAGGTGCGCAATCTCGTTCTCCTCACTGATGGCCAGGTTTCCAACGAGCCCGCCGTCATCGCCCTCGCCCGCCGCAAGCGATTGCGCAACCGCATCTTCACCTTCGGCATCGGCGCGGCCAGCAGCGCCTTCCTCGTCAAGGGACTCGCCCGCGTCTCCGGCGGCGCATCCGAATTCATCGCCAATGGCGAGCGCATCGAAGACAAAGTCCTCCGCACCTTCGGCCGGCTCGCCTCGCCCCCCGTGACCGATGTCGAGATCGACTGGGGCAACGCCGACGCCCAGATCGCGCCCAAAGAACTCCCGCCGATTTTCGATGGCGATGGCCTGCGCGTTTACGCTCTCATCATGGGCCGGCTCCCCGATACCGTCACCCTCAACTGCAAAACCCCCGCCGGCCCGCGCTCCTGGTCCGTCAATGTTCGCCCCGCCCGCGATGCCCTGGATGTGCTTCCCAAATTCTGGGCCCGCGCCGCGATCCGCACGATTGAAGATGAGCAGGTGCAGGCCGCCCATTCCGCCAGCGCCGATTCTGCGCCCGGCTTCGCGCGACTGATCGAGATTTCCAAGAAGTACAACATCGCCAGCAGCCGCACCAGTTTCATCGCCGTCGAGCATCGCAGCCTCGAAGACCGCAACGAAGGCAAGCCCGAACTCCGCCGAGTCCCCGTGATGCTGGCGGCCGGGTGGGGTGGTGTCGATGTCGGCACTGGCATGAACGCGCTGGCCAGCATGGCGGTCGGCGGCGCGGCATTCAGTGTCGCTCGAGCGTGCGCGCTGCCGTCAGCGATGCCGATGGCAAGTTGCCCGCCGCCCTCAGCCGCCCCCGCGCAATCGCGAGCGCGAAAATCGGCCGCTGGCGGCATCTTCAAAAAGCTCGGCCAGATGTTTGGCGGAGGCGGCGCAAACGCCGGCGCAGATATGGATCGCCTGTCGGCCTTGCCTCCCCGTAATCCGCCTGCGAGCCCGCCCGCAATGGGATTCGCCCCTTCGAGCATCCGCCCGTCAGAGCCCATGCGCGGCGATGCCTTCGAAATGGACGCCTTGCCGAGCGAGTCCGAACCGGCGCGGCCCGAAGATTCCCTCGTCGGCATCCTCGGCGCTCAGGACGCCGAAGGCGAATTCGCCAGCAACACCGGTCCCGCCGATGCGTTGCTCGATGCCGGCTTCGATGCCGCCGCGATCTTCGACGCCATCGATCAGAAACTCGCCCTCATGCATGTGGATGAGCCCACCGCCCAGCGGATTCGTCCCACTCTCCGGGCGCTGATCGCCCTGCGCCTGGCTCTGCCCAAACACAAAGCCGCCTGGAAACGCGCCGCCCGCAAGGGCGCGGGATTCGCCAGCCGAAAGACCAAAGTTTCCGTCACCACCCTCGAAAACTGGATCGATGAACTCGCCAGCCAATTCGCCCCAACCGCATGACCGGCTCTGTCTCAAACCCCACTGTGACACGGGCGTCCCGCCCGTGCTGGCGACATGGAGTGGGAAAAGACGCAAATTCGCCGAAGTTTTTAGTTCGATGTTTCCAGCACGGCCGGGACGGCCGTGTCACGGGAAAGCATTGAGACAGAGCCCGCATGACCCGTTTTGGGGTGCGATGCCCTGAGGAGCCGCCAGGATGTGTCCCATCGCCAATCGACATCTTCGGCTCCTCTGGGCATGCCCCCGCGGACCCGCTCCTTCACCTTCGACCGCCTCAATCGTATTTCACACATTGCCCAACCTGCTCCCCCAGCCTACCGTTAAAGACCCCCAACATCGGAGCACTCATGGCCAAGGCAATCGCGATTTCAGATTTGATCCGAAAACAGTGCGTCGCCTGCTCATCTAAAACCCCGGCCATCGCGCCCGCCGCCGTTCGAAAGGTGTTACGGAGCCTGCCCGGCTGGGAACTGGCTTCCGGCGACAAACCTGAAATCGCCCGCACTTTCAAGTTCACGAATTACCACGAAACCATGGCCTTCGTGAATGCAGTGGCGTGGATCGCCCATCGCGAGGACCATCACCCGGATCTCGAAGTCGGCTACAACCGCTGCAAAGTCCGCTACTCCACCCACGCCATCGGCGGCATTTCCGAGAACGATCTCATCTGCGCCGCCAAAGTGGAAATGCTCGTGTCGCCCGAGCGATTCGCATCATGATGCGCCGGGTGGCATCTCACCCGAATCTTCCGCAGATGTATTCTTCCGTCTGCGTCAACCGTGGATTCTGGAAGATCGCGTTGGTCGGCCCGTACTCCACCAATCGGCCGAGGTACATGAAGGCCGTGTAGTCGCTCACCCGCGCGGCCTGTTGCATGTTGTGGGTGACGATGGCCACCGTGAAGCGGGCGCGGAGGGCGAGGATGAGTTCTTCGACTTTGGAAGTGGCGATGGGGTCGAGGGCGGAACAAGGCTCGTCCATCAGGAGGATTTCCGGCTCCGGGGCGATGGCCCGGGCGATGCAGAGGCGCTGCTGCTGGCCGCCGGAGAGGGCCAGGGCGCTGCCGTGGAGGCGGTCCTTGGTTTCATCCCAGAGGGCCGCGCCGCGCAGGGCTTTCTCGACCGCCTCGGTGAGCACCTTCTTGTTCCGCTCGCCGGCGATGCGGAGGGCGTAGATGACATTCTCGAAGATGGACATGGGGAAGGGATTGTGGCGCTGGAAGACCATGCCGATTTTTTTGCGCAGGCCGATGGTGTCGGTGCCGCGGTCGAAAATATTCCGGCCCTGGTATTCGATCCGTCCGGTCACGCTGACACTGGGGATGGTGTCGTTGAGGCGGTTGATGCTGCGGAGAAGCGTCGATTTCCCGCAGCCCGAAGGCCCGATCAACGCGGTGACTTTTCGCTCGGGGATGCTCATGCTGACGGCATGGAGGGCCTGTTTTTTGCCGTAGAAGAGGGAGAAATCGCGGATGTGGAGAACGTGTCTCTCGCGGGCGAGCTCGAGGTGGGTGAAATGGGAGGCAACGGCCTGACTGGCCGCGGGAACGGGCTCGGGGCGGGGGATGGAATAAGAGCCCGGGGTCGAGACGCTGAATGCATGGGCGGGAATAGTCATTTCGGGCATTGGTTGGAACTCCGTCGGTGGAGACTCGATTCGCGCGAATGGCGGTCATTCGGTCTTGGTCTGGACGCGCTGGCTGATGATTCGGACGATCAGGTTGAGGGCGAAGATGAGGGAGATGAGGATGAGGATGCCGCCCCAGGCCATCTTGCGCTGTTGCTCGTACGGGCCTCTGGCGTAGTTGTAGATTTGGACGGTGAGGGAGGGGAAGGGCCTGCTCGGGTCGAGCGTGAGGTAGCGGCTGCTGAGCGCGGTGAAGAGCAGGGGGGCGGTTTCGCCGGCGACGCGGGCGATGGCCAGCATGATGCCGGTGATGGTGCTGCCCATGGCGGCCGGGAGGACGATGGTGAAGATGGTGCGGGCCTTGGACGCTCCCATGGCAAGAGAGGCTTCGCGATAGCTGTTGGGGACCAGGCGGAGCATTTCCTCGGTGGTGCGGGCGATGATGGGAATCATGATAAAGGCCAGGGCCATCGCGCCGGCATATCCGTTGAAGCCGCCAAGGGGAACGACCAGAAGCTCGTAGCCGAGAATGCCGACGACAATGCTCGGTACGCCCGCCAGGACGTCACAGACAAAGCGCACCGGGCTGGCGAGCCAGGAGTTGGTATCGTATTCGGAAAGGTAGACGCCGGTGAGGATTCCAAGGGGTACGCCGACGAGGCTGGCCAGGCCGACCAGGACGCCCGTGCCGACGATGGCGTTCTTCATTCCGCCCGGATTTTTCGGATCGCCGCTGGGAATCTGCGTGAAGAAGTCGACGCTGAGGGCGCTGAAGCCCAGGTAAATCAGGTAGGCGGTGACCAGGACCAGGATGGCGAGAATGAAAACCGTGAACGCGATGCAGACGCCATACATGGCGTGGCTTCGGGTTCGGCTGAGGGTGTCATGGAGGGGTCCGCGCATGGGTTTGTGGTGGTTGGAAAGTTTGTCGGCGTTGTTATTCAGGGTGCAGATTCATCGTTCCATTTCAATGGCCGGCCGCGCCGCGGGCGCCTTTGCCGACGACGAGCCAGCGGGCGATGATGTTGAAAATAAGAGACATCACTAAAAGGACGAGCGCGACTTCCGAGAGCGCCGCGACATGGCTCGGTCCGGTGGCTTCGGAGAACTCATTGGCCAGAAGGCTCGACATGGTTTGCGCCGGGGCGAAGATCGAGGCGCGAATCTGGTTGTTGTTGCCGATGACCATGGTGATGGCCATGGTTTCGCCAGCCGCCCGGGCCAGGCCGAGCATGACCGCGCCGAAGAGGGCGGATCGGCTGTAGCGGAGCATTCCCCAGGAGGTCTGCCACCAGGTCGCGCCCAGGGCCATGGTGCCCTCGATCTGGATGCGCGGCACGGAGCGGAGAACGTCGCGGCTGATGGCGGTGATGATGGGGACGATCATGATGGCGAGAATGATTCCGCCGCTGAACATATCCCGGCCGACCAGCGGAATCTGGCGGGTGATCGTTTTCCCAGCGACGGTGATGGTCTCGAAAAAGAGCCACTTGAAGCCGGGAACACCACCCAGGGTATCGCGAAGGAAGGGCTCCAGATGATCTTGCAGGAAGGGGGCGACGACAAATAGCCCCCAGATGCCGTAGGCGATGCTGGGGATCGCGGCGAGGAATTCGATCAGGAATGAGATCGGCTGGGCGAAGGTTCGATTGGCGATGCGAACGAGAAAGAGCGATGCGCCGAAGCTGAGGGGCACGGCGAAGAGCAGCGCGAGGGCGGAACTGACGATGGTGCCGAAGATGACCGGCAGCGCCCCGAAGACCGGCGGCTTGACCTCCATGACGGTCTCGCCATCTTCGATGATGATCTTGCCATCCGGCCCTTTCTTGGGCGTTTCCAGCGAGTTGGCGCGCCATTCGGTGCCGGTGAGAAAGGACCAGCCGAATTCGCGGATGCTGGGAATCGCGGCGATGAGAAGAACGGCAATCAGGCCGAGCAGCATCAGAAGGATGGTCGCAGCCGCGTCGCCGGTCAGTAATCGAAGATAAGCGTCCAAGCCGACGCGCTGCGGGCTAGCTATCAACGCAGATCGTGCGTCTGGCAAGTGCGACCCCAGCACCGGCTTGAATTCACGGGTATCGTCGATGACTGAGTTTTGTTTGTTCAGGATAGGCTCGAAGCCTCGTGGCTGTCTCCCAATTTTATTAACTGCGACGAGAATCAAGGCGCAGCGTACTGCAAGTACCGTTGCCTTGATCGACAGGATGACGCCGACGATAACGGACATCGCATTGACATGGCCGAAAGCCATGCTGACGATGAGGTTGAACCCGATCCACCCGGCATAGGTGGCCGCCACCACCAGTCCCGAGACTAGCGCCCACTTTTTCCCTGCGACGATTTTCTTGTGAATTACAATGAACAAGATCGCGGGGGCAACAAAGACAGCTACCACACCGAGCATCCCGATCGCAACCGCTGCACCAGGTACATTATTGGAGACAAAGTAGAGGGCGCACAAAAAGATCGTTGCAAGCAGGAGATTGATGATGCCGAATACCACTGCGAGAGCGCCCGCGTCTTGGCGGCTTTCTCCCCGCGGCAAGACTCCTGCTACGTCGCTCCGACGGACGGTTACGTATTTATTCACCGGATTGATTGCCGGATCAGCAAGCTGAGTTTGAAGATCGGACATGTTGCGCTCGCAATGCCGGGCAAGTCCATGATTGGGCGAAACGGGCCGGGGAAAGGGCGGCCGGGCGATGAATGTCGATCGCGACGGCCGCCTTGTTCCCCGGCCCGGACAATTCAGGGCGGGAGCGAATCGCCGGGGTGCCTAGCGCGCGGCCATCGGCTGGATGGGCTTGCCGCCGAAGCTGAGGCTCTTGATGGCCTCTTCGATCTTCTTCTGCACGGCCGGGGCGATGGGGGCATAGCCCATTTCGGTGGAAATCTTCTGGCCATCGTGGCTGGCCCACCAGAGGAAATCGACCAGCGCCTGGGCCTGGTCGGCGTTCTTGACGTTCTTGAGATCCTTGTAGAGCAGGAGGTAGGTGAAGGCGGAGATCGGGTAGGACTCATCGCCGGGCTGATTCCAGATGTCGGCGGTGAGGAGGCTGCCCTTCATGGCATCGACAGCGCCTTCGCCGGACTTGGAGATGGCGGCGGCGGTGGCTTTGACGAACTTGCCATCCTTGTTCTTGACCGGGCCATACTTGATCTTGGCCTCATCGGCGAAGTTGGCTTCGATGTAGCCAATGGCGCCGGCGATGCCCCTTACGCTGGCGGCGACGCCTTCGTTGCCCTGGCCGCCCTGGCCGCCCGGCCATTTGACCTGCTTGCCGGTGCCGATGGTGGACTTGAAATCCTCGCTCTGGGTGGCGAGGTAGTTGGTGAAGACAAAGGTGGTGCCGCTGCCATCGGTGCGCCAGACGGGGGTGATGGCGGTGGCGGGGAGGTTCACGCCGGGGTTGATGGCGGCCAGCTTGGCATCGTTCCACTGGTTGATTTTGCCCATGTAGATTTCGGCGATGATCTCACCGGTGAACTTGATGTCCTGGTTCACGCCCGGGACGTTGTATGCGGGAACGACCGCGCCCGCCGTGGAGGGGATTTCGACGATGTTCTCTGGACCGCCCGCGGCGGCGAGTTCTTTCTTGTTCATCGGCGCATCGGAAGCGCCGAACTCGACGGTCTTCTCGGTGAAGGCCTTGATGCCGCCGCCGGAGCCGATCGATTGATAGTCGATTTTGACATCGGGCTTGGCCTTGTTGTATTCGGCAACCCATCGGCCGTAGAGGGGGGCGGGGAACGTCGCCCCCGCGCCTTGAAGATGCACTTCAGCCATCGCCGCGCCGGCGCCCATCGTCAGGGCGGCGGCGATCAAACCTTTGAGCAAACGCATGTTGGTCTCCTTCGAAGAGGTAGAGAGATTCCTTACTTCAACGGGGGGGAGGCTAGGCCGGGTGGTGTAAGGGTGCGGGAAGATT
>JBBRTW010000159.1:0-14141 GCA_038244055.1 Tepidisphaerales bacterium | reverse complement strand
GTTCATTTTCAGCGGCGCGAGGAGTTCCACCAGCCGCCGCGCGATCGTGCCGAACGACAGAATCACCACGGTCTGCTCCTCCAGAAGCCGGCACTTGTTCCGCATCGGCGCGGCCGACCATGCCCTGGTCGTCCGCTGCTCTTCATGCGCCCAGGGCAACTGCCGCGAGAGCGCCATCATCAGCGCCAGCGTGTGCTGGGCGACCGGTTCGGCGTAGACGGATGATGATGTAGACAGCGCCGCCCCGCGCGATTTCATGGCCGAGCGAAGGTCGTCGCGATCGTAGCGCTCGTAGCCGGCGGTGGTGAGTTGCACGAATTTCAGGCGCGGCGCGGCGATGATCGAGGCGGGGTCGGGCTGGCCAAAGGCGATGTCGGCATCGTCGATGGCCGGGTCGGCGGCGGCGGAGGAGAGGTTGGAGGTGGTGATGCTGGCGGAATAAACCAGCCGATGCCCCAGCCGGCGCATTTCATCGACCAGCAGGGCGTTAGCGTCATCATCCAGGAAGCGGTGATTGCAGAAGATGGTGAGGGGCATGGGGGCATTGAGTAGAGCAGCGCTTCATTTTTTTCAATAGCGCGAGTTAGCCGCCCGGGCTTGCCCGGCGCGTCGGAGGGCGCGATTCCAGAGGAATTCGTCACAGAGACACGGAGGCACGGAGGTTGGATGAGGAAGACAATGAGACGGGGAGACAATCAGACAGTGAGATGAATGCGCTTTTGTTTGTCCATTCTCGGCGATTGATTGGGCCTTGATTGCCGAGGCTAAATCCTTCTGTCGCTAAGGCTCTCTCAGGATGACTGCGACGCGATTTCGTCCTGAAATCGTCTCCCTGCTTATGTTCTGATTGTCTCATTGTCTGGTAGTTCCGCGCATCTGGACGCGCTGGGCAAGCCCAAGCGGCTAACTCGCGCGTATTCCCAATCACGCCGGCAGCGGTTTGCCCTTAGTCTCCGGCGCGATCCAGATGACCAGCATGCCCACCACGTAAATCAGCGAGACATACACGCCGATCTGGGCGAAATTCGTGGCGACCATGGCGCCGGTGATGGCGCCGATGCCCGCGGCGATCCGGCCGAAGTTGAACGCCAGCCCCTGCGCGGTGGCGCGAACGCGCGTGGGGAACAGTTCGGGGAGATAGAGGGGCATCCAGCCGTAGAAGGCCGCGGTGATTCCGCCGACGATGAACGCCATTCCCAGAAAGCCCCAGGTGTAGTCGTCGAAATATTTGAACAGGATTTCGCAGGAGATCAGCGACCCCAGGCAGAGCAGGAAATAAGCGATACGGCGATTGAGCACCCTGGCAATGATCGGGGCGATCAGGCAGCCGACGATCGCGCCCAGGCCGATGACAATCCCGGAAACGCCGATGGTCGAGGGCGTCTTGTGGGCCATCTTGCCGGCCCAGGTGGGAATATTCTGCACAGCGCCCCAGGTTCCCAGCAGGGCGACCGAGGCGATGCAGATCGAGATGATCACATTCATCCGGAGTTTGGCATCGCCGAAAAGTTCCTTGATCGGTTTTGACGGGGCCAGTTTTTGCGACTCGGTCCATTTGTGCGATTCAGGAACGAACATCTGGATGATCAGGGTCAACACCGCCGGCGCAGCCCCCGCCAGCACCAGCCAGCGCCAGTTACTCTGGTTGACCTGGATCAGCGCTCCCAGCGCGCTGATGAGAACGAAACCAACGTTGGATGCCGCCCCGATCAGTCCGGCGAGAATGGGCCGGTATTTGGCATCCCATACCTCCATGACCAGGGCCACGCCCAGCGCCCATTCGCCTCCCATGCCGATGGCGGCCACGAAGCGCATGCCGGCGAGGTACTGCGGGGAACTCGCGAAGTAGAGCAGGCCGGTGAAGACCGAGTAGATCAGGATCGAGATGGACATCGCCTTAACCCGGCCGATTTTGTCGCCGAGCCAGCCGAAGACCAGTCCGCCCAGGGCCGCCCCCCAGAGGAACATGGCGGCGATGAAATTGTTCCACTGTCCCAGCGTCTTTTCGGCGGCCTCTTTGGACAGTAGATCGAGTTTGAGGAGCTCGGTCATGGCCGGGCGGGAAATCTGCGGGAAGATTCCCATCTCCAGCCCATCGAACATCCAGCCCAGAAACGCCGCCAGCAGCACGAGCCATTTGGCTTTGTCGATGGGCGAGCGCGGCGATTCAGGTTCGAGCGGCGGCGCCAGCGTGACATCGTTGGTTGCGGTCATGGGATGGGTTTGCTCCGGAGATGATTGGATGCGGACTGAAAGGGCGCGAGTTGATTCCGGCCGCCGCGCGATCGCTGTTGCCGGAAGTGCCGGGGTATTCACTACCCGCAGCGGAATTCCGGGGTTATAGCGAGTTGCGGGAGAGCCGCCAAATCCATGCAGTTCGCCCGCCCCGCATAGATTTAACACCGCATCGCTGCGGAGTGCATTTAAAATAATGCGGCGTCACGACTTATCGAGCACTACGGCTGATTTATCAAAGAGCACCTCGCAAGTCGCCGATGATCATGGTGCGGCCTGTGAGGTGTTTAACAGACCGACTATCCCATTCGCGATTCACCAGAAAGCATAACGTAACCCTATGGCATTTACCGCCGAACTTTTCAGGCAGATCGTAGAGAACCTCAAGTCCGATGACGGCCGCCGCTATGACGAACAGCGCAACCGCCCGCGCGTGGGGGTGCGCGGGCGGGTGGATATCAAGCTGATGCAAGTGGGCGACCGGGGGATTCGCACGCTCAGCGTCTGGATCCGCGACCTCTCGGTCAATGGGATCGGCATCCTGCATTCCAAGCCCCTGCCCAACGATTCGAAATTCATCGCGCATTTCCCCCGCTGCGACGATGCCCCGCTGGCGATCACTTATGTCGTCGCCTATTCCAAGCAGGTCTCCAAGGGTTTGTATGTGGTCGGTGCCAGGATGGTGGGCGCGGCGAAGACGAAAGCGGCTTAAACGATGTCAAATGTCAAATGTCAAATGGCAAATGTGGAAGAGTGCCCGATTGAGCGATCGCGCTGATTATTAATCAAGTCCCATCGAACGCCGGATCGTGATGATTCCTTTGGCGAGGATTTTGCAGATCTCGCGGCCTTCCTGTTCGAGGTCGCCGACCATCTTTGGCGTAACGAGGGCGGTCGCTTCCAGGATTCTCAAAAAGTAGACGCTCTCCCGGCATTCTTTCAATGCGATCGCACGCTTGTTTGCAAAATCCGCCTTGCTGACGGCCGAGTGTGATTCTTCAACGTTCGCGCCGACCGACGTACCGGCTGCGATGAGTTGATCGATCAGCCGAAAACTCACTCCCTTTCGCCGGGCCAGATACATGCACAGTTTGACGATGCGCACGCCGTATTGGAACGTCCTCTCCTCCAACTCAGACGGTGTCATGGTCTTCCGCCTCTTCTACTTTTGACATTTGACTTTTGACATTTGACATGAGTTAGAACCGCGGCTTTTTTCCCACCAGCACGTTTTCCAGCGTTTTTTCCAATGTCGTGCAGATGTGATCGACCTGCCGGGCGGTGAGTTTGCCGTAGAAGGGGAGGGCCAGCGTTCTTTCAGCCACATACTCGCACACCGGGAAATCGCCCGCCTTGAAGCCGAATTTCTCGGCCATGTAGGGCTGTAAGTGAATCGGGGGAAAATAGTTGTTGCAGCCGATTCCTTCTTCACGCAGCATCCGCATGGCCGCATCGCGGTCGCCCGGGGCGAAGAGGTCGTTCAGGCGGACGACGAAGACGAACCAGCTCATCAGATCATCCTCGGTCAGCGTGGGCAGGATGAGGAACTTGCTGGTCATCAGCCGGTCCATGTACAAATGCGCGACGCGGCGGCGGGCTTCGAGGATTTCATCGAGGCGCTGCACCTGCACGACCCCCAGCGCGGCGGCGATTTCGGAGAGGCGATAGTTGTAGCCCAGGCGCTGATGGGCCAGCCAGGACATTCCTTCGCGGCCCTGGTTGCGGAGGGCGCGGCAGGTGGCGGCGAAGGCATCATCATCGGTGACGATCATGCCCCCTTCGCCGGTGGTGATCTGTTTGTTGGGATAAAAGCCGAACACGCTGGCCCGGCCGAAGGAGCCGATGGCCCGCTTGCCGGCGTGGCCGCCGAAACCTTCGCAGGAATCTTCGATCAGGGCCAGGCCGTTGCGGCGGGCGATCTGCTCGAGCTCCACCATGCCGCCGGGGTGGCCGAAGACCTCGACGCCGACGATGGCGCGGGTGCGCGGGGTAACGGCGGCGCTTACCTTGTCGAGATCGAGGTTGAGGGTGACGGGGTCGATATCGACGAAGACCGGTTTAGCGCCGACGAAGAGGATGCAGTTGGCCGAGGCGACGAAGGAGAAGGGGGTGGTGAGGACCTCATCGCCCTCTTTGATGTCGGCCGCGATCATGGCGCAGTGGAGGCCGGAAGTGCCGGAGGAAACCGCGATGCCATGGCGGCGCTGGGCGACCCTGGCGCAGAGGGTTTCGAATTCCTCGGCCTTAGCGCCGATGGAGAGCGTGTCGGTATGGAGGACATCGACGACCGCGTCGATTTCGCGCTGAGTGATGTCGGGGCGGGAGAGGGGGATTTTCATTGGCGATCGTGGATTGCGGATTGTGGATTGAAGAAGCCACGGCAGGGCCGATGAGAGCGCTCCAGCCGGTTCGGCGAATGACGAATTTCAATCCGCAATCTAAAATCCGCAATCCGCAATGGGTTCTGTCCGATCGTCGGGGAATCGCTATACTCGCGAGCTTTACCCGTCCGATAACCCAACTGAACGATTATCCCTTTATCGACTGAGAGACCCATTCCGCATGAGCGATTCGCCGTCTTTACCGCCCAGCGATGTGGCTTCGAAAAACGAGGCCGGAGAACCGCGCAAATCCAGGCGGGATAAGTCTTTATTCCATTTCTGGCGGGCGATTCGGTATCTCGCGCCGCATCGAAAGCTGGTGGCGATCTCCATCGCCTGCGCGCTGCTGGTGGGACTGACCTTTACCGGCGGGCTTTCGACGATGCTGCCAATTCTCAAGGTGCTGATGAGCGGCGAGCCGGTGCAGACCTGGGCCGGGCGGATCGTGGCCGAGAAGCGTCTGGGGATGCGCTTCTCGGAGAGCAAGGACGCGGTGCAGGTGATCTGGGTGGATCCGAAAGGGTCCGGCGCGGCGGCGGGGCTGGCGGTGGGGGATGAAGTGCGACTGGACGGGGCGCGGGAGCGCGTGGCGGAGACAATTGCCGGCCTGGCCGACCCGGAGAAGAGGATCACCGACATTCAAGTCGTGCGCGGCGCGGAGATCAAAGCCAAAGCGATGCCCCTGCCGGAGATGCCCTGGTACTACGGATCGCTCTTCAAATTCTCGGCCATCCTGCCGCGCAACCCGGTGGGCGCGATCGCGGCCATCTTCGGGGTCATGTTTTCGCTGGGGCTGGTCGGCAACATCGTGCGCTTCTACCAGGAATATTTCTCCGACAAGGCGGCCATCCTGGCGGTCAACGATATTCGTCGCAAGCTATACGATCACGTTCTACATATCCCCGTGGGCTTTTTCGGGCTCAAGGGCACCAGCGATGTGACCTCGCGCCTGGTGCAGGATGCGCAGGGATTACAGGATGGATTCAAGACGGTGCTGGGGCAGTCGATCCAGGAGCCGATCAAGGCGGCCATGGCCCTGGGGCTGGCGCTGTGGTTCGACTGGCAGTTGACGCTGTTCATCATCCTCTTTGGCCCGCTGATGTTCGCGATCATCAAGAAATTCGGCAAAAAGATGCGCCGGGCCAGCCGGGCGGCGCTGCAAAGCTCGGCCATCATGCTCGGGCAACTCGAGGCGACCTTGAGCGGCGTGCGCGTGGTGAAGGCGGCCGGGGCCGAGCGCTACGAGCGGCGGCGCTATACGGGCATCATGAATAAGCTGGTGGCCGAGCAGCTCAAGATGAGCCGGATCGATGCGATGAGCACGCCGATCCTGGAGATGCTGACGCTGGCGGTGGTGGGGGCGATCGTGATGTGCGCGACTTACCTGGTGCAGGTGAAACATACGCTGGATGCGACGACGTTTTTTGGATTGATGGCCTGCTTGATGGCGATTGGTGAGAGCCTGCGAAAATTCTCCAAGGTCAACAACGCACTGCAGAAGAGCAACGCGGCGGCCGCGCGGATTTTCGAGACACTGGATGTGCCGGTGGAGCGGCCGAGGGAGATGGGGACGAGGGGGAGGGGTTCAGGGTTCAGGGTTCAGGGTTCGGATCAGAAGTTAGAAGCGAGAAGCGAGAAGCGAGAAGAGGGGAAGGACGAAGGAGGCGCAGTTCTAACGAAGCTGCCGGTAATTCAGCGGGATGTGGTGTTTGAGGATGTGACTTTCACTTATCCCGGCGCGCCTTCGCCTTCGCTGAAAAACGTGAATCTGACGGTGACGCGCGGGCAGAGCATCGCGGTGGTGGGCCGGAATGGTTCGGGGAAGACGACGCTGCTGGCGCTGTTGCCGCGCTTCTACAACCCGGATTCCGGCCGCATCACGATCGACGGCCTGGACGTTTCCAAAGTCACGCTCAAGAGCCTGCGCCACCAGATCGGCATCGTCACCCAGGAGCCGACGCTCTTCCCCGGCACGATCGCGCAGAACATCGCCTACGGCATGCCGCGCTCATCAAGGGCGGAGATCGAGTCGGCCGCGAAGAAGGCGTTCGCGCATGACTTCATCCTGGAAAAGCCAAACGGGTACGACACGGTATTGGAAGGCGTAGGCAGCCAGCTTTCCGGCGGCCAGCGACAGCGCCTCTGCATCGCGCGGGCGATCCTGCGGCAGACGCCGATTCTCATCCTCGATGAAGCCACCAGCCAGGTGGATGCCGAGAGCGAGCATCTGATCCAGCAGGCGATCGAGCGCCTGATGCACGAGCGGACGACGTTCGTGATCGCGCACCGCTTCTCAACGATTTTGAGCGCCGATTCGATCGTGGTGCTCGATCGCGGGCAGATCGTCGGCCAGGGGAAACACGAGGATTTGCTGCGGGATTGCGAGACGTATAAGAATCTTTACGAGCGGCAGTTGTTCGCCCCGCCGGGGGAAGCGGCCTAGGGTGCGCCCGCGCCTCCGGCCTTCACCCTTCCCTCACCAGTGCATTGCGGGCGGCGAGTACCTGATTGCGCGCTTCGGCCGCCGTCGCGGCCAGCGCGGTGAGGTGGCCCATCTTTCTCCCCTTCCGCGGGTCCGCCTTGCCGTAGAGGTGGAGTTTGATGTTGCGGTTCTCCAGCGCGGCCTGCCAGTTGGGTGTTCCCGAAGGTGATGCCAGCCACATATCGCCCAGAAGCTGGGCCATCGCGGCCGGCGAGTGCAGGCGCGTATCCCCCAGAGGCAGCCCGCAGATGGCGCGGAGTTGTTGCTCGAACTGGCTGGTAACCGAGGCGTCGAAGGTGAGATGCCCCGAGTTGTGCGGCCGGGGCGCCAGCTCATTGACCAGCAGTTTGCCCGACCGCGTCAGAAAGAACTCGACACAGAGCACGCCCACCACATCCAGCGCTTCGAGAATCCCCCGCGCGATCTCCACGGCCTCCTTATGCAGGGCGGGATCGATCGGCGCAGGGGCCACGGAGACATCGAGAATATGATTGAAGTGGTGATTCTCGATGACTCCCCAATGCGCGAACGAGCCATCCACCCCGCGCGCCGCGACGACCGAGACCTCGCGCGTGAAGTCGACGAAGGATTCGAGAACGGCAAGGGGAAAGGATGAAGGATGAAGGATGAAGGATGAAGGAATTGCGGATTGGGAGGCGGGCAATCGCCCATTGTCAATTGGCAATTGTTCGTTGTCCGTTGTCCGTGTTCCTTTGTCCGTGGTCCGTTGGCCGTGGTCCGTTGTTGTTTGCGAGGACAACGGACCACTGACAACGGACAACGGACCTTCCTGCTTCTCGCTTCTAACTTCCAACTTCTCAGCGTCCCCTTCATCCTTCGCCCCATGCTTCGTCACCGCCTCCCATGCCTCCTCCGCCTGATCGGCCGACATGATCTTGAACTGCCCCTTGCCGTCGTACCCAAACCCGGCCGATTTCAGGATCGCCGGCGCGCCGAGCTTCGCCAGCGCGGCGCGGAGTTCATCGAGTGAGCCGATCGGCGCATAGGGCGTAATGGGGAATCCGTTCTGGCTCAGAAATATTTTTTCGCGGAGGCGATGCTGGGTGGTGTGAAGCACGCGCCCGGCCGGGCGCACCGGCGCGAAGCGCGCCGCCGCATCGGCCGCCGCCGCCGAGACATTCTCAAACTCAAACGTCACCACCGAAACCTCGCGCGCGAACTTCGCAACCGCGTCGAGATCCTCATAAGGCGCGACGATCTCCCGGTCCGCCACCTGCCCGGTCGGCGTGTCGTACTCCGGCGACAGCGTATGCACCCGATACCCCATCTTCCGCGCCGCCAGCGTAAACATCCGGCCAAGCTGGCCCGAGCCAAGAACGCCAATGGTCGCGCCGGGGAGAATGGGGGCTGGGCGGGAGGTCATGTGCTGAGGGTTTTGAGGGGCGGGGGGGGAAATGTCAATCGCGCGCGGGTGCCCTGGCTTAGACCCGCCGCCGATGGGTTCCCATTTCGACAGATGGCCTTCGGCGGGGATAAGCATGCTCGTGTGCCGCGCCGACATGCTTATCCGCTCGAATTCCCCTTCCTGCTTCTCGCTCCCCTTCAGCGCCTTCACCACCGCCTCAAATGCCGGCTTGGCCTTCAATTCCCGATCGAACAGCAGCGGGTGATCCGCCCAATGCATTCGAGGCTGAATCCTTCGGAGTACCTCATGATGACGAATCATTGTCGCCACAAATAAAGGTTGCACCTCATCGGCGGCCGGAAGATAAGGCGACACGACGGGTGCGATATCAAGATGGAGGCCCCCTGAAATCGAACACGCTCGAATATCGGGGCGGTAGAAGAACGGGACGACCCTCTCTCTATTGATCTCAAGGATGCCGACCATGAACAAGCTGCAGACACCGGCCGCGGTTTCGACTCATTCACGTCGGGCCCTGCTCAAGGGGACGGGTGGCGCGATCACGGCCGGCGGATTGCTCGCGGCCGTGGGGAATGGTGTCTACGCAGCCGAGGATAACACGATCAAAGTCGCCCTCGTCGGCTGCGGCGGGCGCGGCACCGGCGCGGCCGTCAATGCACTCTCCACCAAAGGCCCCGTCAAGCTCTGGGCGATGGCCGATGTCTTCGGCGATCGCCTGGAAACTTCGTTCAAGAGCCTGTCCACGAAATTCGCCGACAAGGTCGATGTCCCGGCCGAGCGGCGCTTCATCGGCTTCGATGGATACCGCAAGGCGATCGATTCCCTGGCCGGCGCGGCGGACCTCGTGCTGCTGACGACAGCGCCGGCTTTTCGCCCGCTCCATCTGGAGTACGCGGTGGAGAAGGGTGTCAACGTCTTCATGGAGAAATCGTTCGCCGTCGATGCGCCGGGGATTCGCCGCGTTCTGAAGGCGGGCGAGGCGGCGACGAAGAAGAATCTCAAGGTCGCCGGCGGGCTGATGAGCCGGCACAATACCTGGCTGGCCGAGGCGATAGGGAAAATTCACGATGGGGCGATCGGCGATGTGATCACCTGCTGGGCCTACCGCGAACATGGGCCGGTGGGGCACTCGAACAAGAAGCCCAACGAGAGCGAACTCGCCCATCAGATCCGCAACTATAGTTGCTACACCTGGCTCAATGGCACTTTCCTCCTCGACTGGCTGATCCACAACATCGATGTCTGCTGCTGGGTGAAGGATGCCTGGCCGGTCTCGGCGCAGGGGCAGGGCGGCCGGCAGGCTCGGGTGGAACCGGATCAGCTCTTCGATCATTACAGCGTCGAGTTCACCTACGCCGATGGCACGCGCATGCTGGCGCAGGGGCGGCACATGGCCAACTGCTGGAACTTTTTTGGCGATGTGATCCACGGGAGCAAAGGCTCGGGCGTGCTGGGGGAGGGAATCCCCAAGCCGCGGCTTTACAAGGGATGGCAGCAGACCCCGGAGGATCTGATCTGGCAGCCAACCAGCCCCGAGAGCAACGCGTATCAGGTGGAGCACGATCTGCTCTTCGATGCGATCCGCCAGAACAAGACCTATAACGAGACCGAGCGCTGCGCCAAATCGGCGATGGCCGCGATCATGGGCCGGATGGCGGCCGAGAGCGGGCAGATGGTGCGCTGGGATCAGGCGCTGGCCTCGAATGTGGAAGTGGCGGCCGGTTCGGCGGATGTGAAATCGCTGGATGACAAAGCGCCGGTGCAGGCCGATGAGAAAGGGAATTATCCGATCGCGATGCCCGGCCGAAAGTGAGCCGGACTTCAGCGCGAATGGCGCGATGGCGCGAAGGCGCGAACGAAGCCGCGAAAAAGGAATCGGTTTAATCGCTGGCCGGCGCGAGTCAGCCGATTTTAGCCGCTTCGCTTGCGAAGCGCGTCCAGCGGCGTTGTGCCAGGAAGAATCGTTGTCCCGCCGAATTCGAATGCCTATATGGCGGGGATTCGGAACTCCGGTCGCGCCAGCGCCACAATCCGCGCTGCGATCAATCCTGCCGCGCGGGCATCGCCGATCGGCACCGTGCCCACCGGAATCCCCGCCGGCATCTGCGCGATCGACAGAAGCGAATCCAATCCCGCCAGCGCGTGCGACTTCACCGGAACGCCGATGACCGGGATGAGCGTGAAGGCGGCGGTCATGCCCGGGAGGTGGGCCGCGCCGCCCGCGCCGGCGATGATCGCCAGCAGCCCGCGCGATTCGGCCGAGCGGGCGAAGTCGGCCATGAGGTCGGGCGTGCGATGGGCCGAAACGATGCGAGACTCGTGCGCGATGCCCAATGATGCGAGCAGATCGGCCGCCGGCTTCATGGTGGGCCAGTCGGATTTGGAGCCCATGATGATCGCGACGAGCGCGGCGGCGGGCGCGGCGGTGGGCGGCGGGGGCGGAGGCATGGTGGGAGGGTAAGACGAAATGCGAAAAACTGGAAGAGGCGGGGCGGGAGATGTTGCGGCGGGCGATGGGGATGTCGTTTGTACGCTCGGGATGGCGCGCCTCGCGGGGTGGATCGATCCTCTGCCACATCCTGCCCGGGCGGCGGTACAGCAACTGAGTGCAGCGAAGGCCGGCGGCGGCAAGGAGATGGTTGTGAGAGCAAGTGGATCGATCGCGTTGTGTGCGTATCTGGTGGTCGCGGTTGGATGGTGCGGAAGGGCGGCCGCCGAGCAGGCCGCTGCGCCGGGCTTCACATTTACGACGCCGAAAGAGATTGTGTTTACGGTTGGCCCGGATGGGCTGACCTCGATTCGCGCGGGCGGGCGCGCGGTCGCCGAAGGGGCGTGGTCGCTTTTCAACGCGGAGAACTGGTTCAAGGATGCGGGATCGGGCCTGGTGAAGACGGCCAGCGCGGCGGGCGGTGCGGCCGGCGGCGCGGGAGGCCGCGGGGCGGCGCAGGCCAAGGCGGCCAGTCGATCGATGGAGGTGCTGGCGGCCGATCATGTGCGCGTTCGGCAGGCGGGCGGGGATGTGGAGGGGGTGTATGACTATCGATTCCAGGGAGAGGATGTAATCATCTCGGCGCGGGTGGAGAATCGGCATGCCGAATCGCCGCTGAATGTCTGCGGGTTTTCCGGGCTGACTTTTCTATTCGACAAACTGCCCGAGGGGCTCATGCCGGTGCAGCATATCTCCTATTTCCAGGCGCATGGGCTGGGCTTGTGCCATCCGGGTTACTGGTCGCCCATCGGCGGGTCCTACGCGGCCGATGGCACGATCGGGGTTGGTGTTTCGCCCGCCAATACCGGGATGATCCGCACGCTGATTCTCTGGGACTACGCCGACTGGAACCCCGGCCAGCGCGAGATGGTGCCCAAGCGAAAGCTGATCTACTTCGCCAATCAAGTCGTTCCGCCGCGCGGGGCGGCCACCGTGGATCTGGTTCTGCGCATCAGCCCCGACCGCGATTGGAAACATCTGCTCGAGCCTTATAAGAAGCACTTCCAGAAGACCTGGGGCGATGTGCAGTACAAGGCGGACCATCGCTGGATCGCCACCGACTATCTCAACCACAGCCAGGCGGCCGTCTCGCCGACCAACCCATACGGTTTTCACGGCGGGCAGCGGCGGATCGATACGGCCGATGGGGCCAGGCTCTTCTGCGATACGCTCATTCCCAGGCTGCGCGATGGCAATGGGCAGGGCGCGATCGTCTGGGGCCAGGGCGGGGACGATCCGCGCGGGGGGATGTATCGGCCGGACTTTGATGTGATGCCGCCGGAGGTCTTGGCGAACTGGCCGATGATCGCCGGCCGATTTCGCGAGGCGAATCTGAAACTCGGCGTGACTACCCGCCCCCGGCACATGGCCGTGCGCAAGGACTGGAAGCAGGATCAGATCATCGACATCAACCCCGCCGACCCCGGCCACCGGCAGATGCTCTGGAACCGCTTCGATACGATGAAAAAGCTCGGCTGCTCGCTGTTCTATCTCGACAGCTTTGGCGACAGCCTGGAAGACATCCTGCTCATGCGCGACCTGCGGGCGCGGCTCGGGCCGGATGTGCTGACCTTCGCCGAGCATCAGTGCGATGCCATGATGGTGTACAGCGGCGGGTACTCGGAGACAACCCTGTCGGCCGAGGGAAATTACCGGCTCTGGTCGGGCCTGGACCGCTGGGCGATTTACCAGTGGCTCGCCCCCGGCTGCCAGATGACGGCGCGGCTGTATGAGATCAAGGGCAAGCCCAAAGCGGAGGCGGAAGCGCCGGATCGGTTTTTCCTGCGCAATCGAATCACGCCGCTGCTGCCGGCCAATGATTTCTCGCGCGCGGCGGCGCTGAATGGCTTGCAGGCGGAGATGATCTCGCCGGAAGGCGCGTGGGTCGCGCCGAGGTAACGGCCGAATGCGTGCCGAATAATCGCAAGCAAATTCGAGGAGCAGCCAATGAAAGATGTGCGCGTCGCGGCGGTGCAGATGGAGCATGTGGCGGGCGACAAGGCCGCCAATTTCGCCACCATCGAGCGCTTCGTTCAACGCGCGGCTGACGGGCAGGTTCAAATCCTCGCCTTCCCCGAATGCTGCATCGTCGGCTACTGGTTCGTCCGCAACCTTTCTCCCTCGCAGCTCGAAGCGCTGGCCGAGCCCGTTTCCGCCGGGCCCTCGACCCAGCGCCTGCTCGAACTCGCGGCGCGGCATGGCATGACGATCGGCGCTGGTCTGATCGAGTGGGCGGAGGATGGGAAACTCTACAACACTTACATCGTGGCCATGCCCGATGGACAGGTGAGAAAACATCGGAAAATCCAGGCCTTCGAGCACGACTGCATCTCCGCCGGCAACGAGTATTGCGTCTTCGATACGCCACACGATGTTCGCGTCGGGGTGCTGATCTGCTACGACAATAACATCGTGGAGAATGTCCGGATCACCGCGCTGATGGGAGCCGAGGTTCTGCTCGCGCCGCACCAGACGGGCGGATGCAATTCGATCAGTCCGCATGGAATGAAGCCGGTCGATAAGATGTTGTGGGCGCGGCGGAATGAATCGCCCGAAGCGATGGCCGACTTGAAGCGCGAATTGGCGGGGGACAAGGGTCGCGGCTGGCTGATGCGCTGGCTGCCCTCGCGGGCGCACGACAACGGGATGTTCCTGATCTTCGCCAACGGCGTCGGCGTGGATGATGATGAAATCCGCACTGGCAATGCGATGCTGCTCGATCCCTACGGCCGAATTCTCGTCGAAACCTCCAAGGCCGGTGATGACATGGTGGTCGGCGATCTCGACGCCGCCCTGCTGGACAACTGCACCGGCGGCCGCTGGATCAAATCGCGCCGGCCGGAGTTGTACGGGCCATTGACCCAGGCGACCGGAAACGAGCGGAGCACGCGGCTGGTCAGGTTTGGCAAAGAGGATTGAGGCGCTATTCCGATCTCGAGTACCGGCGCTAAAAGATCAAGAACCGCTCCCCCGATTATACAACTACTCGTCAGAAAAAAGGGCGTGAAGGGTCAACACGATTCCTAACGGGTGCGCCAAATAATCCGGGCCACAGCTAATTCGAGTGACTTAGGGCGTTTGCCCAATATTTCTCCCACAGATTGCTCTGGTACAGCGCCTCCAGCGCCATCAGGGCCTCGGCGTTGTCGCGGTCCCAGCGCATTCCCG
>JBBRTW010000158.1:0-14378 GCA_038244055.1 Tepidisphaerales bacterium | reverse complement strand
GGCCTCTGCCGCGCCCCCCTACGCCCCCGGGGGGCGGCGGGGCGGGGGGGCCGCGCCGCGGGGGGGGGGCAAAGAAGGGTGTGGAGCCGGTTGAGGCGCAGGTGGATTTGGAGGAGCTCTGGTCGCCGGGAAATGCAAAGTCGCGAAAATCGGTGGAGCAGCTTCTCACCGAGCGGGGGCATGTCAATGACGAGCAGTTGACGCAGGCGCGGCAGGTGCAATCGCAGACGCCGGGCAAGAGCATCACGCAAATCCTACTGACGATGAATGCGGCCACGGAGGGGCAGATTCTGTCGGCGCTGGCGGAAGTGAATCACCTGCCGTACGAGACGCCGGACAAGGCGGGAATAGACCTCCAGGCGTTTAATCTCCTGCCGCCGGAGTACATTCGAAAGCATCTGGTGCTGCCGATTCGGCTGGAGAACGAGGGGAAATCGGTGGTGGTGGGGATGGCCGATCCGACGAATGTGTTCTTGATCGATGAAGTCCGCCGGAAGATCCGCAAGGAGATTAAGATCGTCGCCACGCCGGGGGCGGAGATTAATCGGCTGGTGGAGCTGATCACCACCAACGCGACGGATGTGAAGGTCGATGAGATCATCAAGGACATCGCCGATGATGATGTGCAGCTCGTCAAGGAGGAGAAGGAGGATGAGACCGATCTGGCTAAGATCGGCAATGAGTCACCGGTCATCCGCTTCGTAAACTATTTGATCTTCGATGCGCTCAAGCAGGGGGCCAGCGACATCCACATCGAGCCCAAGGAGAAAGCGCTCAAGATCCGCTATCGCATCGATGGGATTCTCTTCGAATCGATGAACCCGCCGCATACGATGCACGCGGCCGTCGTCTCGCGCCTGAAGATCATGGCCAATCTGGATATCGCCGAGCGACGATTGCCGCAGGATGGGCGAATCCGGGCGGTGGTCAATGGCCGGAAGATCGATCTGCGTCTGAGCACGCTGCCAACGGCCAATGGCGAGAAATGCGTGATGCGCATCCTCGATAACCGCTCGATCAGCGTCTCGCTGGATGACCTGGGCTTCTCGGAAAACACGCTGACCATCTGGAAGAACCAGATCGATCAGCCGCATGGTATTTTGCTGGTGACCGGGCCGACCGGCTCGGGCAAAACCACCACGCTTTATGCCAGCCTGCGCTGCATGGATGGGAACAAACTCAATATTTCCACGGTTGAAGATCCGATCGAATATCAGCTCTCCACGGCCAACCAGGTGCAGGTGCAGGACAAGATCGGGATGACCTTCTCGGCCGCCCTGCGCAGTTTGCTGCGGCAGGATCCGGATGTGGTGCTGCTGGGCGAAATCCGCGATCCGGAAACGGCACGGATCGCGGTGCAGGCGGCGCTGACGGGGCACCTGGTGCTCTCGACCCTACATACCAATGATGCCCCTTCTTCGATCACGCGACTTATTAACATTGGCGTCGAGCCGTATCTGATCAGTGCGGCCGTCAATGCGATCATCGCCCAGCGCCTCGTGCGAAAAGTCTGCCCGCATTGCAAGGAGGAGTTCGTGCCGAGCGATGAAATGAAAGAGTTCCTCACGCTCCAGGGATTTCCCGGCCAGACAACCTGGAAGGGCAAGGGATGCGACCGCTGCCGCAAGACCGGCTATGTCGGCCGGCTGGGCCTTTATGAGCTGATGGTGATGGATGATTCCACGCGAGATTTCGTCACCCGCAATCCGGATGTGAACCTGCTTCGCAAGCTGTGCCGCGAACGCGGACTGGTGAGCCTGCGGCAGGATGGTTTCGAGAAGGTCATGAAGGGGCTGACGACCGTCGATGAGATTCTGAGGGTGACGGAGAATGGTGTGTAGCGGCGGGAGGATGAAGGCAGAAGGATGAAGGATGAATCGAAGATTGGCCTGATAACGGACGACTCGCAACGGACAACTGACACCGGACGACTTTAATGAGCTTGATCAACGACATTCTTCGGGCGGCCGTTTCGAACAAGGCTTCGGACGTTCACATCAACGTGGGCGCGCCGCCCTTGTTCCGCATTCATACGGTCATGCAGGCCAGCGATTTCCCGATCGTGACTCCGGAAGGAGTCGGCCGGCTCCTCAAGGAGATTCTACCCGAAAAAAGATGGGCGGGCTTTGAAACGCTTCGGGATGCGGATTTTTCCTACGAGATTCCAGGGGTAAGCCGCTTCCGCGTCAATGCCCACTACCAGCGTAACACGATCGCGCTCTCCTTCCGCACGATCAACGACAAGGTGCGGCAGATCGAGCAGCTCTTCCTGCCTGAGATCGTCAACAAGCTGACGTACCTGCCGCGTGGCTTGATCCTGGTGACCGGGCCGACCGGCTCGGGCAAATCGACGACTCTGGCCGCCATGGTCGATTCCATCAACCGCCGCGAGCCCGGGCACATTATCACGGTGGAAGACCCGATCGAGTACGCGTTCGTGTCCAATAAATCGTGCATCGAGCAGCGCGAGATCGGCAACGACTGCCCCTCGTTCGAATCAGGCCTGCGCCATGCCCTGCGGCAGGACCCCGATGTGATCCTGGTCGGTGAAATGCGCGATCTGGAGACGACGGCGGCCGCGATTACCGCGGCGGAAACGGGCCACCTGGTCTTCAGCACGCTGCATACGGTCAACGCCCCCCAGACCATCGAGCGCATCATCGATATCTACCCATCCGATCAGCAGAACCAGATTCGCTCGATGCTGGCCAATACCTTGCAGGCGGTTTTGTCGCAGACGCTCTTCAAGCGGATCGACCAGCCGGGCATGGTGCCGGCGGTGGAGATCATGCTCTGCACGCCCGCGGTGCGAAACTGCATCCGCGAGAATCGCATTTTTGAAATCCCCAACATCATCGCCACCAGCCGCGCGCTGGGGATGCAGTCGCTGGATGATTCGATCAAGCAGTTGTTCGTCAACGGTTACATCACGCGCGAGGAAGCCATCGCCCAGGCCGCGTATCCCGAGAAACTGGACCGGAGTCTGGCAGCTTAAGGAGAGTGGGCAGTGGGCAGTAGGCAGTAGGCAGAAGATGCGGCTTGTCCGACTTCTGCTTACCGCCTACCGCCTACCGCCTACTGCAATACATGCCCACGTATCGCTACGAATCGAAGAACGCGGCCGGCAAGGTATCGGCCGGGATCCTGAGCGCGGCCAATCTCGCGGCCGCCTCGAAGGATCTGCGCGGGCGCGGGGAGTACATTCTCGCATTGGCGCCGATCGAGGAGGGTAAGAAGAAGGGGTTTTCGCTGGCGAATTTGAATTTCAGCTTCGGGCCTGGCGCGAAGGATGTGCAGGCGTTCACGGCGCAGCTCGCGGTCATGATCCGCGCGGGCATTTCGATTCGCCAGGCGATCGAAGGGATTTCAGAGCAGGTTCAGAATCCGAAATTCAAGGCGATGCTCGTGCAGATGAAGCGCGATGTGGAAGGGGGCAAGCAGTTTTCCGAGGCCCTGCTGCGCTACCCCAAGACGTTTTCGCCGCTCTACATCAACATGGTGAAGGCGTCGGAATTGTCGGGCGGGTTCTCGAAAATGCTGGACCGGGTGGCCGGTTATCTGACGCAGCAGATCGAGACCACCAGCATGGTGCGCGGGGCCATGATCTATCCCGGCATCATCGGCACGATGGCGGTGGGCACGACGATCTTCCTGCTCACGTTCGTCCTGCCGCGCTTTCTGGTCATCTTCCAGGGGAAAGAAGATGTCCTGCCCCTGCCGACGAAAATGCTGATGGCGCTTTCGAGTTTCATGGTCAACTACTGGTATCTGTTGCTGCTGGGGATCGGGGCGGGCATCTGGGGATTTATCATGATGATCCGCACGGATTGGGGTCGGGTCTGGTGGGATAAGACGAAATTGACGGTGCCATTGTTCAAGAAGCTCTTCCGCGCGCTCTACATTTCGCGCAGTCTGCATACGATGGGCCAGCTCATCAACGCGGGCGTGCCGATCCTGGATACGCTCGGAATCACCGCCGAGATCAGCGGCAACGTGATCTACCGCCGCATGTGGCGATCGGTCTACACGGCCGTCAAGCAGGGCAAAAAGATCTCCACGCCGCTGAATAAGAACCCGCTGCTCCCGCGTTCGGTAACGCAGATGATCAGCGCGGGCGAAGAGTCCGGTAAGCTGGGCGAGGTGCTGGATGAGGTGTCGGAGTTTTATGCGCGCGAGCTGAAAGCGGTAATCAAGGGCGTTACGGCCATGATCGAGCCCCTGATGATCGTGCTCATGGGCTCGGTGGTCGGTTTCATCGCCATGTCGATCATCCTGCCGATCTTCAAGTTGAGCAGCATTGTCAAATAACGTTTGTTAAGCCGGGCATTTGACGGAGGCCCGGTTGAATTGGATATCTTTAACGATGGCTTGCATAGTCTCCATTCCGGCCGGCCGAAATCGACGAAATCGCCGTGCGTTCACGCTACTCGAAGCCATGCTGGCGGTGGTGATTGTTGGAGTGGGCGTGCTGGGGTCGATGAACCTCCTGGCGGCCTGTTCCAGACAGAATTCGGCGGCCGCTTCAATGACCACGGCGATGCTTCTGGCGGAGAATATCCAGGAGACGATGGCGGGGCTTTCGTTCACCGATCCGGCCTACGGCAAGACCTATTTCGGCGCTGAGCCGGGGCAAGTGCTGGCGACTTACGATGATGTCGATGATTTCGATGGTCAGACTTTCAACCCGCCGATCGATTCGCTTCGCAAGCCGATTGCGGGCTTGCCGAATTACGAGCAGGTGGTTTCGGTCTGGCCGGTCTACAGCAACAAGCTGAACTCCAATACCAATCCGGCCTCGCCGGATATTCCCAAGACGACGTACACGGGCGCGGCGCGGGTGCTGGTGCGGGTGCTGCATCGCAAGACTGTTTCTTCGCCGTTTGTGGAGATTTATCGAACCAGGTGGATCCGTGTCGAATGAGCGCCATCCGCCAGGGTGAGGCGCGTCGCCGAATCGCGTCGGAATTTGAATGAATCGAGGATTTGTCATGCCTCTCCGATGCTTATCTGTTGTTTGTGTGGCCGGCTCGCGCGGGCGGTGTGTCGTTGCGCTATTTCGGCGGCGGCGCGGCGCGGCGGCGGTGCTGGCGATGCTCTACCTGCTGCTGTTTGTGACGCTGGGCACGGCCATGTTCACGATGGCCTCCATGAACGTGCAGACGGCCGACAATCTCACCGATGCCGATAAAGCCCGCGCCTCGGCCGAATCGGGGCTGCGCTGGATGGCCTGGCGGTTTACGAAAATGGCCCGCCCGAAGACGACGATCGGCAATATCACCTCCTCGGTGGCCGATACGCTGTGGCCTTCGATTCGCACGGCCGTCACCAACGATTTCGCGCTGATGATGACGCCGGCGGAGCGGACGGTGAACTGGGATGGCACCAACCTGACTTCCACCGCGATCTCGACCGACTCGGCCCAGGGGAAGTTCACGATCGCCGTCCGCCAGCATCCGATCGGCGCATCGGATACCCTCGACAAGCGCTACGTTCGCGTCACTTCGACGGGCACTTACGGCAACGCAACCCGCACCGTGTTCATGGATTTCAAGATCGATAAGAAGGTGAAGTTCGCGATTGTCGGCAAGGTGCCGATCCAGATCGGCCGCAATACGATCGTCGAAGGGCCGATCGCGATGACCACGCCCAACAAGTATCCGCCGATTTTGCAGCTCTCGGATTTCCGGCACCTGACGGCCGCACTGCAGACCAAGATCGACAACTTCAATACGTTCCTGGGGGCGCATCACATCGGCTACGACAACCGGATCTCCGTTTTCAATCCCACGGAAATGGCGGCCGCAACGACCGCCGGGTACACCGACTACAACGGCGACTCCTACATCGATGAATACGACATTTTCCTGAAGGAATTCGACAAGAACGGCGACAAGGCGATCAGCAAGGCGGAATTCACCAACCCCGCGACCAGCAAGCTGTACGACACCGATTTGTTTACCGCGATGGACTCGCTGGGCGCGCCGATGTACGCGGGCGACTCCACCCGCGCCGGCTACCAGGATGGCATGATCGATAATCGCGATGCCTACACCAAGGTGCGCGGGCAGATTTCGCTGGCCAGCACAGCCAACGCGTGGAGCACGAGTCTGGGCAGCTCCGGGAAGATCTCCGATTACATCCAGGGGCCGATCCAGGCGGATGATGGGGCGATCGATCCGGCCATCAAGTTCGGCGTGGATCCCACGGATATTTTCGATCTTTCACCCACCAACTTCGATACCTCCACATTTCGCGCCAAAACCGGCCCGGAAAACGGAACGACGGTGACCACCAAAGGAAACGTCACCAATGCGACGCCCCTGATCCTGGAGAACCGGGTCCTTTCGGCCACCGATACGCAGGTCATGCAGGTCACCGCCAAGGGCAATACCACCTTCGCGGTTGGCGATATCGTTCTCAAAGCCGACTTTGACGCCGCCAACGCGCCGCTGGCATCTAACAAGAAGGCCACCGGGACGAACATCTCCCAGGCCAATGCCACCGAGCATACACCTTTCGGATCGACCTCCTGGCAGGCGACCTACGTCCGGCCGGTGTTTAAGAACGTCAAGTTCCGGAACGTGCGAATTCCCAAGGGTCTCAACGCGATGTTCGATGGCTGCACATTCGAAGGCGTCACCTACGTCGAGCTGACCACGGCCATCAAGAATGCCAGCAATCAGACCACCACCTCGGCCTCCGATGGGATGACCTGGTCGCAGCGGATGAAATCCGGGTCATTCAGTTCCAGCACGGCGCTGTCGACCACCAATTCGAAGGGGTTCGATGATGGAAACAACCTGCGCTTCAACAATTGCGTGATCAATGGCCCGGTTGCCTCCGATGTTCCGACGGCCTACACGCATTTCTCCAACTCGTGGGAATTCACCGGCGCTACGCTCTTCAACAACACCGCCGACCAAACGGCCACGATGGTCTGCCCGCAGACCAATATCGAGATGGGCTCGTTCACCGATCCCTCGCAGGCGCCCTCGACGCTGGTCGGCGTGGTGGTGGCGGGCAATATCGACATTCGCGGCTCGAGCTATGTGGATGGCTCGATCATCGTCACCGGCGACGGCGCGGGCAACACCACCCAGGGATGGTTCGGCCCATCGGATGCGAGCACGGATGTCACCACGCCCATGCCCGAAGGCGGCTACGGCCACCTCAACATCCGCTACAACCCGTACCGCGCCCTGCCCGATGGGATCAACATCGCGATCGATATCCTGCCGGATATCACGACGTATGGAGAGGGGCAGTGAGGCGCGGCAACGATGAATGATGAATGATGAATGATGAATTCGAGAATGCTGAATTGAATCCGCAGGAACAGTGAAATGACGAACGTTATCCCCCGAACCCGTCCATTGCCTCCCCATCGCGCCGCGCGCCGCGGGATCGCCGCTCTTCCCATTCCTCATTCCTCATTCAGCATTCATCGTTTCCCCAAACACCGCCGCGGTGTCGGGCTGGCCGAGCTTCTGGTCGCGCTGGCCATCTCGGCGGCCGTCCTGACGGCGACGGCCGTCGCGATCGATGCTTCCTTCAAGGCGTACCAGGTTAATCAGGAGTTCAGCGATCTGACGCAGCGATCGCGGATGACCATCGCCCGCATCACCGCGATGATCCGCCAGACGCAATTGCATGCGCCCCACACCGCTTCAATCGCCAGCAATTTCGCGGTGGGCCAGACCGTCACCGATACCGGGATCGACATGTTCGATCTGGCGGGCAATCAGGTCGCATACACCTACGATGTGCCCAACCAGAGGATTCTGGCGACCGTCAATGGCGTGTCCCACACGCTGATCGAGGGCGTGACCTCATTCACCATCGGCATGGAGCCGATGCGCAGCGCCAACTCGATCAAAACCGGCGGGGCCTGGGACTTGCTGCGCAGGGCTTCGATTACGCTGACCGTTAAATCAACTTCCCGCACGGCTGCCAAAGGGGAGGCGGTCGGCAAGGAGACAATGACACTGAGCGCTTCGGTGATGCCGCGGCGGAATACGTGGTAATTGGAGCGGGTATCGGGGCCGCGGGCAGTTGCTTTTGAGCAATTCGCTCAGTTCAACTTTCCGCCCACCAGCATCAGCACCAGCATCACGCCGATTTCCGCCGCGACACAGGCCAAACCCACCAGAAACAGCAAGCCGACTTTGTTCGGCTTGTATCGTTCCCCGGCCGTCTGGGGCCTCCAATGCGCTGCCTTCCAGGATTCAAACAGCGGCCGCTGCGCCAGCATGAAACCCGCGCCAGCGGCAATGTTGATCGCCATCGCCGACATCCGCATCGCTTGCGGCGGAACGACAAAGATGATCAGTAGCGCTTCGACCAGAAACACGACGATGCCGATGGCGGCGGTGGGAATCTGCAATGACTTCTTCCCCAGCCGCGCATAATTGATCCCCGCCAGGACGCCGCAGGACGCGGGGCCGAACAGGAAGGACATTGCGATCAATTGCATCGGCATCCATGGCCGATCAGTGGGACCATCCGTGACACCAGGCGTCGCATAGGACAAGGGTTGTTTGCTCATAAGAAGATGCTCCTGCGAGGTTCATCGGTCGTTTTGACTTTATGGCGAGAGATTCAGGGGATCCCCGGCCCCGTCACGCAATTGCTTTCCCGATCCGATGCCGTGAAACCGTTCCGATCGGGCATCGATCAGGTCGTCGCCGGCGTCGGCTGAAACTCGGGCGGATTGCGATCATCGCCGCGGGCGGGGATTAAACGCCGACTCGGGCATCACGATCACTTTGGTGACCAGCGGGCCGATATCCAGCGGCTCGATGATGGTGATGGCCCAGCGCATATTCTCGTGGCTGGGGGCGGCATCGAACAGGATCGCCTTGCCTTTGTTAGCGCCGGCGGGAATGCCTTCGGCATCGTAGACGTAGGGCAGATTCGACGCCGGGCAACTCCAAACCAGGCTGGGATCAGCGCCCGGAAGCTGGCGGAGCGCATCGATGGACGGGGGCAACTGGTTGTGCAGCGCATAGTAGAGCAGGAGCGGTTCGCAGAGATCGTGCAGGCGGGTGGCGCAGGGATCGGTGTTGGCGTTGCTAGCCGATTTCCCGGTGTTCCCGGGGCGCATGCCGGGGCCGGCGACGTTGGGGACGGCGGGCGGATTGGGCTGGCAGCCCGCGAGGGCGCACAGGGCAAGAATGAACCCGGCGGCGATCCGCAAATCGGACCGTCGCGGGCCGGTGCCTTCAACGCAGGTTGGAGCGAGCGAGATTCTGTTCACGTCGAAAATTCCTTGGATCGCGAAGGATGGCCGGTGCGCGGGGATCGGCACGGTAACCGCATTACCGATTTCGCCGCCGCGCCGGATCGGCCGGATCGCCCGGGCGCTCGACTGGGGCGGAGCCGGCGGGATCGGTGGAATTGGGCGCAAGCGGCGGCGTCTGCAGGTTACCGGAATCGTTGCCGTCCGGCGCTGAATCCTGCGGCAGGCGCTGGGGCGTCATCGGCACGTTGCCGCGCTCCAGGCCCTTCTTGTGATCGTCGAATGCGCCGGAGTCAACCGCCTTGGGCACCAGCTTGCTGCCGTCGAGCTCCTGCTGCGACATTTCCTTGAGCGCATCGGGCTGGGCGGCGACGTGCGGCGTAAGGAAGATCAGGAGCTCGGTCTTGCTCTTTTTGTCCTGCTTGCGCTTGAAGAGTTCGCCCAGGATCGGGATATCGCCCAGGAAAGGAACCTTGTCGATCGTCTGCGTCATGCGGTCTTCCATCAGGCCGCCGATGACCACGGTCTGCCCGTTCTTGATCGCCACGCGCGTCTGGGCCGAGCGTTTGGCGATGACCGGCGCGGAAATGGTATCGGACACCGGGACGGTCGTTCCCGTCAGTGCGGAGATTTCCGGCGCGACATCCAGAATCACCAGCCCATCGGGATTGATGTGGGGAACCACGTCCAGAAGGATGCCGATGTCATCGTACTCGATGGTGTTAATCGTCTGGCCGGTGTCGGTGATGCGCGAGTTGGTGATGAAGGGCACTTCCTGCCCGACCGTGATCGTGGCGAGCTGGTTATCCGAGGCAAGGATGTACGGGCGCGACAGCACATCCAGCTTGCCGACGCTTTCGAGGGCGTGAATCGTAGCGGTGACGTTCTGCTCGACGAGACTCACTGCCAGGCCGGTGGTCAGCTTCGAAAGGTTGAAATTGGTGCCGCCCTTGGAGCCGTTGCCCGAAGCGCGGAGATTGAGGAGAGAGAATTCCGCTCCCAGATCGGTTGAATCATCGTGCGTGACTTCGGCGATGAGTACCTTGATGAGCACCTGGGCGACGGCGCGATCGAGATCGGCCAGGACCAGCTTGACCTTCTCGTAGTTGACCGGCTTGGTGCGAACCAGCAGAGAGTTGGTATCCGGGTCGGCGATGATGGTGACCTGGCCCGAGAGATCGGCCGCGGTGCGCTGGCCGCTGGAGGACAATCCTCCGACGCCGAACCCGCCGCCGCGATTTCCGCCGCCGCCTGACCCGAATGTGGATCCGCCGCCGGAGGATCCGAACGTCGAGCCGCTGCCCGATCGGCTGGAAGAACCGACCCCGCTGCCGCTGCCCGAACGATTGCTGCCGCCGGTATTGCCCGAGCGATTGGAACTGCGGTTCAATCCATTGTTGCTGGAACTGCTGGAGCTATTGCCGCGGCTGCCGCCGGTGGTGCCGTTGAAGAGGGTGTTCATCACATATTCGACGTTTTGCGCCTGGGCATTTTTCAGGCGGTAGACGAAGACGGTTTCTTCGGCGGCCGGGTTTTTGTCGAGATCGGAGACGACTTTTTCGATCACCTTGAGCGTATCGGTCGGGCCGCTGACGACCAGGGAGTTGGTGCGATCATCCGAAGATGCGGTGACCTTGGGCACCTGCCGGCGCGTTTCGCCGGCCGCGCCGCCACCGCCGGCCCCGCCGCCGCCTCCGCCAGGAGCGCCACCTCCCCCAAATCCCCCGCCGCCAAACCCGCCGCCTCCAAACCCGCCTCCGCCAAAGCCTCCACCGCCGCGTCGGCCGCCGCCTGCCCCGCCGAAGTTGCCGCGACCCGCGCCGCCGCCCTGCGCGGTTTCGCCGAAGACATCGGCGATCAGCTTGGCGGCGCTGGCCGCATTCGCATAGTTGAGCTGAAAGACGCGCACCTCGGCCAGATCGATGATCGACTTGTCAAGTTCACTCACGACCTGCACGATCCGGCGGATATTGGCCGAAGTATCGGTGATGACCAGCGCGTTCGACGAGGCATTGGCCGTGAAATCCGCATCGGCGCTGATCAGGGGCGCGAGATCGTTCTTGAGCTGCACCGCATCGGCCGAGCGCAGGGGAATCACCTGCGTGATCAATTCATCGGTATTGGCGACCTTGGCCGGGTCCGAGCCCGTGCGCACGGGGATGTTGGCCCGCTTGGCCTTGGCGCGATCGACGATTTTCAGGATTCGATCCTGCTGAATGGCCGCGTAGGGAGTGCTTTTCAGAACTGTATTCAAAAGCGAAATCGCCTCATCGGGCATGAGGGGCTTCTTGCTGACTAGCCCGACGACGCGCCCTTCAACCTTGAGTTCTTTGATGACAATGAATCCCGCTTTCGCGGAAAGCTCATCGAGCACCGTATTGATGGACGCATCCTGGAAATTGAGTTGCAAGCCGCCGCCGGGCTGGATGGTGATGCCGTTCGAGCCGTTGGTGGTGGGGCGCGAAGTCGGCTGGGACGCGGGCTGTGTGGCTGGCTGCGATGCGGCCGGGGCGGTGGCCGGCGGAGAGACGGGCACGGCGGGTGCTGGCGTGACCGGCACGGCCGGCGCGGGATCACCGGCGGGGGCGGCTGGCGCGGGAGCCGCGGGAACCGGCGCGGCCGGAACCGCGGGCGCGGGCACCCCAGACGCGGGGGCGACTGGCGCGGGAGCGACCGGCGCGGGCTGGGCCTGCAATGGCGGCTCGCTCACCGTCACCGCCGCCGCCAGAATCGTCGCGGCGACGGCGGCGCGGATAATCTTCCAGGTTCTCGATCCGCGCGCATTCGGCGTGGCCGGGGCGAGCCCGCAAGCGTCCGCGGCAACCGCGCACGCGCCATCTGTCTTCCGGGCCGAAATCCGGCGATTCTTCCGATTGCGAGGATTCATAGGGTGTTCCATTCTTCCGCTGGACGGTCACAGATTGAGGCGCGATGCGCCACGTGTTGCTTCTTGAGATTCAGGCCCGGTCTATTTCGGTTTGAGCTCTTGAGCGCGGCGGATCTTCATCAGCAGGAGCATTCGCTGCTCTTTGCTGAGCGTGGGATCATTGGGGTCGCCCAGTTCCGATGGCGCGGTGGTAGCGCCGGCGGTGGCTTCCAGACTGCCGGCGGCCGAAGGAGCCGGCGCGGTGACGATGGTCGCGCCCGCGAGATTCTGCCCGATGCTGATCCACGTTCGCTGGCCGGCGGAGTCATAGGCGATGGCATCGATCTGGATGTCGCCGATGGTTCCCCGGGCGATATTCTCGCCAACCGCCAGGCGGACGATCTTGGAGGCTTTGATATCCTCGACATAGGCGCGAACGCCGCCTTCTTCCAGGACGATTCCGGTCAGGAGGTAGGCCGCTTCGGGGGATGAAGCGCCGCCATCGGTCCGCGATGGCCGGGTGGTCTGCGTCGTCGATGGCGTATAAGGCCGCCGGCGATCGCGCAGGAAAATATTCTGTTCCGACAAGATGGAATAGCGGTCCCGGAAATTCTGCTTGTAGGCGGGAATGCCATCGGTTGGCGAGGTCGAGGCATGAATCGAAGTCGGCGGCGCGTACGACCCGCGCGTGCGATCGCTGCGACCGCGCGTATCGGCGGCCGGCACCAGCGCCGATCCGGCCATCACGGCCAGAAGCGCCATCGCGACAATGACCGGAGAAACAGAAGAACGGCGCGTTTTCATCGTGGGGCCTCCCATGCGGCGCTGGCGGTGCGCGCCTTGTCAGGATCGGCCGCCACCGGGTAAATCGTCGACACGCCGAGTTGCAGCAGCAGATCGTCCGTGGCTTCCTTGTGCGTTGAAATCGCCAGATCGGTCACGCGGATGGGGATGGTGGCGGTCTGGATGCGATGCAGAAACCGGCTGACCTGGGACATCGATCCCTGCCCGGTGGCGCGGAAGGTGACCTTCTGGAAATCCTTCTCCTTTTCGGTGCGCTCGGGCTTGAGCGAGGAAAGCGTCAGCCCCGCATCGCGCGACCACTCCAGCAGGCTGTTGAGCACCTGGCTCTCGGCCTCAGGCGCTTCACGCTTGACGGCGGTGGCGGAGAGCGTCGCCCAGTGCAGGTTCTTTCGCTTCTGCGTGGCGAAGACGTAATCGGCATCCTTCAAATCCTGGCTGGCCTTGGTGATCTGGGCATTGAGCGAGTCCTTGCGGTCCAGCAGGGGGGTGAGAATCCAGAAATAGACGCCCAGCAGCACCACGAATGCCACCGTCGCGATCGCGATCATTCTTTCTCGTTTGGATAAAACCACGTCTTACTCCGGTGCGGTGTAGGTGAAGCTGATCGTAAACGTCCAGTCCTTGGAGCGGCCCGCGGCGTCGCCGCGAAGGTCCTGCACCTTCACATCCGCGAATTTCTTGTCCGATTGCATGCGCTGCGCCAGGTCGTTGGGCACGCGCTGGTCCGATGACTTTCCGCTGAACTGGCCCTTGCGGTTTTCCCGCAGGGAAAAGGCCGTCACCCAGATGGGGTCTTCGGGCTTGACCAGCAGGGTGATCTCCCGCAGGCATTCGAGCGTCGGGGCGCGGGTTTCGAAAAATCCTTCGCCGTAGTTGACTTTGTCCACCTGGGCGCGGGCCGATTTAAGGGCCGGCTCCATCTTTTTCAAATCGCCGCTTTTCTGGGTGAATTCACTTTGCAGGAGCGTGACCGTTGCGTAAAGATAAATCAGCCCGGCCACCGCGAGCGTGCCGCCGATGATGCCCCACAGGCTCAGGTTGTTTACGCGCCGCTTGCGCGGCGGCGTGAGGCGCGAATTTCGGAAATCCAGCGGCAACCTCCGCCGATCGGCCCCCGCCAGCGCCAGCGAAATTGCCGGTGCGAATTCCCGGCCTGCGCCCTCCCCACCCGCCTTGCCGTTTCCGGCCAGGCCATTGGTCGATGTCACGCGCAGCATCGTCGCCGCTTCGCCGCTGGTGACCTTCACGCCCAGCCGCCCCTGCAATTCGCCCAGTTGATCCTTCGACAGCCCGATCCCATCCCAGAGTATGACGTCCTTGGCCCCGCCGGTGGTTCCGCCGCCGCTCATCGCCAGGGCCCGGCTCAATTCCGAGCCCAGCGGCCCGAGTGTGATCGTGCCCTCGCCATTGGTCGAAGGCGTGGAAACATGCCGCAGCAAACGCGGCGAACCCATGTGGCAGAGCACCAGC
>JBBRTW010000157.1:0-14417 GCA_038244055.1 Tepidisphaerales bacterium | reverse complement strand
GTTATTTACGGCGACTACGACGTCGACGGCATCACCGCCACCAGCATCCTCTGGCACGCCTTCCGCCAGCTCGGGGGCGTGGTCGACTACTACATCCCCCACCGCGTCGATGAAGGCTACGGCCTCAATGCCGAAGCCCTCGCCCAGATCTGCGATGAAGGCGCTGGCCTGATCGTCTCGGTCGACTGCGGCATCACCGCCATCGAGCAGGCGAAGGTCTGCAAAGAGCGCGGGGTCGATCTGATTATCACGGATCATCATGAGTGGCATAGCCAGGCCAATGATGAACGCGGAATGATGAATGATGAATCAAAGTCCGACATTCATCATTCATCATTCATCATTCATCCTTCCCTCCCCGACTGCCACACCATCGTCCATCCCCGCCTCCCCGGATCGAAATATCCCAACCCCCACCTCTGCGGCGCGGGCGTGGCTTACAAACTCGCCTGGGGTGTCGGCCTGGCGATGAATGGCGGATCCGACAAAGTCTCGGCCGAGTTTCGCGAGTTTTTGATTGAGGCCACCGCCCTGGCCGCGCTGGGGACGATCGCCGATGTCGTGCCGCTGGTGGGTGAGAACCGCGCCATCGCCTACTGGGGATTGGGCGGCCTCAAGCAGAGCAAGCTCCACGGCATTCAGGCGCTGATCGCCAATTCCAATCTTACCGGCCAGAACCTCGACTCCTACCACGTCGGCTTTCTTCTGGCTCCGCGGCTCAACGCCTGCGGGCGCATGGGCCATGCCCGCGAGGCGGTGGAGATGCTCACCAAGGCCGACCCCGCGCGGGCGGCCGGGATCGCGACGTTTCTGGATCAGCAGAATCGCCAGCGGCAGCAGATCGAGAAGCAGATTCTGGACCAGGCCTTGGCGCAGGCGGCGGAAATGGGGAGCGATAAGGAAGATTGCAGGGGCATCGTGCTGGCCGGTGAAGGATGGCATGCGGGGGTGATCGGCATTGTGGCCTCGCGCATCG
The DNA here is from genome assembly GCA_038244055.1 of Tepidisphaerales bacterium. Lineage (GTDB taxonomy): Bacteria > Planctomycetota > Phycisphaerae > Tepidisphaerales > Tepidisphaeraceae > DASPKW01. Next base: position 13,441 of record JBBRTW010000157.1, on the reverse strand, counting down.
TCGATCGCTTCCACCGCCCGGCCATCATGATCGCTACCAGCAACGGCCACGGCCAAGGCTCGGCGCGCTCGATCCCCGGCTTCCACCTGGCCCAGGCGCTCGAATCCTGCCGCGATTATCTGGTCAGCTTCGGCGGACATGAGATGGCGGCAGGGCTGAAGATCGAGACCGCGAAACTGGGAGATTTCCGCGACGCATTCTGCGAACATGCTTCGCAAGCACTCACTGCCGATCAGCTTACTCCGACGCTGCGGCTGGAAGCGCTCGCGGAACTGCAGTTCGTCACGCAGGCGCTGGTGGCCGATCTCAAGCGGCTCGGCCCCTTCGGCCACGGCAACCCCAAACCGCTTCTCTGTTGCAAAGGCCTGACCTTGGCGGCCGCCCCGCGCCGAGTCGGCAAAACCGGCGACCACCTTCAACTCCAGGTCACGCAGGGCGGAACGTCCATGAAATGCATCGCCTTCAAATCCGCGCATTTGCTCGACAGGTTGAAACCGGGCGCGCTGCTCGATCTGGCGGTCGAGCCGACGATCAACGCGTGGAATGGCCGGATCAGCGTGGAACTGGAAGTGAAGGATATGCAGTTTGTGTGAGTGGGGAGCAGCGCGGCAATGCAGTGTGCGAAAGGGTATAGGGTGTAGGGTATAGGGAACAGGTCATCCTGAGAGAGCCTAGGCGACCGAAGGATCCAGCATCGGACGTCGAGGCCACTCGGATTTTTCGACTCACCCCCAACCTACATGCAAGATGCTTCGCTACGCTCAGCATGACACCAATACGCCCTACACACTATACCCTACACCCTACACCCTATAGCCTATACCCTTCCCCCATGTCCCGCCGAATCCTCCTCCTCAACACCGACCTCGAAATCGGCGGCACGCCAACTGTCGTCCGTGAGGTCGCTATTCGTCTGAAAAACCTGGCCGGGGCGCACGTGGAAGTAGTCGGTCTCGCGCCGGCCGGCCCATTGCGCGATCAGCTTTTGGCCCACGGCATTAAATGCACCGCTCTCGACGCCCGCGGCCCGCGCGATTTTCCGCGCACCCTTCGCCGCCTCCATCGCCTGGTCCGCCAAGAGAAGATCGATACCGTCCTGAGCTTTCTCATCCACGCCAACACCATCGCCGCCGCCCTTCGTCCACTCTGGCCGAATGCACGCTATCTCCAATCCATCCAAACCACGCAACCCAGTCCGCGCTGGCATTGGTCTTTGCAGCGATGGGTTCACCGCGCCGCCGACCGGATCATCGTCCCTTCGCGCTCGGTCGCCCGTGCCGCGCGGCAATGGTCCGGAATTCCCGAATCTAAATTAGTCATCATTCCCAACGCAATTCATCTCGCCGATTTCCAGGGCAAGTCATCGACGGCCGAGACACCCGCCACGGATGGCCCACCGTCGACGTCTGTCGATCCACGACCGGCAGCCGGCTCATCGCGATCTGATGACACCATCAACGTCACATTCATCGGCCGCCTCGATCCGATCAAGCGGCTTCCCGATCTGCTCCATGCCCTGACCCTTGCCGCGCCCACCATTCATCTCCACATCTACGGCCAGGGCTCGGAACTGCCGCTGCTTCAATCGCTCGCTTCGCGACTGAACCTTACTGGCCGGGTGATTTTCCATGGCGCAATCCCCGCGCCGCAGGCGGCCCTCGCATTGGCCGATGTGCTGGTCCTGCCTTCCGATGCCGAAGGGTTTGGTTTGGTCCTCATCGAAGCGATGGCGGCCGGCGTTCCCGTCATCGGCACAAATGTCGCCGGCATTCGCGATGTCATCCTCCCCAACCAGACCGGCCTGCTCGTGCCGCCGCGCTCACCGGCCGCGCTGGCGGGGGCAATCGCACAAGTCATCTCCGATTCATCCCTCCGCCAGCGTCTGACGGCTGCCGCGCTGCGTGATGTTCGCCGTCGATTCACCTGGCATTCAGTCTGGCCGCGATACGTGGAGGTTCTCAAACTCAAGTGATCGCCGGCGCTCGCAAATTGTGGGATGGCCCGCTCAAGGGTAACCTGTCGCTACTTACCCACTGGAGCGCGCTTCATGATCGCCATCCCCTCGCGAATCGCCGCGATCTTTATCCTCTTCTCATTTTCGGTTCCGACCTACTCCCAGACTTCGCAGTTGTGGGGCGCGGCCGGTGAAAAATGGACACCCCAGAGCCGCCTGCCCGATTTTTCCTTCGCGGGTTATCGCCGCGCGGAAGAACCGTTTCGGATTCCGCGCGAATCGATTTCGGTCGCCTCGTTTGGCGCGAAGGGCGACGGCAAGACCGATGACACCCGGGCTTTCAAGGAGGCGATCGCGGGTGGGGCGGGGAAGGTGATCCTCGTCCCGGCCGGGCGCTACATGCTCAGCGATGTGCTCGAAATCCGCGCTTCCAACCTCGTGCTTCGCGGCGCGGGGCAGGATAAGACGGTCCTGCTTTTTACTAAAGGTCTGGAAGAGTTGCGCCCCAGGCCAGTGAAGAACGACAGCGGCACGCCCACCAGCAACTGGTCGTGGGGGGGCGGGCTCATCATGATTGGAACTCAGGGCAATCGCCGCGATGCACCGGGCGATAGCGCGCCGATCAATGCCGCGGCGGCGCGCGGAGCGAATGTCATATCCGTGGAGGGCGGGCGCTTCAAAGTGGGCGATGAGGTGGTCGTTTCGGTGCAGGATGATGCCGAGCAATCCCTGCTCAAGTACCTCTATCGCGGGCGTGAGGGGAACATCACCGGCCTGAAAGACTGGCGCTGCCGGCAGATTTTCCGGGTGCGCACGGTGTCGGGAAAAACTTTGACGCTCGATCGCGGCCTGCGCTTCGAATTGCGCCCGGAGTGGCGGCCGGCTCTTTCGCCGTTCAAGCCCGCGGTCACCGATGTGGGAATCGAGAGCCTGGCCTTCGAATTCCCCGCGACGCGCTACGCCGGGCATTTCAAGGAGGTTGGATTCAATCCGATCGCGATCAATTCATCGGCCGCCAACTGCTGGCTGAAGGATCTGCGGGTGTGGAACGGCGACAATGGCCCATTCGTCAACGGCGCGTTCTGCACGCTCGAGGGCATTCATCTCGGCGCTGATCCGCAGCGTTACGCCTCCAACGGCGTTTCGGGGCATCATGGCATCACCTTTGAAGCCCAGGATTGCCTCTGCACTCATTTCACGGTCGACACGCAGTTCGTTCACGACCTGACGGTTCAAAGCGCGATGGGCTGCGCCTTCTCCTCCGGCCGCGCGCTCAACCTGGCGATGGATCACCATTGCTGGGCATCGTATGAAAATCTTTTCACCGATATCGATGGCGGCGAGGGCAAGCGCCTCTGGACCTCGGGCGGCGGTGGCAATCGCGGCAGCCACACCGCGGCCGGGGCGACCTACTGGAATATCCGCACCAAGCAGCCGGCCGCCTGGTCGCGGAATTTCGGCCCGGACATGGTGAACCTGGTCGGGCTGTCGATGCGCGAATACCCGCCTCTGGAAATGACCGGCCGATGGATCGAGCCCATCGCGCCCGGCCCGGTTCAGCCGGCCAATCTCTATAGCGCCATGCTCAAGAAGCGCCTGGCGAAATGATGGCGAGTGGACTGCGCCTGGACCTCGAAAGCGGCGGAAGGCATTACCTGGAGATCCCGGCGCACGCGCCGCGGCGCGTGGGGCTTCATCACAGTCAGGGCAGCCGGCGGTCGATCCTGCACGAGGAATTCAAGCGGCCTGCCCCATGCGCTGGCGATGGCCCTCCTCCGCGGCGCCGATGATGCCTCCCGTGGCACGGGCGTCCCGCCCGTGTGAGCGACTTTCATGTGCCAAAAGCGCTGTCGCAAGACTTCCGCGCACTCCGCATGGGCGGGACGCCCATGTCACGTTGCGCTTTTATTTCTGGACGCTGAATCGATACACCGTCTGCTCGTGAAAAGTCTGCCCTGGCCTGAGCAGGGTCGACGGAAATGCCGCCTGGTTCGGCGAATCGGGATAATGTTGTGTCTCAAGACATAACCCGTTCGGATTCCCCGTATAAAACTGCACGCCGGGCTGGGTCGTCAGCACTTCCATCACCCGGCCGCTGGTGGGGGCGGTGACCTTTGCAAACAGCGCCGGCGGCTCGCCCGGTTTGGTATTCAGCACATAGCAGTGGTCGTACCGGCTCTTCTCCATCTCCTTGATGCGCGAGCCGACGGCGCGGGGCGCGGTGAAATCCAGCGCTGTGCCCTCGACCTTGCGCAGCTCGCCGGTTGGGATCAGGGCGGCATCGGGCACCACATATTTCTCGGCCTGAAGCTGCAACACATGCCCCATCACCTCGCCCGATTCAGCGCCTTCCAGGTTCCAGTAGGCATGATTGGAGAGGTTGATGTGGGTGGGCTTGTCGGTTGTGGCGGTGTAATCGAGCGACAACTCGTTGTTCGCATTCACCGCGTAAACGACAGTCGCCTCAACCTTGCCTGGGAAGCCGCTCTGGCCATCGGGACTGGTGAGGGTCAGCTTGACGCCGGCCGAGTCCTTTGTGGTGACGGGCTCGGCCTTCCAGACCAGCGCCTGAAACCCAGCCTTGCCGCCATGAATATGATGTTTGCCGGAATTGACCTCGAGCTTGTATTCCGCGCCATCGATGGAGAAATGAGCATTGGCGATGCGATTGGCATATCGGCCGACCACCGACCCAAAGAGCGGATGCCCCGCCAGATACTCCGCCAGGGAATCCTTGTGGAGCGTGATGACATCGACCTTGCCCGTTCGATCGGGGAAGCGCACCGTGGTCAGTGTCGCGCCATAGGTCATGATGTTCGCCTCAAGCCCCCGGCCGCTGCTCAGGGTGTAGAGGTCGATTTCGGTGCCGTCGGGCATCTTGCCAAATGGCTGCTTGCGAACCTGCGTCGGATTCTCCGCCGGGTCAGGAGGCGCGCTGACCGCGCATCCCGCCGAGCACAGCGCCGCGAGCGCCGCCGTCAGACCGTATGCCCAGAACGCAGCCCGTCGCTCATGTGCGAGGCGCATGATCGTCTCCTTCAGTATTTTCACTCTAAAATCACAACCGCGCGGAACGGCCCGCCGCCATCATCCGTTGATCGTCCACCCATCGCGATACTCGCGCTTGAGCAGATCATTGGCTTCGGGACAGTTGGTGACCTTGCCCGCCACGCCGTCGTACTCGATCTTCTTGCCGACCCGGTACGCGACCAGGCCAAGCAGCAACTGCTCGATCATGTTGCCGCTGTATTCGAAATCGCAGGCCGTCTTGAGATCGCCCTTGCAGGCGTTGATCCACTGTTTCTGGAAGTGCCCGAGCGGCGGGAGGACCGTCTCGGCCGTGCGCGGCTTGTAGTAGGTCAGATCGGCGTTGTCGCCGAAGGGTAGCACGATGCGCGAGCCGAAATCGGCGATCACATAACCTTTGCTTCCCTTGAACATCGCGCCGTGGTCGATCTTCTTCAAATCGATGTACGGCTTGGGAGAGGGGGGCATCGCCCCGCCCTGATACCAGCTCACTTTGATCGGCCCGCGCCAACTGTTGGCCGGGTGCTCGAAGTGCGATTCGCATTCCACGGGCGTGACATCGGGGTTGTACTTCTCGCCCTTGGCCTCGGCCGAGGTCGGCAGGCCGGCATCGACCGCATTCCAGAGCAGGTCCATCGTGTGGCTGCCCATGTCGCCGATCTGTCCGGCGCCAAAATCCCAGAACATATTCCAGGAGAGGCAGTTCATCCCCGCCCCGCCCGAGAAATAGCCGGGGTTATACGGGTGGTACTTCGACGGCCCGAGCCAGAGATCGTAGTGGAAATCTTCCGGCGGCGTTCCCTCACCCGGGAGATAACCCGCGCGGCGAATCTGCCGGTTGCCCCAGGCATACGCGTTGGTCAATTCGCCGACCGCGCCATCGCGAATCAGCTCGCGCACGCGATTGAAGTTCTGCATCGCATGCCGCTGCATGCCCACCTGCGTCGCCAGCTTGTTCTTTTTCTTCATCCAGTTGGCGCGCACGGTGCGGGCTTCCTCAACCGTGATCGCCAGCGGCTTTTCGCAGTAAACGTGCAGATCGCGATTCAGCGCCCAGTTGGCCACAAACGCATGGCAATGGTCGGCCGTGCAGATCACCACCGCATCCAGATCCTTCTGATCCAGGCATTTGCGCCAATCCACATAAGTCTTGGCATTCGGGAAACGCTTGAGCGCATCGGGCAGGCGCTTCTCATTCACATCGCAGAGCGCGACCACATTCTCATCGGCGATCGAATCGTAGTGCGCCAGTCCGCGCCCCCACACGCCGATCAATGCGATATTGAGCTTGTTTCCCGGCGCGTTCTTTCCGGCGCGGGCGACATTGGGCCTGAGCAGGCTGCCGGCCCCGATGGCCGCGGCGGTTTTGAGGAGTTGGCGACGATTCATGATCCGGTCCTCCGCTAGGGTGAAGTGTTGGCCGATGATTGTGACGCCGGCCTGCCTCGCGGGCAAGCATCAGCGCCGGGAAGATTGTAAATCGGCGATGGAAAAGTGAAACCATTTGCGCGCGGCATCGCGGCCTTTCGCATGGGCAGGATGTGCTGATCCGCCGGATCGGTCCGATGCCGTTTATGCAAAAAGCCGGCCGCCCCCGTCCCGCAGCCTTACAGATACAACTGAAACTGCCCTCGAATATAGAACTCATTCCCGCCATCGTTCGCCAGGATCCCAATCGCATCCAGATTGCTGGGCGCGCCATGGGGCAGCCATCCGAAATCCAGCGTGATTTTGGCCGCGTGCGAATGCAGGTAATAGTTCGCGCCGATGGTGATCTCGTGGAATGTGTTCTCGCTTCCCGCCGGCCGCTGATCCATGCGCAGATAATTGTACCGGGCGAACAACTCCCATTGCGCATCGACCAGGTATCCCGCCTGAATCACGAATGAATAATCCCAGGTATCGCTCGCATTGCCGGCGGCGGTGTATTTTCCGAAGAACCCGCCGAAGACGCCGACTTTGCCCGATTCCCACTGCGCATCGATTCCATGTCGAATCGTGTCGATGCTGTTGTTCTCCGACCAGTCGAACCCCGCGCCGATGACCAGCAGATCCGATTTCGTGCCCAGCGAGGTTGGATCGAGGTAATTCTTCCAGTCGCCAAAAAACTTATACTGGAAGCGCCCGTTGATGCCGAAGTCGTACGAATTGGCGGACGGGTCTTGGAAATTGGTGTTGACGCTGGCGTATCCATCGGTGATCCCCAGCAGCGCCTGGATGTTGTCGTTGTTGTCGTAATTCAGCTCGATTCCCTGCGAGAAGACATCGCCATCGAACAGCGCCTGCGCCCCCATGCAGACATCGATTGCCAGTTTCTTTTTCGGGCTGACGGCGGTCTCCTGGTAGAAAATCTCCTTGTAGGACCCGACCTTCACCGCCCAGTGGTCCGCGAACTTGTAGCGGATGTACGCCTGCTCATTGAAAAGGTCGCCCGTTTTGCGGTTGGTCGCCCACATGAAGAGGTAGGATAGATCCTTTGAAAATGCCACACCTTCGAAGGTGATCTTCAGCCGGCGCATTTCCAGGCCATTGTCTGTGTTCGCACCGGCCGACTTATTGTTGTAATTGCTGATGCTCCGGAACTGCATCCACACGCCGGGACTCATCGTGAAATCGCCGCTGGCCGAGCGGATCGTGAAATGGTCGTCCATAAACCCCGCCGTGATCCCGGCCGCATCCGTCAGGTGATGCGTCCGCCACTCCGCATCCCGGCCCACCGAATCGACCGCCGCATCCACATCCGCCGCCGTGTACGCGGGCAACGTCTTCTGCGCCTGTAGCTCTCGGACCTGCGTCTTGAGCTGGTCGAGCTGCTTTTGCATGTCGGCCGGCACGGGCTCCGACCCGCTCGTCGCCGCGCTCCATCCAAGCATCACCGCACAAAGCGCCAACAAATTGCGCTTGTTCATATCCATTCCTTCACCTGCGGCCGCCGTCAACTGGCGACCGCCAGAATTATCCAAAGCCCGGCCAAGCACCATGCCCGGCCGGCCCTTTCCCAACCACGTGGAGTCCTACTATGGATTTCTTCGTCATTTGAGCAACCTGCTCCCCGATGGATTTTCGCCTATGGGGCGCAACTCGGCACTTGGCGGATGTACTTACCTCGATTACGGCGCTGCGGCGCGGGATGGCTGACTCACTCCGTTCGATAATGTGCGTGCCTGCCGGGAGGTGCGACCCAACCGGTGCCCTTGTTGACGTCCATCGTCCGGTAAGATTTGATATCCTCCGGAGCGCCATTCGTAATGCATTGGACATCCCTCTTGACCCTTCTGATGGTTCCACTTTCCTCATCATGCTGTCCAAATCCCGGCAACGATGCCGACCCATCGAAACCAGGGCCTTCGCCGCGCGCGGTGGAGAAGCAGATCACCACCTCGGCCAACGGGCATATCCTCTCCAACATCAATGTCTGGTCCCCCGACAGCCGGTGGACCGTGTACGACCAGCGCTCCAATTCCGAAGGCGCGGTTTTCGATGGCGAGCGCATCGAGTGCGTCAATATTGAAACTAGCCAGGTGCGGCCGATCTACCAATCCCGCAACGGCGCGCGATGCGGCGTGGCCACTTTCAGCCCGGCGGAGGACAAGGTCGTTTTCATTCTCGGCCCGGAAAACCCGACACCGGACTGGCAATACTCGGCCGACCACCGCCAGGGCGTCATTGTGGACCTGGCCCATCCGGGCATCGCCGCCAATCTCGATGCGCGGAACATGGTCGCGCCCTTCACGCCCGGCGCGCTGCGCGGTGGGTCGCACGTTCATGTGTTCAGCGGCGATGGGAGATGGGTGAGTTTCACCTACGAAGATGCGATTCTGCCGACGATTGTGAAAGCGCCAACGCCGGAGATGGATTCCAACCAGAGGAATGTCGGCATCAGCATTCCGGCCGGCCCGGTGAAAGTGCCGCCGAGCCATCCGCGCAATCACGATGGGTCGCATTTTTCGGTACTGGCGACGCGCACCACCGATTTGCCGCGCCCCGACTCCGATGACATTGAGAAAGCATTTGAGGATGCCTGGGTGGGAACCAGTGGCTACCTCCGGACCGATGGAACGCGCCAGGAGCGTGCGATTGCTTTTCAGGGGCAGGTCGTTACCGCAACGGGCCAGCGCATTTCCGAGGTCTTCATTGTCGATCTTCCGAACGATCCGACCATCGCGGGCGATGGCCCATTGGAAGGAACGCCAACCCGCCGCCCACTCCCGCCGAAGGGCACGGTGCAACGGCGGCTGACCTTCACGGCCGGGCAAAAATACCCGGGAATCCAGGGTCCGCGGCACTGGCTCCGCAGTTCGCCCGATGGCTCGCGGATCGCGTTTTTGATGAAAGACGATGCCGGGATCGTGCAGTTGTTCACCGTTTCTCCCAATGGCGGAGAGCCCAAGCAGGTGACGCACAATGCCTGGGATATCGGCTCGGCCTTCTCCTGGAGTCCCGATGGACGTTGGATCGCGCATACGATGGATAATAGTGTGTTTGTCACGCATGCGGTTACGGGCCGGAGTTATCGACTGATGGCGAGCACGGTCGATCGATATGCGCCCCGGCCGCTGGCATGTGTCTTCTCGCCCGACGGCCGAAAGATCGCATATCTCCGGGCGGTGATGATGGAGGGGCGGCTGATCAATCAGATATTCGTCGCGTTTCTGGAGGGGTTGGATGACACTGGAGCCAAGCCATGAATCCTCAAAATGACACTGAAACTCGCGCCGCACTGCCCCATGCCGAATGTCACGGGTGCCGGGGGTGCCGGGGATGTCGCGGGTGCGGGGGCCACGCACCCGGAGAATTTCGCAAATGGAAATGGTTGCCGCGTGGCCGTGCCTTCGCCGTCGGACGATGCGCATTCATGTTAGGTGCAATAATACTGGCGGCGCACTGTGCCCGCGCCGCCGATCCTGCGATCAACCCGGCACCCCAACCGGATTTCTCCAAAGTCCCCGGCATCATCATCGATCACAGCCCCGCCTCCAGCGGCCAGTACATCGGTTCGCCGAGCATCCTGGCGCTCGCCGGCGGCGATTATCTCGCCAGCCACGACCTCTTCGGCCCCAAGTCCACCGAGCATACCTCCGCCATCACTCGCATCTTCCGCTCGGCCGACAAGGGCCTCACCTGGACCCGCATCGCCGAGATCGATGGTGCCTTCTGGTCAACCCTCTTCGAGCACAAGGGCGCGGTCTACCTGATCGGCCCGACTCACCACCACGGCAGCGCGGTCATCCGCAGATCGAGCGATGGCGGCCGCACCTGGACCACGCCCAGAGATCGCGATTCCGGCCTGCTTCTTGCCGGCCAATATCACTGCGCGCCGATGCCGGTGGTGGTACACGATGGAAGAATCTGGCGGGCGATCGAAGATGCTTCCAACGGCACCCAATGGGGCAAGCGCTACAGCGCGATGATGCTCGCCGCGCCGGTGGAAGCGGACCTGCTCAAGGCGGAGAACTGGACGGCCAGCAACTTCATCCCGCGCGACCCGAAATGGAAGAATGGCACGTTCAACGCCTGGCTGGAAGGAAACGCCGTCGTGGGGCCGGAGGGTAAGATGCTGGATATCCTTCGGGTCGATGCCAAACCCGATGGCGATGCCGCGGCCATCGTTCAAATCAGCGCCGATGGCAAGACGGCATCGTTCGATCCCGCGACGGGTTTCATCCATTTCCCCGGCGGATGCAAGAAGTTCGCGATCCGTTTCGACCCGGCCAGCAAGCTCTATTGGTCCTTGAGCAACTACGTCCCGCCGCAACATGCCGCGGCCGACCCGGGCGGCTCGCGGAACACCTTGGCGCTGGTGAGTTCGCCGGACCTGAAAGAATGGACCGTCAAATGCATCCTCCTCTATCACCCCGATCGGGCGAAACACGGGTTTCAGTATGTGGATTGGCTTTTTGACGGCGACGATATAATCGCCGCCTGCCGGACAGCCTTTGACGATGGATTGGGCGGAGCGCACAACGCTCACGATGCTAATTTTCTGACGTTTCATCGGGTGAAGAATTTTCGGGGGCTGACGATGAAGGACTCGGTGCCGATAACGGAAGCCGCGCCGCGCAAATGAATGGTTCGCGAAGCCGCAAGCGGCGGATTGAGGTTGCAATGGAATTACGCGAGTCATCGACGACGGGTGCGGGCGCGGGGGTGGTGTTGGACTACGCCGGGGCGTGGCGGGCACGGTGGCCGATCAGGAGTATCGTGGGGGCGAGCCTGGTTTTCGCGGGGGTGGCGTGGGTGGTTGATTGCATTCTGACCTATTACTATTTTCTAGGGAGCGACGGTGCGGTGCGTAGCGCGGGGCGGGCGGGGGCGATCCGGGGGCTTCGGCTGGAGAGGTTCGTGATTTCGCAGTTGTTCGAAGCGGCCGTGATGCTGGTGGTGGCGCTGCTGGTGATGGGGGCGCAGTGCCTGGTGTGGCGGATGCGGCCGGTGGAGAGGCCGCGCCGCGTTTTGGGGATGGCGGTGATATTGGGGGTTCTCTATTGCGGGCACCCTTGGGGCATGTTCTGGCTGGCCGATTACCTCACCGTGCTGTCGAGCGAGGCGTGGCAACTGGGGATCGCCTTGATGCTGGGCATAATCGCAGGCATGCTGCTGGGCTGGCGGCGCAGTTCGACAATCGGTGTTGCAACAATCGCATCCGCATCTTCAATTGCCCGGTCGGCAGCTCAGTCGACACGCCCCGGCGCGAAATAATGCTCCCGCGGCGCGGGCTTGCCCGATGCGGTTTTCGGGCTGAGATACACATTGCACCAGTCGCCGCCGTACACGATGTTGCCGATCCAGATCCAGCCGTGTTTCTCGACCGTCTCCTGGTCGCTGCTCAAGTTCTTGTCGGAGTTGGTGGTGCCGTAGATGGGGTCCCAGAAGAGGATGACGCCGGGCGGGGGAGCGGCGACGTGGTCGGGGCCCCAGGTCATGCCGCGCTGGGGGTTCGATTGCGAGAGGTCGAGGAAGTAGTAGATCGAGGGAACGGTGGCCATGACCTTCGGGTAATCGGCCTGGAGGTCGCTGCGGCCGGAGTACCAGTCGGCGGCTGCTTTGCCCATGCTGTCGCCATCGTAAAGGGGCAGGGGGATGACGGTCCAGAAGCGGTTGGCGACGATCGGCGCGGCCGCGAAGATCGCGACGATCAGATAGAGAATCGGGAAGCGGAGAAACCCGGGGCGGTGCTGGCCGGGCGATTCGAGCTCGATGGCGGTGCTGATGGAGTCGGGGAAACGGAAATGATCCCACACCCATTCGAATCCGCGCGCGACGATGAGGGCCCAGAAGGGGGAAACGCAGAGAAGGTAGCGCAGTTCGCCGGAGGAGCCCATCTTGCCTTTGAACCAGAGCCAGGAGTGGAGGATGAGGATGGTCAGGGGGATAATGAGGATGACCAGTTCGCAGCGGGCGGTGTGATCGTGGAATATGCGAGTAAATCGGTTTGGGGCAAGACTGGCGGCGATGGTCGTCGCAGCCTCATAGTCTGCTAACGGGATGTCCGCCGATCCGTGGGATTGGGCGGGCTCGCCGGCACCGGCCAATTCGCCACGGGCGGCGCGCGGTACGCCATCTTGATGCTCCGCGGGAATTGCAACGGCGACGGTTGGAATAATCACCTGGCGGAAGCAGGCTGCGAGCATCGCGACAATGCCAACGAGAAGAAACGGAAACATCATCGGCGAAACCAGCACCGGCAGCAGCAGGATGTAGTGATACCAGTCGCCATGCCCATACGCGCTCTCGGTCGAGTACGGAAGATTGCGCGGCAGCCATGTATACCAGGGATGATCGAACGGCCCGAACGACAGCGAGCCGAAATAGCTCCAGATCAGCAGGGGGATCGGCAGGACCAAGAGATAATACCAGCGGCGATGACAGACCAGCGCCAGGGCCGCCAGGATCATCAGCCCAAGTCCTTCAGGCCGCCCGGCCGGAGAAATGCCGGCCAGGATCGTCATCGCCAGAAACCCGCGCCGCTGATACGCCAGCAATGCGAGAATCGCGACCAGCGCGAAGGGAATCTCCGTCAGCTCGGACCAGGAATGGCAGAAAAAGAGCGGCTGGGCCAGAAGCAGAATCCCCGCCAGCGCCGGCCGGCGAATTCGCTGGCGAATCGCAACCCGCCAGGTGAGCAGGGCGCAGCCGATCGCCATCAGAAGACTGGTGATGCGCACCGCGACGACACTGGAGCGCGGATCGGCAAAAAGATTGGCGGGGATCGCATAAGCGGCCGTGCAGAGCGGCCGGCCCCAGATATTGGTGAAGTAAGGCCACTCTTCGAAGCAGTGGCGGGAGAAGGTGAAATGGGTCAGCCCATCGGCCTCCATAAAGCTCTTGGACTTCACGGCGCAGTAAATGGAGAGGATGGAAAAAATCGCGACGGCGATGAGGAGTGGGCGGAGCGGGTGACTGCGGTGAATAGGCGCGGGGATGGTTTGCTCGGCCGGGGCGGGTTGGGCGAAGGGGGGC
>JBBRTW010000156.1:0-14444 GCA_038244055.1 Tepidisphaerales bacterium | reverse complement strand
TCCGGAAATCCGCGCGCTCTGGGATGCCGGGCGCTACGAAATTCTCAATGGGATTCTCACCCTCATGCCTCCAGCACTCTTCGAAGGCGGCCAGGTCGTCGATAACCTCAAGTACATTCTCCGCGACTACTTCTTAGCGCGCGGCATCCGCTACGTCTCTTCGGGCGAGGTGGATATCGAAATCGATCCAGCGCGGGTTGTTCGTGCTGATAGCGTGGTCATTGTCGGCGGCGCGATCGCGGCTTTTGAAGCGCTCCAATTCCCGCCGCCGGATTCCGACTGGAAGCGCAATCCACTGACCCTTCCTCCGACGCTCATCATCGAATCCGTCAGCCGCGGCCACAAAACGCACGACCATGTGACCAAGAAACAATGGTACGCCGAATTCCGCGTCCCCAATTACTGGATCGTGGATGCGCTGTCCAAATCGCTGGAATGCTGGATTCTCCGCGGCGGCGAATTTTTCGAGGACGCTTCCGGTAAGGGGAATGACCGGCTCCGCCCCTCTGGTTTCGACGGGCTGGAAATTGATCTGCATAAGGTTTGGGAAGGCTGATCCGCGCGGGCGCGATTTCTCCATCGCTATCCCCCGTGGCGATTAAATCCCCAGGCACTATCATGCCATTGATTCCCATCTTCAACCCCGGCCACCGAGGACTTTGCGCATGGACGCGCTCGAACCAGCCCACCTCGACAAAATCTGCGATGCCTGCGGCTATCTCCGGCGCGGCCTGCCCGATGGCTCGCTCTGCCCCGAATGCGGCTCGGCCCCGCCGGAAATCGTCGATGTCGGCGTTGGCCAGCGCATCGATGTCCGCGGCGCGCTCGAGCGCCTGGTCATCACCCGCGGCCGCCTCGTCTGGCTGCGCACGCTCGCGGTCGGATTGGCCCTGCTCCTGTATGCCTCGTACTGTGCGATCCGCGTCACGCTGGTCATGGGCGTCGGCTCAATGGCCCTGCCGGCCGTGAACATGCCCGGGCCCAAGATCAGCATCATGGCCATGCTGCAGCGCTCGCTGGATGGCCGGCCGGGCGAGTGGGGCGTCGCCGGGACGATGGCCGCCCTCGCGACCGTCGTCGCGGTATGGCTGATCACCATCCGTCCAATGCGCATCGACGACGAGGATGGGCCGTTCTCCCTCGCAACTCTCACGCGCTGGCTCACCGTTTTGATCGTCGGCGCGGTCATGGGCATGCTCCTCTCGGGCTCGATTCCGATCGATAACCCGCGCTGGGGAACGGTGAAATGGTACTGGCTGGCGATATTGGCGGGTGAATTGCCGATCAACACGCTGTTGTACTTCCACCTCTACCGCACGGCCGTGGAACTTGGTGATCGACGGGCGATTCGCTGCTTCCGCACAGCGCTCTGGCTGGTTCCAGGCCTGATCGCCGGCGCGGTGGTGATCGCGACATTTCTGGTCTTCGCCAAGTCGCCGGTTGGATCGGAAAAGGATTTTCCCCCGCTGAGCCGCCTGCTGATGGGCGCTTACGGCGCGGCGGCGCTCACGGCCGGCGTGATCACCACCGCCGGTATCGGCTCGCTCCTGGCCACCGTTTGCGGCGAAGCCTTCGGCGTCTGGGCGCTGGCCGCCCGCCGCGCCATCCGCAGCCTGCCCGGATCGATCCGCACCGTCGCCGGCCATGTGCAGCGCGAGCCCGCGCGATGGATTGTCGTCGCGGGCCTGGCGCTGTGGCTCTGGCAACTCCCAATCACCATCGAAGAATATCTGACCTTCATCCCCGATCGATTCAGCGTCAATGGCAGTTTCCCGATCCTCAACTATGCCGGCCCAAGGCTACAGGTTTTCAGCGTCGCCAATGGACTGGCCGTCACCGGCGGCTCTTCCCTCTCGCGCCTGTCGGCCTGCGCGGCAACGCTCCTGGCTTTCTGGATGGTCACCACCCCCGGCATGTTCCCGCGCGCCCGCATGGCCGAATATGGCCGCCTTGCCGCGCGCTGGACGCCCATCGTGGTCCTCGGCGCATCCATGGGTCTGGCCATGAACTTCCGACTCCAGGATCTCGACCACCGCAGCCAGCCGTCGCTCATCGTCGCCGTCATCATCACCTTCATCGAAGCGCCGATCACCACCCTGATGTATTTCCACCTCTCGCGCATCGCCGGCCAATGGGTCTCCAAATCCCTCGCCCGCCGCCTGCGCATCCTCGCCCTCGCGGCCGGCGGAATCTCCCTGGTCCCCCTCATCGCCTTCACCTTCTCCGAGACAATCCGCACCAACCGCTACTCCACTTCCGTCGCCTGGCTCTGCACCGGCTACGGCGCGCTCTCGGCCATCATCGCCTGCCTCTCCATCCTCTCCCTGATCCAGCTCGCATGGGGAATCGCCACGGCAGATCGTTCTGCTGCTCATTGCCCCGAGCCGGACGAAGTCACAACGCCTACTTCCCAGCCCTCACCTCCACCTCCTCCGTCCCATCCAGCAACTGCACATTCGATATCGTCTTGAACTGCGCGTTGTCGAACACCTGCCAGACGATCTTCTTCTCCGGCGTAATCTCGATGAGCTGCGCCTGCTTGCCCACATGCCCATGGCCGCCCCAGTTGCATAAAATGGTATTGCCATTCTTCAGCCGCACAATGCCCGCGATAAATCGCAGCGGGCACCCTTCGATATCGTTCTCCTTGACTTCCCAGACGATCTTGTCGGCCGGGTCGATCTCCACCACCCGATGCCCATCGCCGCAGCCGATGAGCGTGTTGCCGTTGGCCAGGCGAATCGCCTGATAGGGATTTCCCGGGATATCGATCGTCCGCAGCACCTTGCCGTTTTCATCCAGTTCCTTGATCTTATTTTCGCCGCAGTAGGAGATCAGGTAATGCCCATCCGCCAGCTTTCTCGCCACGCGAAACTGCATGTGCGTGTTCTTGGTCGTCGTCTCCAGTTTCACTTCCTTGAGAATCTTCCCCTCGCGATTGACCTCGATCACGCGTGAAGTCCCGCACTCGCAAAGCATCACGATGCCATCGCCCAGCGGCTGGCAGGAATGAACCTCGGTCCCCTCCGGCGATTTGTACTCCCACGCCACCTTCTTCTCCGGCGTCACTTCCTGCACCCCGCGCGTGTGGCTGATCAGGAGATTGCCGTTGGCGAGTTTCCAGACGGACTGCGCCTGCTTGGCCGGGTATTCGAAGGTGATTTTGCCGGCCGCATCCACCAGCAGCACCTTGGCCGCGCCGTAGTCGGCGGCGACGAAGGAATGGGTGATCTTCTCCCCCTCGGCCGCCCGCGCGCTCATCGGGACCAGCGCACACACCATCACCGCAACCATCGGTCGAAATAACAGGCTCATCATCGCTCCTCATGAAAGAATCAAGCCCATCGTCCGCGCTCGCACCACCATCGGCAAGCGCACAACGCGCAGCATCCACCAACCACCACCGCCACGTCCGATTTCAAATAAAACCCGACCACTCCCGGCAACGAATAACTCCCCCAATCGTGTACCCGTCAAATGGACCCGTCACATCGATCCGTCATCCCGAGTCAGCACATGCGGAGCGCCGCACACCCGCGACCCAAGAAAAATCGCATTTTCTTCAGTCGCGGAGTGACGGCAAAAAGTAGCCCATGTGCGTAAGCACTGGGTGCCCCATGCCAGCCAGAAGACATCGCACCTCACCGCCAAGCCCTGTAAGGGCGACAGATGACCGTGCCAACTGTCTGATTGACCACATTTTCAGAGCTGGGAGTATAGACGACCGAAGGATCTGCGCGATGCGCCAAGGCCATTCAACAATGCGAACGGCCCTCTCCGCACGAAGCCAGATGCTTCGCAAGCTCAGCATGACGGGGCGGGTCCATGAACGGCGATAATGTCGACCATGCTGACCCCACCGAACCCAACGCCCCCGCCCCCCCCTCAAACCCCTTCAAACATCTTCAACTGATTCTGTTCAAACGTAAATTTCGTCGTCTGCACATCGATCGGAATCTTGTAGTGCCCCGACCAGCAGGCCGTACATGCGTGTTTCGGCGGGAAGCTCAATACGCTCAGCAATCCCTCGATCGACAGGTACGACAGGGAATCGACTTCCACGAAATCGCGGATTTCATCCACTGTCCGATCCGTCGCGATCAGTTCGCCACGCGTCGCGAAATCGATCCCGTAAAAACAGGGGTGCCGGATCGGCGGGCAGGAAATCCGCAGGTGAATCTCCCTGGCCCCGGCGCGGCGGATGGCCCGCATCTTGGAGCGCGTCGTCGTCCCGCGGACGATGCTGTCATCCACCACCACCACTTTCCGGTCCTTCACCACATCGGTGATGATATTCAGCTTCATCGCCACAGCCACATCGCGCTGCTTCTGATGCGGCAGGATGAACGTCCGGCCGACGAAGCGATTGGGCACGATCCCCTCCTCAAACGGAATCTGCGACTGCCGCGCGAAACCCAGCGCGGCCGAGCGCCCCGAGTCGGGCATCGGCAGCACGAATTCCGCATCGACCGGCGCTTCCTTCGCCAGTTGCCGCCCCAGCGCCTCGCGCACGATATGCACCGTCTGTCCGAAAATCTTCGAGGAAGGATTGGCGAAATAGACGTGCTCGAACACGCACCGCGCCTGCTCCTCGGCCGGCTTGGCGAAGTTGCGCGTATGCAGCCCCGCATCATCCAGCGTGACGATCTCCCCTGGCTCGACTTCGCGAATGTAAGTCGCCCCGATCGCATCGAACGCCACCGTCTCCGAAGCCACGCACCAGTGCCCCTCGGCCGTCTTGCCGATCACCAGCGGCCTGATCCCCCAGGGATCGCGCGCCGCCTCGATTCGATTCGGGAATAAAAACAGCAGGCTATACGCGCCTTGCAGATGCTTCAGAACGTGCGGCAGCGGATCGTGCTTCTCCACATGCGTCGGCTTGGCCAGCAGGTGGACGATGATCTCGGTATCCGTTGTGGATTGGAAAATATGCCCGTGTTTTTCGTATTCGTGCCGGAGCAACTGGGCGTTGACCAGATTCCCGTTATGCGCCACCGCAACCGGCCCCATGAGATATTGCCGGAGCAGCGGCTGGGCATTGCAGAGCTTGGAGGAGCCCGTCGTCGAGTAGCGAACGTGGCCGATCGCCCCATGTCCGCTCAATTCTTCTTTCAGCATCCGCGGGGTGAAGACCTGGCTGACCAGCCCCATGCCTGTGTGGCCTTTGAGGTCCTTACCATCGGAAACGGTTATCCCGGCCGACTCCTGCCCGCGATGGTTTTGCGCAAAGATGCCCTGGTAGGTGATGTGCGAGGCTTCGGAGGTGCCCCAGATCCCGAACAGACCGCACTTTTCCTTCTTCTCGTACTCTGGATACTGGGGAAGGCAGAGGCCCAAGCTAGCTCCTTAAGTGGCAAGCCCACAAGGATTTACGAATGCCAGATTCTGGGGGAATGCAGGAAATATCCCCGACCGGCGGCAACGGCCGGTGGGTCTGCGACAGGATAGTCTCCGGCCGATTGGAGGTCAACCAACCTCATGTAAGGTAATCCCCCGGCGCGGCGTCTTTACTCAGGTCCGATTTGCCAAGTTCGGCATCCTGTGTCAGACTTGAGACGGCCCCGCCAGTGGGTCATCGTGCTCTAAGACATTGGCTGCCGCTTGCAGGATTTTTCCTTCGTAGCGGCAATTTGGAACATCGCCTAGGATTGTTCTATCGCGCGGCCAATGGCTGCCGATGAACAGGACGTGGCCCCGCTTTTGCCGGGGATGGTGGATGGAGACCAGGAGCACGAGACGAGATTATATGAGTGGTTTGAGCATTATTATTCCCGCCCACAATGAGGCGACAGTTGTTGAACGGACGTTAAAGTCCATTCTGGCCAATCAGATCGATCGCCCTTTGCAGATCATCGTGGTGGCTAACGGTTGCACGGATGAGACCGCCAATGTCGTCCGCCGTTTTTCCGACAAAATCGAGGTGGTTGAAACACCGGTGGGCAGCAAGACCCACGCTCTCAATCTGGGTGACCGCGTTGCCAAATACGATCTTAGAGCCTATCTGGATGCGGATATTGAGCTGAGCCCAAACGCCCTTCAGGACGTTGTGAACACCTTCAATGATCCCACCATTCACCTGGCCATGCCCCGCGCCAAGCATCTTTATCGCGGCCACAATCCGTTCCTGGCAGGGTATTACGCCATCTGGCGCTCCATGCCCTATGTTCGCCGAGGGGCGATGGGCGGCGGCTTCTACTGTATCGATAAGGAATTGCGCTCCCGCTTCCGGGAGTTCCCATCCATCACGGCCGATGACAAGTTCATCCGCAATCTCGCCAAGCCCCACGAGCGCCGCGTGGTTGAAACCTGCTTCGCCACCGTCACCATGCCGCAGAGCTTCGGCATGCTGCTGAAGGTGAAGACGCGCTGGACCTATGGAAATCTGGAACTGGCGGCCAGCCGGCCTGATTTGAACGTCAACGATCAGCGCAAGCATGAGGGCGCGCTGCTGCATATGTTGATCCGGCCCTGGCTGTGGATTCACATGCCGACGTTCGTCTTCGTCTACGTCTACGCCCAGATCGCCGCCCGCAAGCGCCTCGAACAGCAGGAGGCTGTCTGGGACCGCGATGCCAGCACCCGGCCGTTCCCGCCCAAGCCGACACCGCATCATCAGGCGGCATAACCGCTACAATTTAACTTGCTTCACAAGCTGACCGAACGCCTTCACCCGCGTTCGGTCATTTCATTGCGCCTTGACGATGGGGAGGCGTTGCACTCAAAGTGCCAATATGGGCGAAGCGCCGCGACTCAATGGCATCATCAACCTCGACAAATCGCCGGGCATGTCATCCGCGCGGGCGGTGGCTCGGGTGAAAAGGTTGCTGCCCAAAGGAAATAAAATCGGGCATGCGGGGACGCTCGATCCGTTCGCAACCGGCGTACTTTTGCTTTTGATTGGCAAGGCGACCAAGACCTGCGAGAAGCTAATGGGGCAGCGCAAGGGGTACGATGCGACCATCAAACTGGGAGCGACGACGGCGACGGATGATCTGGAAGCGCCGGAGGAGGCGTTTGGGGGCGCGGGCCGAGATGCAAGTTGCGCGGGCGGAGATGTGAGTGAAGCGGGAGGGGGTGGTGCGTGCGCGGACACCGCTGAAAATTCAACGCGGGTTGTTTCCGATCCGATTCCTCCCACGCCAGAGCAGATTCAATCCGTGGCCGCGCGGTTCATCGGCGAGATCGAGCAGCAGCCACCTGTTTTCAGCGCCCTCAAAGTCGGCGGACGTCGCGCTTATGAACTGGCGCGGAAGGGGAAGGATTTCACGGTGCAGGCGCGGAAGGTGACCGTTTACGAATTGCGAATCATCGACTACGCATGGCCCTTTCTGAAAATCCACGTCGAATGCGGGCGGGGGACGTATATTCGAGCGATCGCGCGCGATATGGGGAAGGCGTTGGGCGTGGGTGGATATCTCACTGAACTGCGGCGGACGGCGATTGGAAATTTCGGAATCGAGAGCGCGGTGACACTGGAGCAGGTGCAGGCCGATGGCGTCGAGAAGTGGCTGCAGCCCATTGATGGATTGTCCATCGCGTGAGCTTCGATTTACTATTTTAGCCGCTTGGGCTTGCCCAGCGCGTCGAGCGGCTTACACTTTTTCAGCGCTTACTCCACCGCCAATTCATCGCAATGATGGGGTCCCGCGGAACAGGACCGCTAAAACGATAATCAGAGGAGAGCCACCCGACGCGCTGGGCAAGCCCAAGCGGCTAACATTAGCGATAAACCGCACCTCCGCCCTGCCCTTTGTCACGCCTTACCTTCAAATCCTCTCCATTCCCCCCGACCCGTTGGCGGACCCCGCCCTCCTCCCTATAATGCCCCCCTGCCAATAGAAAGGACTCCAAGACTGTGTCCACAGCTACCGCATCCCATATGGCGCTGTCATCAGCCAAGTCGAACGCGCGGCATTTCCTGCTGCGGCGGCTCCACTCGCTGACCGGCATCGTCTTCGGCCTGTACATCATCATCCACCTCATCGTTAACGCCAGCCTCATCCAGGGGCGCAATCCCGATGTGTTCCAGGAGCAGGTGAATAAGATTCACTCGCTGCCATTTCTGCTGGCCATCGAGTGGGTGATGATCTTTATCCCCATCATCTTCCACAGCGTTTACGGGATCTGGATCACGTTGGCGGGGCGGCCCAATATCGGGAACTATCCCTACGCCAAGAACATCTTCTACTTCGCCCAGCGGGCCAGCGCGGTGATCATCGTGCTGTTCCTGCTTTTCCATGTGCTGGGGATGAAAGGGTTTCTGGGCAGCTATCTGGAATTTGAACCCGGGCTGGCCAGCGCCAGCACGGCGCGGCATATCAATGCGCATTGGCTGATCGCGTTCCTGGTCTATCCGCTGGGGATCGCGGCCGCGACATTCCACCTGGCCAACGGCTTCTGGGCTGCCGCCATCACCTGGGGCCTGACCATCAGCAAGGCCAGCCAGCGGCGCTGGGGATTGGTTTGCGCGGGGATTTTCGCCCTGACCTTCGGCTGCGGCCTCACCGCCTGGATCGCGGCCGTCAGCCTCAAAGGCGCGGAACCCATCAAGCCGACGCCCGCCGCGGTGCATCTGGTAAATCCCAGGTAGGCCGAGGTGGCACGGGCATCTCGCCCGTGAAGGACGCCCGAGTGAAACGGGCAGCCCGTGAAAAACGTCCCAGTGACACGGGCGTCCCGCCCGTGCGAAGAGCGATGAATCAGGAACCGATTTGAGAAGCCCAACCATGAACCCAGCCCTCATCGATCGCTTCGAACAAGGTGGAACAAAGCTGCGCGATTCGCTGGCCGGTCTGACCGAGGCCGAACTCGTCGCCTTCCCCATCGCCGGCACCTGGTCCATCCAGCAGATCGCCATTCATCTCCAGGATGCCGAGCTCGTCGCCGTCGATCGCATGAAGCGAATCATCGCCGAGGAAAAACCGCTCCTGGTGGGGTTCGATGAGAATCAATTCGTCGCCAACCTGGAATACAATTCCCAGTCGGCCGCCGATGCCGGAACCATCGTCGAACTGGCGCGGCGGAACATGGCGAAAGTGCTGCGAAAGCAGCCGGAGAGCGCCTGGAGCCGCTTCGGCATCCACACCGAGCGCGGCAAAATGACCCTGGCGGAAATACTCGAAATGTACACAAATCACCTCGAACGTCACCTGAAATTCCTGCACGAAAAACGTGCCAAGCTCGGAAAGCCGCTGTAAACGTCCATTGTCCATCGTCCATAGTCCATTGTGGAGCGAGATGGAGCATCAACGAAGATGAGCGAACAATTGACAATGGACAATGAACAATTGACACCCTGAGGAATGAAATGGCCGAAGCATCCAAGAAACGTGTGATCGTCGTCGGCGGGGGCCTGGCCGGTCTGTCCGCTTCCATCAAGCTGGCCGAGGAAGGCGTGGCCGTCGATCTGTTTTCGATGGTGCCGGTCAAGCGCAGCCACAGTGTCTGCGCCCAGGGCGGGATCAACGCCTGCAACGACATCGCCCGCCAGCAGGGTTACAGCGAGTGGGTTCACTTCGACGAGACCTGCCTGGGCGGCGACTTTTTGCAGGATCAGCCTCCCGTGCTGGAGATGGCCAACTGGGCGCCGAAGATCATCGACCTGCTGGACCGCATGGGCGTTCCCTTCAACCGCACGCCCGAAGGCCAGCGCGATCTGCGCCTGTTCGGCGGCTCGCTCTTCAAGCGCACGTTCTTCGCCGGCGCGACCACCGGGCAGCAACTCCTCTACGCCCTCGATGAACAAACCCGCCGCTGGGAATCCGAAGGGCGGGTCACGAAATATGAGTTCTGGGAGTTCCTCTGGCCGGTGATCAACGATGGGCCCAATGGCCCGCACTGCGTCGGCATCGTCGCGCAGGATATGAAGAACATGCAGATTCGCGCCTTCCGCGCCGATGCGGTGGTGATGGCGACGGGCGGCAATGGGCTGGTCTTCGGCAAGTCGACGATGTCGGTCATCTGCACGGGCGGCGCGCTGGCGCGCTGCTATCAGGCGGGCGCTCACTACGCCAACCCGGAGATGATGCAGGTTCACCCCACCGCGATTCCGGGCGAGGATAAATGCCGGCTGATCAGCGAATCGGCCCGCGGCGAGGGCGGGCGGGTCTGGGTGCCGCGCAAGCCGGGGGATTCGCGTTCGCCGAATTCGATTCCCGAGCCGGAGCGCTATTACTTCCTCGAAGAGCGCTACCCGAAATACGGCAACATCGTCCCGCGCGATATCGCGACGCGGGAGATCTTCCAGGTCTGCCAGGATGGGCTGGGCGTCGGCGGCGGGAACATGGTCTACCTCGATCTGCGCGACAAAGTCAAAGAGATTGGCCGGGAGAAAGTCCTCGGCAAGCTCGAAGGCATTCTGGAGATCTACGAGAAGTTCGTCGGCACCGATCCGCTCGACGAACCGATGAAGATCTTCCCGGCCGTCCACTACGCGATGGGCGGGCTGTGGACGACCTTCAAGAAAAAAGAAGCTTCGCCCGGCGGGCTGGAATTCGCCCATCCTTCGAACATGTCCACCAACATCCCCGGCCTGTACGCCATGGGCGAGGTCAACTTCGCCTACCACGGCGCGAATCGACTGGGCGCGAACTCGCTTCTTTCCTGCATTTTCGACGGGCTTTTCGGCGGCAGCGGCATCAAGACCTACATCAACGACGCCGCGCCGGTCGCGGCCGCGGATGTTTCGCAGAGCGTCTACGAGGCGGTCGAGAAACAGGAGAAAGATCGCCAGGATGTGCTGATCAAGGCGGAGGGAACCGAGAACCCGTACCTCCTCTGGCAGGAGATGGGCAAGACCATGACCGACTACTGCACGGTGGTCCGCCACAACGAAAAACTGGAGCAGACTCTGGTCAATTGCCAGGAGTGGAAGGCCCGCTACAAGAAGATCAAGCTCTCGGATACGGGCATGTGGAGCAACCAGAATTTGAGCTTCACCCGCGCCCTTCGCGATATGATTTTGCAGGCCGAGGCGATCCTCAAGGGCGCGCTCCTGCGCAACGAGAGTCGCGGCGCGCATTACAAGCCGGCCTTCCCCGAGCGCGATGATGAGAACTTCCTCAAGGCCACCATCGCCGACTACGACAAGGCCAGCGACAGCGCCAAGATCAGCTACGCGCCGGTCGATACCAGCCTGGTAACACCCCGGGCGCGGACGTATGGCAAGAAGGATGTGAACTCGAAGGGAACAACCGGCGATGGAGCGAAGTTGGGTCAGGCGGTGGGTGCAAAGTAATCCATGGGAATTACTTCATATCGGCCTTGGCCGACAACGTCGCCATGACAGGCAGCATCTGGCCAACCATCTGGCCTTTGGGGAACATCATGAACTGGCCGCGGATGTCGGCGATGGTTTTATTGTCGCCATCGCGATCGAAGACCACTTGAATGTCGTACGGCTGGAGATGATCGCGATCGCCGGCCAGGAAGATTCCATTCGGCGAATCGGCCGGCTCGATGCTGGGGGCGCGATAGCGGAATTCCGCCTGGGCGAGGTTCTTCACATCATCGACCGTGTCGAGGCGGAGCTCGAAGTAATAGCGATTGCCCTGATAGGCGGGATTGAGGACTTCGGGCGGATCGTTGCTGGTGAGAAATGCGGTGACATGATCCCCCTCTTTGCGGAGGATCAGTTTGGCTTCGGGGAACTCCACCCACACGCCGTTGATGAGCATGTAGGAATGCTTCTTCTGCGCGGCGGCGGACTGGTTGGTGGTGGGGAGCTTGACCAGCGCCGGCTGCGTGGACTGGGAAATCTGGCTGCCGGCGGGGCGAGTCGTGGGCGCAAGGACAATCGGTTTGCGCGCCGAGGATCGATCGCAGCCGGTCAGCGCCAGCGCCGCAGCGCCGAGCGCGAGACACCGCAACAGGTTGAGCGACGCAACTTTCATGATACCTCCGCTTCGGGCGCTTCACCGGACGACATGAATTCTCGGACCCGAATGACAGACTGGCCTGGGTGAGTATACCATACCCACATGCCTTCGGACGCTACATTTGTTCCCGCGGAAAATTCAATCTTGTGCGAGAACTGTGGCTATACGTTAGATGGCCTGCCCGTCGATGGCAATTGCCCTGAATGTGGCAAGCCGGTGGAATTCAGCCGATCAGGTGATGGTAGACGGTCGCCTGAGTGGGAAGATTCATCCAAATCGCTTGCGTCGCGGTTTTTTCGGACCACCGCGGCCATAATCCTTCATCCCACAAGGTTTTATCGATCGCTCGCGACGCGCCAGGCGATCGGGCCGGCGCTTTTATTCGCCCGTATCCATTGGATGCTATCGGCGTTTCTGCTGGGCGGGGCTTTATACGAACATGCCACCTGGTACTGGGAATTGCAGTTTCTCGGCCGACCAGCGCCGGGCAACTTCTGGCTGATCTTTCCGGCGGCGGCATTGGTCTATCTGTTCTTATGGGGGACGACCCATGTCGCGGCCTGGCTGACGGCCTGGGAGGCGGCATACCGGGGCTACCGGTTACCTAAAGCCGTGGTGCTGCGGGGGTTATATTTCCATTCGGCGCACTATCTGCCGGTCGGTCTGGCGGCCTTTACGACCACGGCGGGGTATCGACTGCTGGTTCATCGGGACGTTTTTTCGATCGCCAGCGGCTCGAATTACCTGGTGGTGTTGTGTTGCGAGGTGCTGCTTGGGGCGGCGTATCTGTTCATGACGTATTGGGCGGGGATGCGGAATATGATGTATGCCAATCGGTAGGTTTGGGGTTCAGGGTTCAGGGTTCAGGGTTCAGGGTTTGGGGTTCAGGGTTCAGGCAGGGCAATTGCATGTCAATCCTATCGCATCGATTTCGGATTGCGGATTGCGGATTGCGGATTGAAGACCGCAATTCAATCCGCAATCCGAAATCCGAAATCCGCAATTGCTGCCCATCTCATGCCATATGCGATTGCCCTGAGGGGTCGGGGGTCGGGATTGGTGTTCAAACCTCCTTTTTATGCGACTCACCCATCTGGGTAGGCATCACCCAATTGGGTAATTGGCAAAATTACGCCGATGGAATCAAATATGCGGACAAGCTGGATGTAGAATGCATTCTTGCGGTTGCGTTGGATGCCGCTCGCAGTTGTGTCGTAGGCCGGAAGAGCATGGGCGGGGTATGGAAGGTGACGCATGACGAAGCTGACGAGACTGACGAGATTCCTGTTGATGGCGGCGGTGGGGTTGTCGATGGCGGTCGGGGCGGATGGGGCGGAGACCAAGCAGCAGAAGAAGCGGGCGGCCAAACTCGCGGCGATGGCGGCGGCGCAGCGGCAGGCCAACCAACGGCCAGTGGCTCAGCGCCCGTCTTCGGACACAACAACCAATTCGAACTTAGTCGATGCGATCAGCCCGGCGCTCGCGCTGGCGCGGGCGCAGAATCTGGATCGCCAGAGGGCCCGCGCGGAAGAAATCAATCGGATCAAGTTCGGACCGGGCGATGCGCCGGCGACACCCGCTGATCCGCCCGCCGCCGCGCCGTCGGCCGTAGCTTCGTCGACGACGCCTGAAGTGTCGCCAACGGATAATGCATCGGTTGCACTACCCACCACGCCGACGCCATCACCGACTGTCACACCCGCGCCGACGGTTGCGCCCGCGCCGACGATCGCACCTGCGCCGGTGGCGATCGCCCCTGCAGCCGTCACACCGATTTCGATTCCACCCGCGCCGGTTGCGCCGACGATTGTCGCGCCGTCGCCGGTGGTTGTGGCCAGCGCCGTCGCGCCGGCCGGGCCTGTCATCGCGCCCCAGCCCAGGGATCAAGCGTCGGCCTACGCTCCTAAAACGGATGCGACGACCTCGGCCGGGCCGGAGTCCGCGCCATCCACTCCGATGTCCCGCACGGACAACGCCCGCGATCCAAAGGTCGTGGCCGGGGAGATCGATCGGCTGATCGATGAGAAGATCAGCCTGGCGAAAGTGCCCGCCTCGGCGCTTGCGGATGATGCGGAATTCATCCGCCGGGCATATGTGGATATCATCGGTAAAGTGCCGACGTCCAAGGCGGTGCAGGCGTTCACAACCGACACCAATCCCGCAAAGCGGGCGGCCCTGGTGGATCAGCTTCTGGCCTCGCCGGATTTTGGAAATCACCTGGCAACGATCTGGCGAGACATCCTGATTCCATCGGACACGATGGCCAAGGTGCCAACCGTCAAGCCCTTCGTGGATTGGATCGCGGAGAAGGTGAACAAGGGGCAGGGTTGGGATCAGACAGTGCGCGGGCTGCTCACGGCGGAGGGGTCGGTGAGCAATCAGCCGGCCGGGATTTTCTTTGTGGCGCACGGGGATAACAAAAACGTTCCGCAGGTGGATGTGATCACGCGGACGGTGACCTCGGGATTCATGGGGGTGCAGATGCAGTGCTCGCAGTGCCACGAGCATCCGTTCGACAAGCGCTGGAACCAGGAAGATTTCTGGGGCGTGGCGGCCTTTTTCGGGCGC
>JBBRTW010000155.1:0-14446 GCA_038244055.1 Tepidisphaerales bacterium | reverse complement strand
TCGATCCCACGCTTGGCCGCGAAGCACTCCGCGCTGGTCACCGAGCCGGCTTCGACCACCAGCGTCACCTCCTCATCCCGGTTCACACCGCGAACGACCCAATACGAACTCGCATATTTCCTGGCCATCAAATGCCTCCTGTAATTCATCCAATACAGAAGGACACTGGGCAAATCGCGACAGGGCGGTAATCCGTAGCGCTTATGCCATCCGCCGGCCTATTCCTTGTGCGCATCCATCTGCAATTGCATGACCGGGGGCGATAACTCGGCGATCAGGGGCAACAGGCGGGATTTGATCTCATCGGTGCTCTCCTTGGCGTCGCGGGCGGATTTGAGCCGGCTGACCGCGCGAAAGCCCACGCCGCGCAGGGCGGCGGCCGCGGCTTCGACTTTGGCGGGGTCTTTGCCGGTGACGATCGTCTCAACGTGCTTCTTGAGATCGGGATCGCTCCTCTTCCGCTCGGCCGAGCGCGTGTCGGCGATCAGTTTTTTCAGCGATGCGATGGCCGCATCATCCGCCTTCTCCCGCGCCATCATGTGAACGACCCACTGCCCGCGCACATCGTGGACTTCCTTTTCGCGCAGGTCGGACTTGGGATCGCTCCAGATCGGCGGCTTATCCATTTTCACATCCTGCTCCGGCCGAAGCAGCAGGATGAACGATTTTCCGATCGAAGCGCGGGTCAGTAATTCGGTGCATGGAGACACCGGAAAAGCCGGTGCCTTGAACGCGCCGGTGGGGTCATCCACCTTACCGAAGAAGCGAATCACCTCGATGCGGTGCTTGGGCTTGGCCGAGCCTTCGAGGACGGATTGCACTTCGAAAGAATAGAGCCGATACCAGTAAACGGCCGTGATATCGCCGGGCCGTGCGCCTGGATTGGCCGCCTTGAGCTCCTTCGAGACCTTCACTGAGATCGCCTTGATTTCGATGCGCTCGCTTACTTCGACGAGTTTGGCTTCGATGATCTGCGTGGACCACTGCACCGCGCGGGCATCGAGCTCGGCGCGGAGGCAGGCCTGCGCGCGGGGTGAAAATAGCAGAATACTGACTAAAAGAGCGATGGGGGTCAGTCGCATGGCGTTGTGCTTCCCGAAGAGCGTATAATCATCCGATGTACGAGCGGTATCACGACCCTCGCCAACGGCAAGTTGGATCGGCGGCGTACCGCGAATCTTAACCGGCCGCGCGGTTTTTTGTTGCTTTGAGCGCGGCCGGCGCGAAACTGGATCGGTCCCTTCAGGAGTGGCTCGGGATGAATGAGAGCGAGAAAAACGAAGCCGACGGCGCGGGCACTCAACCCAAGCAGCCCGCCCGCAGGAAATCCGCTTCCGGCAAGACCAGGAAGCGTGCCAAGCCCGCCGACAAGGCCAAGGCCCTGCCGGCGTTCAATGTCGTGCTCCTCGATGACAACGACCACACCGATGTCTACGTCGTGGAGATGCTCAATCACCTTTTCGGCCACACCAGCGACCGGGCGGCCGAGATGGCGGTTCAGGTGACGGCGGCCGGGCGGGTGATTGTGATGACCACCCACAAGGAACTGGCCGAGCTCAAGCGCGATCAAATCCTGGGGTATGGGGCGGACCCGAGGTTGCAGAATAGCAAGGGGTCGATGGGCGCGGTGATCGAGCCGGTGGTGTGATCGTCTATTGCCCAAAAGGGGATGGTGGGTGCCACGGCCAAGCGCCTGACACCATTCGCAGGCCGGGGCGCGCAATCGCTTGGCCGTGCCTTTTCCATGGCGTGCGAGTCGCCACTCTTAATCGACGAATGGGGTGATGCCGATCTCGCGAGGCACGGCCAAGCGATAATCCTTGTCGTATGCGATTGCCGTTAGGCGCTTTGCCGTGGCACCCAGCGCTTCTTCCCTGGCACTCGGAGATTACGTCCCCCGATACCCATTCGGATGCTTCGAAAACCAGTTCCACGCCGACTGGATAATCGTCTCCGGGTCCTTGTACTTCGCTTCCCACCCCAATAGTTCTTTCGCCCGCGCTGGATTGGCATACAGCGCGATCGCATCGCCCGGCCGGCGCGGTTTCTCGATCACCGGCACCTTCTTCCCCGTGATCTTCTCCGCCGCCGCGATGATCTGGCGATTCGAAAAGCCATTGCCCGTCCCCAGGTTGCAGAAGATCGTTTTGCCGGGGGCGAGTTTTTCGGTGGCCTTGATGTGGGCATCGGCCAGGTCATCCACGTGGATGTAATCGCGGACGTTCGTGCCATCGGCGGTTGGGTAATCCGTCCCGAAGAGTTGCAGCGCCGGCCGCTGCCCCATGATCGTCTGCAAAATCACCGGGATCAGATGGGTCTCCGGATCGTGATCCTCACCGATCGCCCCATCCATCGCGCAGCCGCTGGCGTTGAAATAGCGCAGGGCCGCGAAGGAAAATTGCTTGTCGCTGGCCGCGTAGTCGCTGAGAACCTGCTCGACCATGAGCTTGGATCGGCCGTAGGGAGAGACGGGGAGTTTACGCTGATCCTCGGTGATCGGAATCGCCTCGGGATCGCCATAAACGGCGCAGGTGGAGGAGAAGACGAATTTGTGAACCCCGGCCGCCTCCATCGCCCGCAGAACGCTGATCGTGGTGGCGACATTGTTCTGGTAATAGAGCAGCGGCTGCTCGACCGATTCACCGACGTAGGCGAAGGCGGCGAAGTGCATGACCACATCGATCTTGTGATCGCGCAGGGTTTTGATGAGGGTCAGGCTGTCGTTGAGATCGGCCCAGACGGCCGGGACGCCGAGAATCCCGGCGACGATTTTGTGGCCGCGCGCGGCGTTGTCATAGATGACGGGGTGATGCCCGGCGGATTTGAGGAGCTTGGTGGTGTGAGAGCCGATATAACCGGCGCCGCCGGCGACGAGGACGTTCATTCAGTGGTCTCCGATCCAATTCGTCTGGAAACGGTTCAAGGACAACCCGCGCGAGTATATGCGCGATTGGATGAACGGTAAATCGCGAAAGTTCATAACAGCGAGTTTCGGCGGTCGTCATTTGCCGGATATCCTGGAGACCGTGGTTTTCACTCACAATTCGATAGACTTTCGGTTATCCTATTGAGTGTCATTGGCTCAGGTATCGAGAACTTTGATGCGGAAGCCTATGATTTGACGGAGCATAAGGCGGGTTGGATACGATTCATGAGTATTGTCCTGAAAAACCAGGTCGAAGCGTCAGAGCGCTCAGTTGAAGAGCTCAGGCTGAAAATCGATCAGGATCGGGCCACAATCTGCATGGATATCCAAGCCCTGATGGAAAGTGTCCGGGATATCTATAGGGACATCAATCATTACGTTGAACGATGGCAGGCGAAGAATATCGAAGGCGACCGATGGAACATGGCGGCGATCTTCGGCCTTTACATCCGGCTCGACAAATCGTTTGGAGGCACCGCCGATCTGATTGGCAAGCTTGAAACAAAGGGCTATCAATTTGAGGGGCAGGTCGCGTTTACGAATGCGTGGCGCGATCTTAAGACAATCACCTGTTTCTCTCCGGAAGGCCTTGAGGAGTCGTTCGCCCAAATCCGTCGCGGTGAGACCTCGACCCTGGCGGAGCTCGAAAATGAAATACGCGGCGGTGCTCAGTAACAGGGCGAAGGCGGACATCCTCAAAATGCCGCCTGCGATAAGGGAGTACACCTTGTCGCAGTTGAAAGCCTTGGAGTTGAACCCAACGCTTTTGAGCAAGCCATCGCATTTTCCTTATCGAGAGAACTGCCAGATGTTCACCTTTGACAAGGATCATGAGGGCAAGAGACACTTCATCACGGTATTGTTTCAATATGGAACGGATGAAGCCACGCTGTACGTTGCCGGCATTGCTTATCAGGCCGCCGATGACTGGTGGGGAAAATAGCGGCGGGCCATAAGGCGTGAGGTCCTCACCTTTTTCTCAAAACGACGCCCCAAAGCGGCTGATCCACCGCCCCCAACTTATACTTATACCCCTCCTGCCCCCTCAGCAGATCATACACCGGCGCTCCCGCCTCAATTGCCAGCCTGATCGTCTCGGCCGTCAGCACCACGCCGGGGCTCCATTCGCGCTTGGCGTTGTCGTAGCCGCAGTTGTAGAGCATCGGCCCGCCGGCGTGGGGGAATTGGATCGTCACCGCGG
Source organism: Tepidisphaerales bacterium (assembly GCA_038244055.1). Lineage (GTDB taxonomy): Bacteria > Planctomycetota > Phycisphaerae > Tepidisphaerales > Tepidisphaeraceae > DASPKW01. The sequence goes on along the minus strand of JBBRTW010000155.1, from coordinate 10,319 downwards.
CCGGCTGGTCGTTGACGTAGAGCGTCGTCAGCCAGAGCCGCCCGGCCGCGATCATGGGGGGCACGCCCCTGGCCAGCAGATGGCGGAGCGTGGTCTTGACGAACTCACCCTTGCCGCCCGGCGCTTGTTCCATTAGCGCGTAAGTGTGTTCCAGCGTTTTGGCGATCTCGTCGGGATCGGCCGAGCAGCGCACCAGCCGGCCGGCGCCCTTGGTCATGACCTTGTTGATCTTCCGGCGAGTTTCCTTGCGCTCGTGGGCATCGAGGGTGGCGAGATACTCATCCCAGGTTTTGGGCAGCGTCAACTGCGGTGTGTACTCGGCGATTTTTTCTTCAAAGGCGAATCCCGCCTCGGCCGCCAGTTTCGGCAACAGCAACCGGCACGGCGCGCCCGGGCGAATTGAATGCAGCGCCACCTCGGGCCGCTTGGCCGTCCGCAATTTCGCCAGCAATTTCAAGATCACCCGCCAGACATCCTCTTCGATCTCCGGCAGGATCAGCGGATCGAGATAATCCGTCACGCTCGCGCCCACACTCTCCAGCACTCCATCATCGCGCATCTGCATCGCCAGCGCCCCCACCATCTGTGAGCCGCGCCACACGAGGATCAGGCGCAGGCGGGTTTCGGGGACGATGGTCTCGCACATCGCCTTCTGCCAGGCCGGCGCATGGAAGCCGGCTGCGAAGGGCGCGGCGGTGAAAAGCGCTTCCCAGGCCGCCAGAGTCGCTTCATCCCCCGGAAATTCCTCATGACAAACCGCCCTCAGCCCGGATGATTCAATCGGATCGAATGAATGCTCGAAGGAGGGTGGAAAAAGATGCCGCCAGGCCCCGCGCAGGCGTTCGGGCATGGCGCGCAGACGCCGCCTCGCGCCGCGAAGGGTGTTTGACACGCGTTGAACAATTTTCGCCACGATAAGAAAAGCCTTCAAAGGGTGCAGGGCAATGATGATACGCTCAAAGTGGTTATCGGCCGAATCCCCCGCCAGCTTTCAACCGCTTGCGAGGATTGGGCGGGTGGGTATACAGAATCAGCAACCCCTCTCCTGTACTCGTGAGAGGGTTAGGGTGAGGGTCTTCGGTGATTGGGAGAACGATGATGTCTTCGCAAGAAAAACCCCCTCACCCCCACCCTCTCCCACGCGGCGGTTTAGCATCGCGGCATATCAGCTTTTTCTGCGCCGCTTGGGAGAGGGAGTAAGACGCCGCTTTGGAGATGGAGTAAGACCCTCACCCCCGCCCTCTCCCGAGTACAGGAGAGGGAGTAACATTCATCATCCATCATTCATCATTCATCATTCATCATTTAGAATTCACACCCTCCCCCAATGCCCTTCACCCACCTACACGTCCACACGCACTACAGCCTCCTCGATGGGGCCTGCAAAGTTCCTGAGCTGGTCAAGCGCACCAAGGCTCTGGGGATGGATTCGCTGGCCATTACCGATCACGGCTGCATGTTCGGCGTGATTGAATTTTTCAACGAGTGCAAAAAAGAGGGGATCAAGCCGATCCTGGGGATGGAAGCGTACATGGCCCCCACTTCGCGCGCCGAGCGCCGGGATATCAACGGCGAGGCGGCCTATCACCTGCTTTTGCTGGCGAAGAATCTCGAAGGGTACAAAAATCTCCTCAAGCTCTCCTCGGCCAGTTATCTCGATGGCTTCTACCGCAAGCCGCGCATCGATAAGGATATTCTCCGCGAGTACAGCAAAGGCCTGATCTGCACCAGCGCCTGCCTCGGCGGCGAAATCCCCTCGGCCCTGATGAAGCGCGATGGCAAAACCGCCCGCACCATCGCCGAAACGTATCTGACCATTTTCGAGCAGGATCATTTTTTCATCGAGATTCAAAAGCAGGGGATCAAGGAGCAGGATGATGTGAATCCCGAGCTGGTCGAGATCGCCAAAAAGCTCGGCTGCGGGATCGTCGGCACCAATGACGTGCATTTTCTCGGCAAAGATGATCACCATGCGCATGATGTCCTCTGTTGCATCAGCATGGGCCGGCAGATTAGCGAAGAAGGCCGGCTGAAATATCCGACGGCGTTGTATTTGAAGAGTCCCGAAGAGATGGCCGAGGCGCTGGGAGAATGGCCCGAAGCGATCGAGAACACCACCCGCATCGCCGCGATGTGCGACCTGGCCCTCGACTTCGGCAAGAAGTACGCCCCCGTCTACAAAGTGCCGCCGGAGAAGTTGAAGGGTTCAGGGTTCAGGGTTCAGGGTTCAGACAATGCGAACGGTGTGGGGATCGGGATTCAGGGTTCAGCAAATGCGGTGGGCGGTCCTTCTGCTGAACCCTCAACCCTGAACCCTGAACCCTTAAAGGATGATGAGCGCTACATCCGCCAGCTCTGCGAAGACGGCCTGGTCTGGCGCTACGGATCGGCGGATGTCCCGCAGGCCATCCGCGACCGCCTCGAGTACGAGCTGAAGATCATCTGCATGAAGAACTTCTGCTCCTACTTCCTGATCGTCTGGGATTTCTGCAACTACGCCCGCGAGCATGGCATCCCGGTTGGGGCCAGAGGTTCGGGCGTGGGCACGATGGTCGGCTTCCTCCTGGGGCTCTGTAATGTCGACCCGGTCAAGTACAACCTGCTCTTCGAGCGGTTCATGGATCCGAGCCGCAACGAGATGCCCGATATCGATATCGATATCTGCCAGGACGGCCGGCAATCGATCATCGAATACGTCCGCAAGAAATACGGCCACGTCGCCCAGATCATCACCTTCGGCACACTGGCGGCCAAGGCGGCGTGCAAGGATGTCGGCCGGGTGCTGGGCGTGCCGCTGGCCGACATCGACAAGCTCACCAAGCTGATCCCCGGCACGCCGGGCGTGACGCTCAAGAAAGCGCTGGCGCAGGTGCCCGATCTGGCGGCGCTGTACGATGGCAATCCAACCATCAAGCAGGTGATCGATCTCGCCCAGAAGCTCGAAGGCATGTGCCGCAACGCCGGCGTACATGCGGCCGGCGTGATCATCGCCGATCAGCCGCTCAATGATGTCATCCCCCTCTGCAAGGACAAGGACGACAACATCCTCACCCAGTTCGAAGGCCCCATCGCCGAGAAATGCGGCCTGCTCAAGATGGACTTCCTCGGCCTGCGCACGCTCACCACGTTGACACGGTCGATCGATCTGGAGTTTCAAACGCGGGAAGTGCGCGGGGAGGGGGTGGAAGGGTTCAGGGTTCAGGCGGAGAGAATTCAGAAGCGAGAAGCGAGAAGGGCGCAAGGATGAAGCCGGAAGGATGAAGGATGAACAATCCGCAATCCGCAATCCGAAATCCGCAATATCATCGCACTCCGGACTCGCGAAGCCTCGTCCACCGGTTCCGCTGGATGACAAAGGCCGCATCGACATCGAAGCGATCGACCTGGCCGACAAGAACGTGCTGGCCCTCTTCTGCCGGGGCGAAACCAAGGGGATCTTCCAATTCGAATCCGGCGGCATGCAGGACCTGCTGATGAAGATGCAGCCCGACCGCCTGGAGGATTTGATCGCCGCCAATGCGCTGTACAGGCCGGGGCCGATGGAGCTGATTCCGCTCTATTGCAATCGCAAGCATGGCCGGGAGGCGGTGCCGAAGGTGCATCCGATCATGGATGCGATCCTTTCGGAAACTTACGGGATCATGGTCTATCAGGAACAGGTCATGCAGATTTTCAACCAGCTCGGCGGAATCGAGCTGGCCAATGCCTACAAACTCATCAAAGCCATCTCCAAGAAAACCATCGAAGTCATCGCCAAATTCCAGCCCGAATTCATCAAGGGCACGATGGCCAAGGGCGTCTCGAAGGAAAAGGCCGAGGAGATTTTTGATCTGATTCTGAAGTTCGGGGGTTACGGGTTCAATAAGTCTCACAGCACCCGCTATGCTATCATCGCCTACCAGACCGCCTACATGAAGGCCTACCACCCCGTCGAGTACATGAGCGCGGTGCTCACCTTCGAAATGGGATCGACCGACAAGGTGGTCGAGTACATCGAAGAGTGCAAGCGGATGAAGATGCCCGATGGCTCAACCGGCATCAAAGTCCTCCCGCCGGATGTGAACATTTCCCACAAGGATTTCACGCCCGTCTACGTCGATCGCCCCGGCAAACCCTCGCGCAAAAAGAAAACTCAGGACTCAGCACCCAGCACTCAGGACTCCCCCAAAGACGGCGTCATCCGCTTCGGACTCATGGCCGTCCGCGGCGTCGGCGAGAAGGCGGTCGAGGCCATCATCACCGAGCGCGCCAAGGGAACGTTCCCGCACCTCTACGATTTCTGCGAGCGCGTCGATCTCCGCACCGTCACCAAATCCACCATCGAAGCCCTCATCAAATGCGGCGCGTTCGCCTCCACCAGCGCCCGCCGCTCCCAGCTCATGAACATCGCCGAAAAATCCGTCGAGATGGGTCAGCAGTCCCAGAACGACAAGCGCTCCGGCCAGCTCAGCATGTTCGGCGCATCCGACCCCGCCACCGCTTCCATGCCCAGAATCGCGCCGACGCTTCCCGATGTCGCCGAATTCCAGCCCGCCGAGCTCCTCAAATTCGAAAAAGAGCTCCTCGGCTTCTACATCACCAGCCACCCGCTGGCCGAGCATCAGGCCGCCATCGACCGCTACACCACCGCCTCCACCCGCGAGGCCCTCAATCTGACCGAAGGCGTCGAAGTCACCATCGGCTGCATGCTCAGCATCGTCCGCGCCAAGATCGCAAAATCCGGCCGCTCCGCCGGGCAGAAATGGGCCATCCTCGGCTTGGAAGACCTCGACGGCCAGATCGAAGGCATGTGTTTCGCCGAAACCTACGCCAGCGTCATCGAGCGCTATCCCGATGCCATCCAGGCCGAGCGGATCGTTTTCATCAAGGGCAAGGTCGATAAGAAGCGCGAGACGCCAACGATCATGGTGAATGAAGTTCTGCCGATCGAAGCCGCGATCGAGAAGCTCACCACCGCACTGATCCTCAAGCTCGACCGCGCCCGCCACACCGCCGAAAGCATCGACCAGGTGAGGGCGATCCTGGCCGCCAGCAAGGGCAAGCTCCCCGTCTACGTCCAGACCCATTTCGAAGACGCCGGCGGCCAGCATCTGGCCACCCTCCGCCTGGGCAATGATCTGGCCGTGCGCATGACGCAGATCCTGATCGACGATCTCCGCACCAAGCTCGGCAACGATGCCGTCGATCTCGCCGGCGCCGGCTCCAAGCGCAAGAAGCGCCTCGAGCAGCAGCGGCTTTTCAAGGAAGATGCCCTCGAGCCCGAAGCCGTTACCGCCGCCGCCCCCAGCGACGAGCAGATGGCTGCCGCGATGGACTTGGAAATGGCGGATGCCGAGTAAGCGCCGGCTATTCCTTCCCCTCCCGCTCCGTACAGATGATGCACACCGCCGCCGGCTTGACCTTCGTGGCGATATCCTCCGTGCTCAGCGCGGTCGCCCCATCGGCCGCGGGCGTGATGGTCACGTTGTTTTTCTCGAGGAATTTCCGGATTTTCCCGGCCGAGATCGCCATCCCAAAGCTGTCTTCGAACTGGCTGTTGGCGGACTTCATCGTCACAATCCCAATAATGTTGCCGTATTTATCGAGCAGCGGCCCGCCCGAGTTGCCGGGGTTCACCTTGGCATCGGTGACGATATCCGCGCCTTCGTTGTCGGCCGTTCCCGAGGAGATGATGCCGCGGGTGATCTTGATGGTCGCGCCCAGGCGGTCGATCAGGGGGAATCCCATCACCGTGCATTCCGCGCCATCGTTGGGCTTTCCGGTCTTGCCGAATTGAACGAAGGGCGTCTTCTCCTTGACCGTCTTGAGCTTCACCAGCGCCAAATCCTGATCCTCATCGATCACCACGATTTCCCCCGAGCGCGGCTTCTTGCCCTCCATCATCACCACGATCGTTTTTGCGCCTTTGACCACATGCCGATTGGTCAGGATCAATCCGCCATCGGTGATCAGGAACCCCGTGCCGCTGGAAACCGCATAGCGCGATTCATCCTCCGATGACTTCTCGACCTTGGGAGACAGTCCGACGATCGTGACCATTCCGCTGGGCCCGCCGATGTTGTACTTGGAGGCCAGGAGCTGCGCCGTCTCCGTCGCCGGCTTGAGCTTAATCGTGTTCCGCGCGGTCGGCGGCAGGGCGGCCAGCCCATTGACCAGGTTCTGCACCAGCGGCGCGGAATCCCCATACTCCGCCGCCCGCTGCAAATAGCCGATCCCCTCCACGTAATGCCGCATCTGCATGTGCGCCACACCCATGTTATTCAGCGTCTCGGGCGACTTGGGATTCATCCGCAGCGCGGCCTCCAGATACCGCAGCGATTCCTGGTTCTTATCCGCCAGGATGTACAGATACCCCAGCGCGAAATTGGTCTTGAAGGAATTTGGATAGAGCCGCAGCGCCTCCTCCAGCTTCTTGATCGCCTGCAGCGTCTGGTTGCTGCGCATCAGCTCCCAGCCCTCCATCGTCAGCTTCGCGGCCTTCTCGACCACCTTTTTTCGCTCCTCCCCGGCCACCCATTTGCCGTTGATTCTTTCCGCGCCCTGATCCGACAGCTTCTGCCACGCATCGAGCTCTTTCTGCGCGGTCGCCAGATCGGGGTCCGTGGGATTCTCATCGATGAACTTCTGCCACAGCGTGACGGCCGCGATGGGCACCGTCGCCGCATCCGCCTTGCGCTTGGTCGCGGTAAATGTCGCGCCGCCCGTGGCCGCCGGCGTGACCGCCGCCGCCCCGCCCTCAGCCGATGTATTGGCCACCGGCGGAGGCGTCGCCGGAGTTGCCCCGGTGCCGCCGACCACCACGCCATTGCGCGTGATGGATGCGACATCGCTCATCGGCACGGTTCGCGTCGATCCATCGACCGATTTGATCCAGTATTTCTCGCCCTGCTGGAAGGCGACACCTTCGATCTTCGTGCCATCGGTCAGCACGATCGTGTCCGCCCGCGCAGCCGCGGAAACCATCAATAACACCGCCACAACCAGATTTCGCCCGAGCATCAATGCCCCATTCCGGCCGAAGGCCAAATGTGATGGCAAACATCCTACCCACACACGCCCATAAAATACCAAACATTTCCGTCTCCGCGCCCGTCAATTCGAAGACGCCATTCCTGACTTTGGCGTCTAACTTGGGCGCGATGCGCCGACGAGCCGAAAACAAAGCCACTTCCGCATCAATGACCCATCGCGCGTCTGGGCATGCCCCAGACCACGACGATGATGAAATCGAGAATCGTCATACCCTATACTCTATACCCTGTACCCTGAACCCTGAACCCTATTCCCTACCACTGCTGCTCCAACTTCCAGATCGGCGTCGGATACTTCGCCTTCAGGTTATTCACATCGAACGCCGCCACCGTGGCCGCCGAATCCGCCAGTTTCATTCCCCCCGGCAGGTCCCGCGTAAAAAAGGTCTCCACATGCCCATCAAAAAAGGCCAGGTTCGTCTGCGTCTTCTTCCCATGCCGCGCGCTCAGCCGATTGCCATTGACGGCCATATGGTGATAGATCAGCCCATCGTAGAACATCACCATCTCCGAAGAGCGCTTTATCGCGCTCTGCGGGATCAGCCGGTCCGTCGTCCAATTCTGCACGCGCCGGCAGGGGGCGCCTTTTTCCTTGCTGCTCCCTTCGTCGGCGTTGATGCCGTACCAGAGATGGATCACCGTCCCCGTCGCCGGAGAAGTCTGGATGGTCGACATGCAGTTGTAATCATCCGTCCGGCTCGAAGGGATCTTGTCGTTGTTGGTCAGATCCGGCGGAAACGTATCCTGGTTCCCCGATGGGCAGTAGAAAACGCTCTTGGTTTCCGGCCCGCTCCCGGCCGATGGCGCGGTCAGATAACCCGCATCGGTCAACAGATTGCACCACCATCCCCCCGCCGGCGTACCGGCCGGAAGGATGTATCCCTTGTTCTCGGCCGAGTACATCTGCCCGGCCGACACGAACTGTCGCATATTCGCCAGGCACGCCGCCGTCCGCGCGCTTTCCCGCGCCTTGCTCAGCGCCGGCAGCAGGATGCCGATCAGCAGCGCGATGATGCCGATCACCACCAGCAACTCCACCAGCGTAAAAGCCCGGGCACGATTCGACATGATCGCTCTCGTTTCCCGGAGAAATGACCGGGCGTTTGCAATCGACTCCGCCGCGCCCCCGATTCCGCGCAATCCTCGACCTCAATACTGCTGCTCCAGCAACCACAGCGGCGTCGGATAGTTCGCCTTCAGATTCGCCAGGCTGAATGCTGCCACCGCCGCCGCCTTGTCCGCCGTTCCCATCCCTCCCGGCAGTTCCTTGGTGAAGAACGTCTGCACGTGCCCGTCGAAGAACGCGATGTTCGTCTGCGTTTTCCGACCGTGCCGCGCTGCCACGCGGTTGCCGTTCATCCCCGTGTGGTGATAGATCATCCCATCGAAGAACATCACCATATCGCTCGCCCGTTTGACCATGGTCAACTTGGTCATCCGGTCGGCCGATGCCGGATTGATCCGCCGGCAGGGGGTGCCCTTCTGCGGATCGGTCCCCTCATCGGCGTTCATGCCGTACCAGACGTGCAGCCACTGCGTCGGATCCACCGCCGATTGGTGCGGATAGGCCATCGAGGCCCGGTCATCCGCCCGGTTGGCCGGAATGGCCGTGTTGCTGTTCAGGTCGATCGAAGTGACGTCCGAGTTCCCCGAGGGGCAGTAGAAAATGCTGTTCGTCTCGGCCGGCGATGCATACCCGCCCTTGGCGACCGTCGCCCCGCTGATGTAATTGGCATTGACCATGATCCACGACCAGTGCTCCTGCATCGCGTTCTGGTAGGGGATGACATACCCCTTGTTCTCGTTGCCGTACAACTGCGCCGCCTGCACGAACTGCTTCATGTTCGACAGGCATTTGACGGTATTGCCGCTGTCCCGCGCCTTGTTCAGCGCCGGCAGGAGGATGCTGATCAGCAACGCGATGATGCCGATCACCACCAGCAGTTCGACCAGTGTAAACGCGCGCAAACGTCGCGACATGGGCGCTCCTCAGAAAAATGTCGATCTCAAACCCGCGGTGCGGACGATGTGACGGCCGGAGTATACCCTATGCCAATCCAATGAATAAAGCGCAAAACGCCATCTTTTCGCGCTGGGTTGCCGCCGCTCCCCCTTGCCACTAAGCTACGGCCACGACTTTTTAGGAGATCTCATGGGATTGCTGGATGGCAAAAGAGGCCTGGTTTTGAACGTCGCCAACGACCGCAGCATCGCCGCGCATATCGGCGGCAACGCCGCCCGGCAGGGGGCCACCGTTGGTTTCGGTTTCTTGCCGATGGACAATATCGAAAAAAGCCAGCGCCGCGCCGGCAAAGGCATCGAAGAGCAGGGTATCAAGGATGCCTTCTTTTTCCCCTGCGATGTCGGCCGCGATGAGGATATCGCAGCCTTTTTCGCCGCCGCCAAGGAAAAATTCGGCACCATCGACTTCCTGGTCCACTCCCTGGCCTTCGCCAACTACCTCTACCTCAAGAAGGAAGATGGCAATTTCACCACCACCCCGCGCGAGGTCTTCCAGCAGGCACTCGATATCAGCGCCTACAGCCTGATCGCTCTCGCCCGCGCCGCCGCCCCCATGATGCCCGATGGCGGCTCGATCATCGCCCTGACCTACTACGGCGCTGAAAAGGTCATCCCCGGCTACAACGTCATGGGCGTCGCCAAGGCCGCTTTGGAGGCCACCGCGCGTTACCTGGCCTACGATCTGGGCCGGAAAAAAATCCGCGTCAACACCATCTCCGCCGGCCCGATCAAGACCCTGGCGGCCCAGGGCGTCGGCGGCCTCGATGAGATGTTCGCCCACACCGAGCGCAAAGCCCCGCTGCACCGCAATATTGAAGTCGATGAAGTCGGCAAGACCGCCGTTTATCTCCTCAGCGATCTTTCCAGCGGCGTCACTGGTGAGAACATCTACGTCGATTGTGGATTTAATACAGTAGGGCTTTGAGGCCGGGGCGATCGCTCGATCAGACAATGAGACAATGAGAAGTTAGAAGTTAGAAGCGAGAAGCGAGAATCGGAAGCGGAAGATCACGCCCCGAAGGCGTGTGGCTGTGGAACGGGGCGCGTGCGGTGGGAAACGGCTTTCCGAAAGGTTGGGAAATGTCATGAATGCGAAACGAGTTCGGCCTGATTCGCGCTAATTCACGAAGGCCGTTTCTCATTGTCTCATTGTCTCATTGTCTCATTGTCTCATTGTCTCATTGTCTCATTGTCTCATTGTCTCATTGTCTGATCGAGCGATCGCCCCGGCCTCAAAGCCCGACTGTATTAAATCCACAATCGACG
>JBBRTW010000154.1:0-14469 GCA_038244055.1 Tepidisphaerales bacterium | reverse complement strand
ATCGGCCAGGTCCTGCGGGCGCCGCCGCAACAGCGACCCCTGCTGATCGGCGGCGGATAGCCGGTCAACTCCCAGTCATAAGAATTCTCACCACCACGGGGCCAGGCTTGATCTGCGCGTGGAGGCGGTAAACAATTACCATCTTTCGTGTGGCCCTTGAAGGTGCGCAATTCCTTGCCGGTAGCGGCATCCCAGAGCTTGAGAGTCCGATCGTCACTTGCGGAGGCGAGTTGGGCACTGTCGGGGCTGAAGGCCACGCTTTCGACGTCATTGGCATGTCCATTGATTGTGAGCAGATCGCGGCCAGTGGCGGGGTCCCAGAGCTTGATGGTTTTGTCATCGCTGGCGGAGGCCAAACGCCTGCCATCCGGACTGAAGGCGACACTCATTACGAAGCCGCGATGGCCCTTGAGTGTGGAGATTTCCTTGCCGGTGGCGGCGTCCCAGAGCTTGACTGTGCTGTCGAAACTGCCGGAGGCGATTTGTTTGCCATCGGGGCTGAAAGCCACGGTGCGCACGGGCATCTGGTGGCCCTTCATGGTGAGCGTCACCTGGCCGGTGCCCAAATCCCAAAGCTTGACGGTTTCATCAGCGCTTGCCGAGGCGAGGGATTTGCCGTCAGGGCTGAAGGAGATGCCCAGCACCTGGTTGGTGTGGCCGGAGAGAAGAATGGCGGGACCTTTTTTCGATTCTGCGAGAAGGGTGACGGGAAACAGGAACAAGATCGCAGTCAAAAATAGGGCCGGACGATTCTGTTGGTTAAGCATGGAGTTCATCTTACCCCAACTCTTCCGCGCCTCCAGGCAATCCAGTTGAGACTACATCGGACTCGGGAGATTCAGCCGCTTCGGCCGAGTCGCGGGAGATGGCGGCTTCTTCGGAGAGATTCATCGAGGCATGGGCGTAGGTGGCGCGGTGTTCGGCGGGGGCGTTGATGATTTCGACTTCGGAGGTCGCTTCATCCTGGACGACCAGCACCTTTTTTTCGCGGATGAGTTCCAACAGGGCGAGGAAGATGCCGATCATCTCGCTTCTTGTGGTTCGGCCTTCGATGAGCTGGCGAAGCGTTACGCGGCCTTCGCGGACGACTCGGTCTTCGATGTCGGCGGCGTGCAGCTCGATGGGGGTGTCATCGTAGTTGACTTCGTGGAATCGGCCGCGCTTGAGGGAGCCGACTTCCTTCATCAGACGATTGAAGACGGTCAGGAGGTCCCAGATCTGAACTTCCTCGAGATCGACGGGAGGGGGCTCATCGCCGCCTTCTTCTTTGCGGAGGGCGGGGTAGCGCGGGAATCTGGAGGCGAATTCGACCTGGCGATGGTCCAGGACCGAGGCGGCGTCTTTGAATTTCTTGTATTCGAGGAGTTTCTGGATCAGTTCGTAGCGGGGGTCGGCCAGTTCGTCGGCGGCGCTGGGGGAGCCATCGCGAGTGGCTTTCTCAACGCGGGGGAGGAGGGTGGCGGACTTGATTTCCATCAACGTGGCCGCAAGAACGAGAAAATCGCCGGCGATATTAATATCGAGGCCATCTTCCTGGGTCATCTGCCGGAGCATCCGGACATACCCCATGTAGGTGTCGGTGATGGTGGCAATAGGGATGTCGTAGATGTCCAGCTCATCGCGCTTGATGAGATATAAGAGCAGGTCCATCGGGCCGTTATAGACATCCAGCTCTACGCGATAATCCACGAGGTCATCCTTGGTCGGGGGTACAAGGTATTGTAGTGGGCGGGGGATTCATATCCAGCGGATGCCCTTGATTCCAGTTGGGGTGGGCCGATAATTAGCGGCGTCCGAGGGGCCCGCCAGTGACATGGGCGTCCCGCCCATGCGGAGTGTGTCTGCATTGGAAATGCGTCTGAATGATGAAATGGCCGCGGGGTCACTTGTTCAGCACGGCCGGGACGGCCATGTCACCAGGGCATAAAACCTGCATTTTGACTGAATGAGCGTCCGATAAATAATCCAATGGATGATGCGCTTCGACAATTCGCCCTGCAGGTGATCAGCACCGAGGCTTCCGCCGTGGCGGGGGTGGCGGGGGCGGTGGATGAGCATTTTGAGAAGGCAGCGCGGTTGATTCTGGATTGCCCGGGGGCGCTGCTGACTTCGGGGGTGGGCAAGGCCGGGATCATCGCGCGGAAGTTGTCGGCTTCGTTCTCATCGACGGGCACCCCATCGCATTACCTGAACCCGGCCGAGGCGGTGCATGGGGATGTGGGGTCGCTGCGGCGGGGGGATGTGGTCTTGATATTGTCGGATTCGGGGGAGACGGATGAATTGCTGCGGATGTTGAATATCGTCAAGCGGCTGGAGCATCCGGTGATCGCCATCACGGGGACGCGAAGCAGCTCGCTGGCGCGGTTCTCGGATATCGTGCTGGCGTATGGGAGGCTCAGGGAGGCGTGCCCGCTGGGATTAGCGCCATCCGCCTCGACGACGGCGATGCTGGCGCTGGGGGATGCGCTGTTTTTGTCGGTGATGAAGCTGCGGAAGTTCACGGCCGAGGATTTCGCAATGTATCACCCGGCCGGCCAGATCGGGCGGAAGCTGATCAAGGTATCGGAAGCGATGACCTTCAAGCGGGGCGAGAACCTGCCGGTGGCCTCGGAGCGATTGACGGTCGGACAAGTGCTGCGGGAGGTTTCGAAGATCAAACGCCGCAGCGGGGCGGTGATCCTGCTCGATGAGGGGACCGGAAAGATCGCGGGGATTTTTTCGGATGGCGATCTGCGGCGGCTGATTACCAATGAAGAAGGCGCCGCCCTGGCCCGGCCGGTGCGCGAAGTCATGACGAAAAATCCCAAGCGCGTGCGCGGCGATGCGCTGGCTTCGGAGGCGATGGCGCTGATGAAGCATTACCGGATCGATGAATTGCCGGTGGTGGATGGCGAGGATCAGCCGATCGGGCTGATCGATGTGCAGGACCTGGTGCCGTTGAAGATGATGGATATTACGGAAGAAGGTTGATTGTTTATTGTCAATTGTCCATGGTCAATTGTTCGTTGTCCGTTGTTCGTTGTTCGTTGTCCGTTGTTAGTTGTTGGTTGTTAGTTGTTGGTTGTGCGGTCTGAGGTCGGACTACTGACCACGGGCAACTGACCACTGACGCTCTATAGGAACCTACCCTTGCGAACCATTGTTCTAGTTTTCTTCACGACGTTCATCCTGGCGCTGGCGTATCTGGGGTATTGGTGGATGCAGCCGGATCGGCGGAACAAGGTGCGCAGCAGCGATGGGCCTTCCAAGCCGCTCGTGCAGCGGCCGAAGGATACGGACAAGCCGTATGGGCCGGGGAGCGGGGCGTATGTGAACCGGTACGATACGGAGACGGCGGCGCTGGTGTCGCGTTTCAAGGCGGACGATTACAAGCCGCGCAACGATGGCTGGGTTGAGGTGAAGAATCCGCGGGCGCAGTTTTTCATGAGCGATCGCCGGGCGATTTCCATCGAGGGGGATTCGGGCGAGATCGTGATGGATGATGGGAACAAGACCGGGGCCAGGGCGCTGTCGGGGTCGCGGGATACGCCCAGCCGCGGGCGTCTTCATAACGTGGTGATCAAGCTGTTCCACGGGATCACGCAGCCGGCCGTGCAGTTGGACGATGCGCTGCTGGCGCTGCCGGATGGCGATCCGCGCAAGCCGCACTCGGCGCTGACGATCACGCTGGAGAACGCGGCATTCAACAACGAATCGTTCAAGATCACTTCGGAGGCCTTCAAGAATCGCAACACGGGCAAGCGCGTGGAAGCCGATCAGGTGCCGGTGGTGCTGCGCGGGGATGAGTACGATTTCGACGGGCAGGGGCTGACGATCCTTTGGAACGAGCGGGACCGGCGGCTGCAGTATCTGGAAGTGGCCCATGGAAAAACGCTGACGATCAAGCATCCCAGCCAGGTGATGAAGAGCGATCAGCCCGAGCCGACCGTGGCGGGGCTGGATGAGGGGGCGGGGATTTTTTCGCCGCTGGATGGAAATTCCTGGCTGACGAAGATTCCGCGACTGACGCCATTTTTTGAAGGGCCGCTGCCGGAGTTTCTGGTCGCCAGGGGCAGGGGCGGGGCGGGAGAGGCGATCAAGTCAGCGACGAGCCCAGCGCCGACCTCGGAGCCGACCACCGGTCCATCGGGGCGGCGTGGTAAGAGCACGGCCGTGCCTAAGCCGAAGATTCGGCCGAATACGGATCCGCCCCTCTACCTGGCGACCTTCCACGACAATGTGCATATCAACCAGGGTTCGGAGCTGAATGTCGATTCGGATCTGATGACGATTCAGTTTCTGATGCAGGATCAGGAGCATTCGGATTCGGCGACGACCAAGCCGAGCACCCGGCCGACGACACGGCCCGCCAAGGTGGCCGGGACGACGGCGGGGGCGGCGGTGGGGGCAACGGGAGGGGCGCGGCCGGTGGTGGAGAATCCAGCGGTGGCGGGCGGCAATGCGACAAGTCCGGCGGCGGCCGTGCCGGCGACGCAGCCGACGACCAGGCCCGCGGCCGGCGCGAAGGCCGTGGTAGCCGCGACTCAAACCGGTTCCCGGCGGTCGCCCAAGCGGGCGTTCAGCGGGACCATGCCGGCCACGCTCCCGGCGAGTCCGGCGGTGGCGGCCACGCAGCCTTCGGATGAAGTGCCGGTGGTGATCACCTGGACCGGGCCTTTGACGATCAAGCCATTGTCGGCCGAGCCGGAGAGCCCGATTCGCTCGGGGGATGCGGTGATTCGGCTTGAAGGCGCGCCGGTGGTGGCGAACCAGCAGGGATCGATCATCGAGTGCGGGATCCTGACGTATCGCACCAAGGACCAGGCGATGAACCTGATGCCCATCGGGCCGGACAAGCCGGTGGTGCTGAGGGATGTGCGCGGGTCGATCGTGCGGACGACATCGATGGATTTCTCGCAGGCCGAGCATATGGCGGTGCTGTATGGGAATTCCAACGCGCTGTTTCCGCAGGAGGATGAGAACGGCAAGCCGGCAGCGCCGCTGACTTGCAAGTGGGTCAAGACGTGTACGCTCTACTTCGCGCCCAACGAGCCGACTTCCGGGCCGGCGACGCAGCCGACCGCGCCGGGGCGCAACCAGCCGGCGCTGGCGGGAGCGATTCTGACGACGCAGCCGGCGACAGGGCCGGCCGTGGCGGCGGCGACGAGCCGGCCGGCCCGGCAGCGCGGATCGGGCGAGGCGATGGGCGCGCTGAATATCGAACGCGCCAAGCTCAATGGGGATGTGTATGTGGATCGGCCGGGCCAGCTCAAGCTGCGCTCGCAGGAACTGGAGCTGTCGTTCGATACGTCGAAGAAAGCGCCGACGACCCGGCCGGTGGGCCCGGCGGTTGCGGCTCAGGCGGGTGGGGGCCAGGCCGGCGCAGGTCATGCGCCAGTGGCACGGGCCGCGGAGCCTGCGCCGAAATCGGAAGCGGCCGCGCCGATCGCGGGAGATCCGCGCATCGCGATTCTGTCCGGCCGGCGCGAGGCGCTGAAGACGGAGCTGAATCGCGCCCAGACTGAACTGGAGGCGATCACGCGCGGGCAGGATCTAAACACCCAGCAGACGGCGCTGATCAAGCAAATGGATGCAACCGATACGCGGATTCGCGAGATCGAGCGGCGCATGCTGGCGATCGCGGCCAGCAATCAGCCGGGCACGGCGGCCGAGGGGAAGGCGCTGTCGGAGGAACTGCCGAATCGAAGGACATTCCGGGCCTCGCTGCAGGAGGAACTGAACAAGCTGGCGCAACAGATGATGGCATCGGAGTCGCTGGCCAAGCTGGTGGAGGCAACGAAGCTGGAGATCGCCAAGCTGGATCAGACGCTGGCGGCAAAAACGCCTGAGGCCGTATCGGTGGCGGCGATCAATCCGCCCGCCGATCCCAAGGCCATCGCCGCGGCCGGGCATCCGGCGGCGACGGGCCCCTCAACCCGCCCGGCCGCCGCGCCGGCGATGCGCTCGGATCTGAAACAGATGATCGCCACCGGCACGGTGCATTGCGAGCTGACGGATTCGAGCAACAAGACCCAGACGATCGACTGCAATCAGCTCACGCTGCAAACGGCGCTGACGCCCGATGGCAGGTCTTACCCGCACACGGTGACGGCGGTGGGCGATGTGCATGCGGTGGATACGGAGCAGGATCTGCGGGCGGGTCACCTGGCGGTGACGATGCGGCCGGCGACGCGGCCGTCGATCGCGCGTGCGACGACGCGCTCGACCACGAACCCGGCCGGGAATTTGGCGGGCAATCCGACAACAGGGCCGGCGCTGGCAGGCGGCGCGGGCGGCGGCGGCGCAATGGGCGGCGATACGGCCTCCGCCCAGCTCGAATCGCTGCTGGCTTCGAGCAACGTGCGCGTCATCGGCAAGGATGGCACGCAGGCGATGGCCGATCAGTTGCTGGTGGACAACAAGGATGGCAAGAACATCCTCAAGCTGCTGGGCCAGCCCTACGCAACCGTGATCGACAAGAAAAATACGCTCACCGGGCCGACGATCGTGATGTTCCCCGATGAGCAGAAACTTCAGGTGTACGGGCCGGGCACGATGAAGGGGTATCAACAGGCGGGCGCTTCGCCGTTTGGCGGCGCGGCCGGGCCGACGACAGCACCAACGACAGCGCCGACGGCGGGTGGTCCGCAGGGACCCCGGCCAACGGACGTGGCGGGTGGGGCGGGAGGGGCGGAGTTGCCGCATCCGGCTGGAGCAGCCGCTCCGGCCAATCCGACGACTCATCCGACCACGCAGCCCGCGCCCGAGCGGCCGATCGATGTGAGCTGGACCCAGTCCCTGTTCGCCGATGGAAAAGCCAACACCGTTGATGTCACCGGGCAGGTCGTAACGATCACAAAAGATGCCGATGGCGCGGTGAACACCGCCAAGGGTCAGCGCGTGAAGATGATCCTGGCGGATGCAGCGCCGACGACGAAGCCGACGACACAGGCGTCAACGCAGGCGACTCAAACCGCGGCGGGCGGTGCGGCGGTGGCGACTGGATCCGCGCCGGCGGCGACTCAACTGGCGCTGGCCAATTCAGCGACCCAGCCTTCGACCAAGCCTTCCAAGGGCCCGCAGATGGGCGCGATGGGCAACAAGACCGTTAAGCACATCACCTTCCTCGATGACGCGGAGGTGTCCTCGGTGACCCTGGCGGATGATCAGACCCTGCTGCGGCGGACCCACCTGATGGCCAGCAACATCCAGTACGACATGGCCGCGCATCAGATGATCATCCCGGTGGAGGGGAGGATGATCGTGGAGGATCATCGGCCGAGCACCCAGCCGGCGGCGAAACCCGCGGGAGGCGACGGCGCTGCGGCGGGAGGAGAGCCCAATGCGGAGAACAACCGCGGCACCTCGGCCTTCCAATGGTCCAAATCCTTCATCTACGATGAGACCACCCGCCTGGCGACGATGCTGGGGGATGACCGCAATCAGGTGATCATCGTGCATCAGGATGAGAAGGATGAGAAGAAGCAGTTCCGCATGACCGCCAATCAGGTCAACGCGGAGATGGAAGAGGCGACTGCCGCGCAGCCGAAAACGCCGGCCGCGCCGGGCGCTGATCCCGCCTCCAAACCCGCCACCAAGCCTTCGAACGAGCAGAAGATGCAGATGAAGCGCGTCACGGCGACCGGAAATCTTCATTTCACCGGCCCCGGCGCGGACATCCTGGCCAACGAGATGGAGTACAACCCGAAGAATCACACGATGGCCGCCCGCGGCGATGGCCGCAATCCGGTGGTGTTCACGATCGCCTCGAGCCCGGGCGGGCAGAAGCAGGCGGATTACATCCGCTACAACACCGAGACCGGCGCGATCGAGGATTCGAGCAATGTGTTTATCCGCGCGCCGCGGTAGATGGGAAGCCGGCGGATTTTTGGGAATGGCGCTGCACAGGGTCGGGAGCCGGACACCGAGCTGTTAAATAGTGGACAGCCGTTCCCCGGCTCCCGACCCCTTCTTGTCGATCGGCAATGGGGACGTGGAGCGGTCATGGCGCGCATTGGGAAAGGTCGCCAGGATCGACTGGCTCCCTATGACCAGCCGTTAGTTTGTTCTGATGAAAGAGAGAAAGTTCGCCAATGGCTCCATCGATCACGATGGAGCGTGCGGGTTCGTTCTTTGGAAAAATGTCCGCTTCAATAGACTCTGTTAATTCCGCAGGCGCATCTGGAAATGACGCCAGAATCGACTGGCTACCAATGATGACGACCTCACTGACGTTCGCAGTGGCGGCCGCCGCGCGGATAACATGTTCAAGCTGAGGCTTGGTCATAGGCATGAAATCGAAGTAAAATTTCATTGCGTTCGGCGGTGGTCAACGCGCCGGCGAAGGCATTCGATTGCCGCAGGCGCGTAGACCGCTCGTCATCACTGGTGAGCAGCCCGACAACCAATTGCATGGGACCCTCAAGCGCCTGCCGCCACTCTTCCAAGGTCGATCGGGATGCCGGGGCGCAGTCTGCCAGCCAGCGATCCAGATTGCCGAGGGCAAGTTGGATGAGCGACGGATCGGCCGCGAGTTTCCGCGCAATGGCATGTCCGAATGCGCGGCTTCGTGCGTCGATCAGGCGATGCTCCTTCATTGGTGATGCTCCACTGGATTCGGAATAGTCTTGCGGCGAATTGTAGCCTATCTCCCGACGCCGGGCGAGAATGTTAATCGAATCGCGCGGTATACTGGAATGATGCGCGGGCAATATGCAACGATTCTGATTTCAATATCCCTGTTCGCCGTCATGGCGGCTGTTTCAGTCAGGGCCGAAGAAAGGGGATTCGACTGGCAATCGGAAAAACCAGAAGCCGTCGGCATGTCGGCCCAAAAACTCGAAGCCCTCCGCGCCGATCTCGAAAAACGCGGCACCAGGGCGCTCATGATCATTCGAAATGATCGCGTGGTCATGGAGTGGTACGCCCAGGGGACCACCGCCAACACGAAGAACGGCACCGCCTCCCTCGCAAAATCGCTCATCGGTGGGATGTCCCTGGCGGTGACGATGCAGGATGGGCTCATCAAACCCGAGGACAAGGCGTGCGATTTCATTCCGGAGTGGAAAGCCGATCCGCGCAAGTCCAGGATCACCGTCGGCCAACTCGCCACTCATTCTTCAGGCCTCGAAGACGCGGAAGATAAAGTCGGCGGCCTGCCTCATGAAAAACTGCCCGGCTGGAAGGGCGCGTTCTGGCGGCGCGAGCCGGACCCCTTCACGATTTCGCGCGATCAGACGCCGGTGATTTATGAGCCGGGTGAGAAAATCTCCTACAGCAATCCGGGGATGGCGATGCTGTCGTACACGATCACGGCCGCGCTGGTGAAAGGCAATGCGAAGCAGAAGGATGTGCGCTCGCTGCTGGCCGAGCGGATTATGCGGCCGATCGGGGTGGCCGATGGAGACTGGTCGGCCGGGTATGGCAAGGTTTACCGCGTCAATGACCTCGATCTGATCGCCAACTGGGGCGGCGGGGCGTTCACGATTCGGTCGGCGGCGCGGGTGGGGCGGTTGATGCTGCGAAGGGGCGACTGGGAAGGGAAACAGGTATTGGATGCCGCCATCGTGGATCGGGTGATGCGCTACGATGCCGCGCCGCATGTCGAGGTCGGTAATGGCAAGGCCAGCCCGTACAAGGTGCTGGGGTGGTACACGAATATCGATAAGACCTGGACGAAGATACCGCGCGATGCCATGGCCGGGGGCGGGGCGGGGCATCAGATGATGCTGATCGTGCCCTCGCTGGATTTGATTGTGGTGCGGAATGGCACATTGATGGCCCCGGCCGACAAGGAGAGCTTCTGGGAGGCGGCCGAGAAGCATTTGTTTGAGCCGGCGGTTCTGGCCGTCACCGATCCGATTCCGCCGAGCGATGTAATCCGGAAAGTGTCGTTCGATTCGCCGGAAAAGATCGTTCGCGCGGCTCCGGATAGCGATAATTGGCCGATGACTTGGGGAGATGATGATGCGATCTATACCTCGTATGGCGATGGCAGGGGGTTCGAGCCGTTCGTGGAGAAGAAATTATCGCAGGGCCTGGCGCGGATCGAAGGCGGGCCGGGGGATTTTCGCGGGGTCAATTTGCGATCGGAATCGGCCGAGCGGACCGGCGGCGGGGCGAATGGGCCCAAGGCGAGCGGGATGTTGATGGTGGATGGTGTGTTGTATATGTGGGTGCGAAACACGCGCAATGCGACACTGGCCTGGTCGGCCGATCGCGGCAAGACCTGGACCTGGGGAATGAAGTTCGAAGAGAGTTTCGGCTGCCCGGCGTTTTTGAATTTCGGGAAGAATTACGAGGGCGCGCGGGATGAATTTGTCTACGTTTATTCGCAGGATGGTCCCATCGCGTATGAGCCGTATGATCGGATCGCGTTGGCGCGGGTTCCGAAGGGGCGCGTGAAGGAGAAGGAGGCTTACGAGTATTTCGTGCGGCTGGATCAGGGCGGACAGGCGATCTGGTCGAGCCAACTCGGCGAGCGCGGCGGGACTCTGGCCTATCCCGAACACTGCGAGCGCGTGGATGTGGCCTACGACAAGGGACTGGGGCGATATCTGCTGGCGATGGGATTCGGGCACGGCAAGGGGTGGGGGCTCTACGATGCGCCGCAGCCCTGGGGGCCGTGGAGTATGGCATTCTCGACGCCTGATTGGGGTTTGGGGGAGACACATGGGTATCGCCTGCCGACGAAGTGGATGTCGGCCGATGGATTGACGATACCGATGGTGTTTTCAGGGCGGAAGGAGAACGATGCGTTTTGCGTGCGGCGGATGATGATTGAGAAATACCCCTGAACGGGGCATGGAAATATGTTTGCGTTCGCTAATTTCCGTGGATAGAATCTGGGCAGGTCATGCTGAAATGATCTGGTATCCTCTCCCGAGTACAGGAGAGGGGGTAAGACGCTATTCGGCATTCACTTGGAGCTCACCATGAAACGATTCACCGGTATCACGATTGTGGCGGTTTTGGGATTGCTTGTTCTCGGTTGCCTGCCCGTTCCCCTGGGAGACCCTGAGAAAGCCAGCGTCGATCCGAAACTCGTCGGCGCCTGGTCCTGGGCCGATGCGGGGCAGACGAACGTTGTGATCCTCCGGCCGTGGGATGCGCATACCTACGTGGCCGACATCATGTGCTACACCGGCGATACTTCCGCGCCGGTTCCCAAGTATCGCGAGGTGTACAAAGCCTGGCTGACGCCGGTGAAAGGCCAGCAGATGATCACTCTACAGCCCATCGCCTTGGTCGGCGCAGCGCCCGAGAAGCGCACTAAGGGATATATGATCGCCAGGGTTTCTGTGGACGGTGACACACTGACCGCGACCGGCCTCGATGGCGGCTACGCCGGTTTCGCCGATGTCGCCACCGCGACGCAAATGGAAAAACTCGTCACCGAGAAGTTCGACGATGTCTCCATGTGGGCCAAGCCGATCGTCGCGACCAAACTGCTCAATGGCTCTAACCTCGATCTGGATAAACTCGCCAAGTCATTTGAGAATCGGTGAGTTCGAAGGAGTTGTGGCGCGGGCGTCCCGCCGCCGGGACGGCCGCACCACAAGCGCAGAAGAAGAGCCCTGCCGCTGGAGGGCGTGCGACAGGGCTCCGGAGGGGTCATGTAAATCCGAAGCGGGAAGAATACCCGGCCAGGCTGAAATCGTCCAGACAAAAATGCGAAAAGATGCGGGTTTTCCCGAGGAAAAACGTGGATTTCGATCAATATGTGTTGTCGGCCGCTCCAAGTTGATTCGGCGAATGGAGTTGGGGCGCATCGCGGAGCGCCGCATGAACGATTCGGCAAATGAGATGCCATGATCGATGACCTCAATTGAGCGCGCCGGGTGCCGAGAAGCGCATGATGTGCGTCATCGAGTGGCCGCATCGGGCGGGGGAATCTCAGTTGGCGCAATTTCAGCCGGGCCCGTATCGGCAGGGAGTTCGGGTGGAAGGGCAGGCGCACCAGGCGGATGAAGCAGGTCGGCCTCCAGCGTGGAGATTGGCGCGGGCTTGGCCTTCTTCTTCCGCGGCGGCCGGCGGCCTTGTTTCACATCCTCCTCCAACTGGGCCTTGCGACGAAGAATGTGGTGGTAATGCTGCGCGAAGCGGTGGGCCTCATCGCGGATGTATTGCAGCATCTTCAGGCCGAGATGATTGCGCTTGAGGCGGAACGGCGCTTCAATTCCATGGAGGTAAACCAGTTCCTCTTTCTTGGCCAGTGAGATGACCTGGGGCGGGCGCTGCTCCATGGTCTTGAAAACGTCCATGGCGGCATTGAGCTGGCCGATACCGCCGTCGATCAGGATCAGGTCGGGGAAGAGTTCATTGTTCTGCCCGGCCTCGCGGTAGCGGCGCGAGACGACTTCCTGGATGGAGAGGAAGTCATTGTTCCCCTGGCCATGCTTGATCTTAAAGCGGCGGTAGCAGTCTTTGAAAGGAACTCCATCGATGAAGCAGACCAGCGAGCCGACCATCTCGCCTCCCTGGAGGTGGGCGATGTCGATTCCCTCGATAATCCGCGGCGGCTCGGCCAGATCCAGCGCCTGCTGCAGTTCGGCCACCGCCTCGCGCGGGTTGGAAACGAACGCCTCGGGTTGCCAGAACTGCTCGGTGCCCTTACTGGCGCGCTGGCCGAGCGCTTGCAGGGCCTTGATCTCATCGCGCAGTCGGGCGGCGCGTTCGAAATGCAGATTTTCCGAAGCCTCGCGCATCTGCTTGTCGAGATCCTTGAGGACCGATTCGCGATTGCCATCGAGGAAGCGCATCAGATTGCGGATGTCCTCGGCGTACGCTTCGCGAGGGATCTTGGCGGCGCAGGGGGCGGTGCATTGCTTGATGGCGTAGAGGAGACAGGGTCGAAAAAACCGGCGCTTGGGGTCGGATTCCAGAATGTCGAGGTGGCAGGTGCGGAATTTGAACGCCTTCTGAAGGAGCGTCACCGCCTCCTTGAGCTGGTAGACACTGGTGAAGGGGCCATAAAGCTTCACCCCTTCGGTGCGCGGCTGCCGGGTGACGTAGATGCCGGGGAAATCATCGCCGGTGGTGACCATGAGGTAGGGGAAGGTCTTGTCATCCATCAGCCGGGCGTTGTAGCGCGGGTGGAGGTCTTTGATCAGGCGGTTCTCGGTCAGCAGTGCTTCGACTTCAGATTCGGTCTGGAGGATTTCGAAATCGACGACATCATCGAGCAGCCCGGCCTTGCGCAACTCGAGATCGGCCGATGGCTGAAAATAAGAACTGACGCGATCTTTTAGCGAAGCAGCTTTGCCGACGTAGATGACGCGCTCCTTGTCATCTTTCATCAGGTAGACACCCGGCGCTTTGGGCAGCGCCTTGGCTTTCTCGAGGAGGTTGGAAAGGCGGTCGGGCATGACGAAGGGCAATATAGAGACTGCGGCGAATCTGACCAGATGAACACATCGGCGGTGCGATTATATTCGGCAATTTGAGCGCCGATCCAACGCAATTGTAGTATCAGCGCGGCCGATGCGGATTGCGATTGGAAAAGTTTTCCCAATTTCACTTCCTCTTCGTAAAAGCCCTGAAAAAATTCGAAAAAACACTTGCGATTAGAACAAACTATTTATACATGTATGGGGGACCTCACTCTTTACCCCTTGAAGGAGGGCTCATGAAGCCCATTTCATTCGTGGCGTGGACTATCCGGGTTGGTGTCGTGGCCGCGGCGCTTCTGCCCAGGCCAGCTGCGGCCGACTTCACCTATTCCTCATTTAACTCAGCGAGTTTCAGCGATACCGCGCCGGCGGCCATCGATCTGAATGTCAACGCGGCGCTGGCCGGCACGACACTGCGGTTGACGGCCGACCTCGCGACCAGCCAGGCGAACAGCGCCTTCTACGGCGACCCGCAGACCGTATCGGGTGGGTTCGACACCACCTTCAGTTTCACGATCACCAACAAAACCAATGGCGCGGATGGTTTTGCGTTCCTGATTCAAAACAGCGCCGGCGGCCGGGATGCAACCGGTACGGTTGCCGCTTCGAGCCTGGGCTATTCGGGGATTTCCAACAGCCTGATCGTGGAAATCGACACCTGGCAGTCGAATGACCTGCAAAGCTTCAACGGCGGGCAGGCGGGTGTTGGCACCCAGGCGCAGGTGTCGGTTCACAAGAATGGCCTGCCTGTGGATTCCACCGGCATTCTCGGCGGATCAGCGGTGGCCGGCGTGAACGGTGTCATCATCGGCGCTTCGGGCGCGGCCGATGTGTCCAACGGGGCGCAGCACACGATGCGCATTCTTTACACCGTCAATGACGGGCCGAACAACGATACGCTGGAGGTCTTCTACGGCGACGGCACGGCGACCCCAACCACGCGCATCCTGAATCTCCCGGCCGCGACGATCAACGAGTTGGAATCGGTCTTCAGCGGCGCGCAGGATGGGAATGGCCAGACGTACGTCGGCTTCACGGCGGGCTCGCAGGCCGCGGGGACTGAAGAGCACGCGATCACTTCGTGGTCCTTCACCAGCGT
>JBBRTW010000153.1:0-14497 GCA_038244055.1 Tepidisphaerales bacterium | reverse complement strand
CGCCTGCGGGGGCGGGGGCGAGGAGAAGATGTGGGGACTGGCCGAGCAGTTGAAGATCGAATACCCCACCGGCAAGGCGAGCGAGGAGATGAGCAAAGCCTGGGGTGTGCAGTGGTGGCCGCATTACGTGGTGATCGACCGCAAGGGAATCATCCGCGCGATCGGGATCCAGCCGGAGTTCGTGGGGAAGGTGATTGATGAGCTGATTGGGGAGGAGGGGAAGAAGTGATCTGAATGGGGCCATTTTCGCCGCCCTTTTCAAGTGCAACCCAAATAGGTACGATTGCACTCAATATGGTTGCGCCCCTCGAACTCGGCAACGTTCTCTTCGGAAGCACGCGGCAGGCGATTCTGGCGCTGATGTTCCTGCGGCCGGATGAATCGTTTTACCTGCGCGAAATCGTCCGCCGGACCGGCCGGGGGACCGGTGCGGTGCAGCGGGAGTTGAAATTGCTGACTGACTGCGGAATTCTCCGCCGCGACCGGCAGCGGTTTTTTCGGGCCAACGGCGATTCGCCGATCTTCGAGCCGCTCAAGCAGATCGTCATCCGCACTGTCGGCATGGGGGAGCGGCTGCGCAGCGCGCTCGCCCCGGCCGGGGGGCGGATCGCCGTCGCCCTGATCTTCGGCTCGTTTTCGCGCGGCGAGCAGCACGAGCGCAGCGATGTTGACGTTCTGGTGATTACGCACGACGATAAGCTCACGTCCGATCAGGTTCACGCTCTTCTGATGAACGTGCAGGAGCCGATCGGCCGGGAGATCAATTCCATGGTCCTCACGGCCGACGAATGGCGCTCGAAATGGTCGGCGAACAATCCGTTTGTTCATCGAGTGTTCGATGGAGAGAAAATCTTTTTGATCGGGGATGACCATGAGCTTAAGCGAATGGCTGAAAAACGGCTGGCTCAAGCCGCACCAGCCAAAGCCGCGGGAAATCGCCGACCTGCTCGGATTGGCGCAGCGCGACATCAAGAGCGCGGGCGTGAAAGGGCTCGACGATGACTGGCGGTTCAACATCGCCTACAACGCCGCCCTGCAAGCCGCGACGGCGGCGCTGGTCGCCTCCGGATATGACGTGCCCAAGGGAGACTCGCACCATTTCCGCGTGATCGGCTCACTGGCTTTCACCATCGGACTGGAGAGCGCGACGATCGAAAAGCTCGACCGTTATCGGAAGAAACGCAGCGCGAGCATCTATGATGTCGCGGGGTCGATCACCGCGGCCCGAGGCCAAGTCAATGTCGACAATGGCGAAGGAATTAGTTGAGCGGATTCAAGCATGGATTGCGCAACACCATCCAACCCTTCTCAAGAAAAATGGCGATGCGACGAAGTAGGCTGCGCTTGGTTTCACGCTCGAACACGAACCGTCCCCTCGTCGTGGCAACTTCATCCTCTCTGTATCTTTGCATCTCCGCGCCTTTGCGATGATTCTGTTGGAATCACGTGTAAACAGTGCGCTACGCCTTCGCCGCCGCCACTTCCGCCACCGGCCCATTCCCCGCCAATCGGTCCCGCACCCACGCCACATGCAATCGCAGTTGATACAACTGCTCCATGTACGAGAGCGGCACCTTGACGGCCGCGACTTCCGTTTCCAGCTTCTCGACTTCCTTGCGGTCGATCTCGCGCTGGCTGGGCGTGGCCGAAACCATGGCGCGTTCATCGAGCATTCGCAGACGCTTGTACCAGCGGTAAATGCGCCGCTGCACGCCCCAGCGGTAGATCATCGGGGCGAAGCGGATCATGGGGATGATCACCACCAATAGCGGCACGATGAGAATCAGCAGGCGGTCCAGAAGCTGGGCCATCCAGAAGGGAAGCTTGCGCTGCAGCAGGCTGGGCTTGAGATTGAAGTAGTACTGGGCATCGCCGCCGACCGGCAGTTCGCAGTATTGCAGGCTGGGGAAGGTATTGCGGTCGGCGATGGGGTGCATGCCATCGTGCGCCTCGTGCGCGGCCTGCACCATCAACTGGATGACCGCCTTGTGCGTGTGCCGGCGGGCGATGATGCAGGTGGAGGCTGCCACGGTATGCACCTCGCGATCGGGAATATCGGCCTTCAGATCCACCGCGCCGGCGTGGAGGGTGATGGGAATGACGTAATCGAGCTTGTGCGTGTAGACATCGGCGTTGGCGAGGTTCAGGATGCGGATTTCGGGCGCGCGCAGAAGCTCCAGCAGATATTCGGTCTGAACATCGGTGCAGAAAAAGGCGGCATCGATCTCGCCACTTTTGAGCTTGGCGGCGGCGGTCGGCCCGCTCTCCTCGACGATAACCGTCCCCGGAGACTGGAGGATTCCATGCAAATTCAGCAGCGGCTCGGCCACGACTCGGGTGCCGCCGCCTTTCTTGCCGATGGCCAGGCGCTTGCCGGCGAGATCGTTGATCTTGGTCAGTTCCGGCGCGCCGAGCGTGTGGCGATAGCAGACGAAGAGCGGCTCGAGCGAGATGGCGCAGACGGCTTCGAGATTCTTGCGCTGCTCGACGGGAGGAGCGGTGCCGCCCTGGACGATGGCCAGGTCCACATCGGACTTGGGACCGAGGAGCAGGTCGTAATTCTCATGGCCGCCGTGGGTGTGGCGGATGATGAGCTCGACGCCGTTCTGGGCGAAGTATCTGGCGTATTTCTCGGCGAACTGGGAATAGAGCGAGCCCTCGGCGCTGGTGGCGATGACCACGCGATTGGGCGGCGCGGGCTCGACATAAGGCCAGGCGATCGCGACCACGAGAATCGCGGCCAGGGCGACCGGCGCCCAGAGCCGGATGCCTTCGCGGACGGATGGGGGGGCGGAGGGTTTCATGGAGGGGGGTGGAAGTTAAAAGATGGAAGTTAGAAGATGGAGGGTAGAGGATAGAGGATGGAGGATGGAGGATGGAGCGTAGAAGCGAGGAGCGAGACGTTGGGGGGGCGTCATTCCGAGGGAGCTTCAGGCGACCGAGGAATCTTGCATGAACGGATTGGGTCATCAATGGGCGATCGGGCCTCGACTTATCGGCCGGATTCTTCGGGTCGCATAGCTCCCCTCAGAATGACACGTCTCAGAATGACACGTCTCAGAATGACACGTCTCAGAATGACACGTCTCAGGACGGCACCACTCAGGACGGTACCGCTCAGGACGGCACCACTTGCGGACTGGCAGATTCTCACCGCGCTGGCGCGGCGAATTCTTTGTAGCGTTCGTCGAGTTGAGCCGATGCGGCGTCGCCGGGGTGGAAGAGGAGCAGATGGCGGAAGGATTGGGAATCGCCGGCCTTGAGGGTCCAGTCGTGGATGCCGATGTGGGTGATCATGCCGAACTCGCGGACGTGGAAGGGAGTCGGGTGGCCGGGGTTGGCGGGGTGATCGAACTCGGCGACGCCGTAGGTCTTGTCGCCGATGGGGCCGGAATAGTCGCACCAGTCGGCCGGCTTGAGGCGGGAATCCTTTTCGCCTTTGACGCCGGCGGAGGAGGTGATGACGTGCTTACCCTTGGCGGCGGAAATCGAAGGATTCACGCGCACCGCCAGCCAGCCGGCCTCGACGCCCGAGACATTGAGCGGCTTGACCTTGAAAACCGCATCGCCGCTGGCGGCGGTGATTTTCGTGGTGACATCGATGGAGCGGGCCCCATCGGCGTAGGCAAGGAAACGCACGGTGCGGACTTCGGTCAGCACCGGCTTGCCGGGCTCCTTGCCTTCCCAGGCGAGTTCTTCGATGAAGCCGGTGTCATCGAGCTGGGTGAACTTCAGATGGTTCTGGAGTTTTTTCTCGCCGGATTTGTGGGTCCAGTGATCCAGGCCGTTGATGTCGCCGTGGGCGATGTAGACCGAGCGATGCCAGGGATGATCGATTTTCTTTTTCGCGGCCGCATCGGGCTGGGCCTGTTGCAGACGCCACTGGTCGGAAGTCAGATCGACTCCATCGGCCGAGAGAACGGGGAAGAAGTAAGGCCGATGCCACTCGGGGTCATCGGGCGTGGGGTTGAAGCGGTAGGTGGTGAAGGGTTTGCCATCGATGGTGATTTCGAGCGTGTTCTGGGTTTGCGTGATCTTGATCGGAGGCCCTGCGGGGGCGGCCGAGGCGGCGAGGGGGATTAATGCCAGTGCGGCCAGGGAACAAAGGGCACTCGATAGGGCGCGACGATGATTCATATGAATTCTCCGGCGAAAGGTTTTCAGCGATGGTCGCGGCAGAGCGCGGTTCACGCCGCGCCATGGTGTCCGAGACGATCGCCGATCCAGACGGCCAAATCATCTTCGGAAACGTGGCCGGCCGCCAGTCGGAGGAAGACATCGTATTTTTCTTCCTGCGTCACCGCGGCAGATCGTGCATGATCGCGATGATCCCGCCGGCGTGGCTGATCGATTCGTAGATGGCGCGGTAATCTTTGTACTTCAGGGTCCTGTCGCAGCGGAGGCGAACTTCGGTGTCGCGGGGGTTGGTTTTGTCGGCCAGCATTCCTTTGAGTTCGCGCTCCAGGGCATCGGCGCTGCCGACGAGCTGGCCGTTGAGATAGATCTTGGCGTCCTTGTCGATGATGACGGTGACACCGGAATCGGTTTTGTCGGATTTGGCGAGAACGGGGAGGCTCACGCCCATGTTGTCGCGCATGAACGACGAGGTGAGCATGAAGAAGAAGATGATCAGGAAGGCGATATCCGCCAGGCTGATCATCTGCGTTTCCACGATCGGCTTATGGCGCGGGCGCATGATCTTCATCGCGTCGCTCCTCGCTGATGACGGGAATCCCGCCGGCCTTCTGGATCGCGTAGAGAATCTCGGAATTGCGCTGGAAGGAAAGATCATCCTCCGGAAAAACGATCACCGCCCGGCCTTCATCGGTCAGTACGCCCGCGAGCAGGCTGGAAATATACGATTCGAGCTCGCCGGACATCACCGGAACGCCATTGACCGTCAGCGTGACTTCGCTGGCGCGGACATTGATGGTCTTACCGAGCGCGACCTCATTGCCGGGCGAGGCGCTGGGCATCGGGACATTGAGCGAGTAGTTGGCGATGAAGGTGGCGGCCAATAGAAAGAAGATGATGATCTGCCAGGCGATGTCGGCCAGGGAGATAAAGGGGATGTGGGGGGCGGGGAGTTTTAGGCGTTTGATTTTCAAGGAAGGGTTCAGGGTTCAGGGTTGAGGGTTCAGCGGAGGGTGTAGGGTGTAGGGTGTTGGGTATGGGAAGAGAGTTATGGGGTGGGGGCAGGTTCGGTGGGGGCGGTTCTGGCGTGGGATTTGGTGTAGAGGACTCGTTCGACGAGTGCGGTGCCGGCGGCCTGGACGTTGAGGACGAAGCGGTTGACCCGGCCGGTGAAATAGTTGTATTCGACCGTCGAAAGCGCGGCGACGATCAACCCGCCGGCCGTGCAGAGAAGCGCTTCGGAGATGCCGCCGGCGACGACCGAGGGAGTAAGCGATCCCATCGAACTAACCAGGCCGAAGGCGCGAATCATGCCGACCACCGTTCCGAGCATACCGAGAATCGGGCCGAGGCTGGCGGTGGTGGCCAGGACATTGAGATTGCGCTCGAGGAAATCGACGACGTGGCCGCCGTGATCTTCCATGGCCTGGACGATGCCTTCTTCGATTTCCTCCGGGCGCTTGCCGATGCGCTGGAGGAAAGTCATCTTGCGCAGGCCTGTGGCGAGGGTCTGGGCGACGGGGCCATCGGAGGTGTCGCAGAGCGCGATGGCGGCCGGGATATCGCCGGATTCGAGCTTGTCGGAGACGGCCGAGAGGAGATCATCGGAATCGACATCGGCCTTGCGGAGCGTGATAAAGCGCTCGAGCGTGACGCCGAGGGAAATGATGGAGCAGGCGAGAATGACCCAGAGCGCCCAGCCTCCGCGAATGATCAGATCCAGCATAAGCGGCCTCCGGGGGACGTGAGTAAAGTCATCAGAAGTGCTACCGGGAGGGGGAGGGGATGTTGAGAGGGAGGAGAAGCGAGAAGCTAACCCGGTAACGCTGATATTGCGGGCCTGCCATTTATTTTGAATGCCGCGGCCATGCGCTGGGGTGTTATGGTATCGACTACGACGCCGATACAGATTTGATTGTCGTGCGATGGTCGGAATTGACAGCAACGTGATTCCCCCAATCCATCGCTTTGCGCCTTTCTTTCCCAGCATTTTTCCCCTTCCCGTCTCTGCGCCTCCGCGGTGAAAGATCTCACCGCCCCGCCACCACCGCCGCCCTCGGCCTGATCTTCTCCCCCAGTTTCCGAATAAACCGCGCCACCGGGATCAATTGCCTCACGGACCAGGGCAGTTCCGGGCAGCCGATGGAATCACTCAATGTCGCCTTCTTCGCCATCGCATCGCGGAGGAGGCGTTCGTATTTCCAGAAGGGAATCCACTGCTCGCCGTAGTTGCGCGAGGAATCTTTGACGGGGTTGGAATCGATCAGCGTGAAGCCGCGCTCCTTGAACAGGAGCAGGGCCCGGCCATAGGCCGACTTGCTGGCGTTGCTGATGCGGTAGAACATCGATTCGACCGTCGCATAAGCCCCGACCTGTACGCCGAAGCATCCGCCGGCCAGTTTCCCATCGTGCCAGGTCTCGTAGGAGTGCGCGAAGCCCATCTCATAAAGCTTGAGATACGCCTCCTGCAATTCGGGCACGATCCAGGTGTAGCCCGTGCGCGAGAGATCGGCGCAGCTTCGCAGAACCTCATCGAAGGCCGAATCGATGCGGAAATCGAACTCGCTGGAGAGAATGTAGCGCTTCTGGGTTTTGGGGAAGGTGATGTCGTTGAGAAGGTGCACGCCGCGATGCGCTTCGCGCAGCCAGGCGGCCGGCGTGCCTTCGGTCCCGGTGTAGCAGGCGCTGTCCCCCAGCGCGTAGTGGATCAGCATGTCCACCGGGTCGGAGGTGAGGCGGTCGGAGCCGATGACGGTTGAGGCGAACACGGATCTGACCTTCCCCGAGTCGCGAACGACTCAAGGCCGTGGGCCTCCTGCCCGCACATTCCCGGCCTCCAATGCCGGGAAACATTTCCTCACGCCGCCGAAGTCGAGGGAGCCGAGGAGGCCGGCTTGCCTGCTTCATTCCCCTCACTCCCCTCCATCGCATCCACCCCCGCGCGCTTCACCGCGCCTTCTGCGACTGAAGTGTCCTTATCGGCCTTTGCCTG
This sequence comes from Tepidisphaerales bacterium, assembly GCA_038244055.1. Lineage (GTDB taxonomy): Bacteria > Planctomycetota > Phycisphaerae > Tepidisphaerales > Tepidisphaeraceae > DASPKW01. The sequence goes on along the minus strand of JBBRTW010000153.1, from coordinate 7,371 downwards.
CACGCCAGACTCAACCATTTTTTCCGAGCCTTGCGACGGTCCGGTAACACCGGCCGACGGCGCTTTTGAAAACCCGAGACGCCGGCCGAGTTTCTTTCCCAAACTTACCATTGGAAGCAGGGCGCGGATTGAAGCCGGCAACTTCTGGCAAGGGTGCGCATCGGTGAGCGAAGGCGTCTCCAGCAGGCAGTCGGCCAGCACTTTTTCAAACTGCCACTGGGGCATCCATTCTTCGCCGTAGTTGACCTGATGCTTGGAAACGCCGTTGGTATCCATCAACTTGAAACCGCGCTCGCGCAGGCGGACCAGGGTCTGTCCGTAGGCCGCCTTGGAGGCGTTGGAGGTCCGGTAAAACATCGAGTCCACCGTGATCAACGAGCCGAGTTGGACGCCGAAGGAGCCACCGACCAGTTTGCCATCGGTCCAGGCTTCATAGGAATGCGCGAAACCCAGTTTGTTCAGATTGATCATGCCGCGAATGTACCCCTCGACGATCCAGGTCTTGTTTTCCTTCTGCATCCCCGATTCGGCGCAGGCGCGGATGACTTCCTCGAAAGCGGTGTTGTAGCGAATCTCGAATTGCGGCGAAAAAATGTAGCGCTTCTGTTTGCGGGGGAATTCCACCTTGTCGAGCCACTGCACCCCGCGATGGGTGCGGGCGGTCCACATGACCCGGCCATCGGACCCATTGGCCCAGTCGGCCATCCGCCCGCAGGCATAATGGAAGAGGGTGACGACGGGGTCGTCGGAGAAATGGGTCGGGCGGAAGAATTCGATCAGGCGGGGCATGATGGAAATCCAAGAGCGTGCGGCGACAAGTTCGCCCTGTGCAATGTCATCGGCGCGCCGCCCGCATCGGGTAAACGCGGACGATTTTCAAACGTGCATCCAGTTTATGAGACGCCGCAATGGGAGGAAAGTGGACAGTGGGCAGTGGACAGTGGGCAGTGGGCAGTGGGCAGTCGGCAGTCGGCAGTAGATAGTAAGGCAGAGAGTCTGGCATGGCAGAATCATAATAGGCGTGACTTGGGATTCAGCCCTTCTGCCCACTGCCTACTGCCGACTGCCTACTTTTTCCGATATTCCCTTGACCCCGCCAACTTGTTAGGGTAATGTCCTTTCAAACAGCCTCCAAACGCTGCCTACCCGCAGCAGGAAGGTCGGAATTTATGAATCTCACGCCCCGTCAGTTGGATGTTCTGGTCGCTATCCGCAATTATCGACATCTTCACGGCTACGCGCCGACCATGCAGGAGCTGGCCGACCAGCTCGGCACCAGCAAGGTCACGATCTTCGAACATGTCGGCGCGCTCGAGAAAAAGCGCGTCCTCCGCCGGGATAAACACAAAGCCCGCTCGCTGGAAATCGTCTCCGATCTTCCCCTGCCGGATGAAGACCGCCCCACCAAGCTCCCCCTTCTGGGCAATATCGCGGCCGGGTCGCCCATCGAGGCCATCGAGAATCGCGAAGAAATCGATCTCGAACAGATGTTCGCCTCGCGCTCGGGTGTGTACGTCCTGCGCGTCCGCGGGGAATCGATGATCGAAGACCACCTCTGCGATGGGGATTATGTGGTGATCGAACGCCGCGACGCCGCCCGCAACGGCGAGCAGGTCGTCGCCCTGCTGGATACCGGCGAGGCCACGCTCAAGCGCTTCTACAAGGAAGGCGCTAAAGTCCGCCTGCAACCGGCCAACGCGACCATGGAACCGCGCATTGTCGAAGCGGACCGCGTGAAGATCCAGGGCGTGGTGATCGGCGTGCTGCGGGCGTACAACTGAGTTGAGCCACAGATTTGCACAGATAATCACAGATAATCAGATAATGGTTTTCATCCGTGCCCATCTGTGAAAATCTGTGGCTAATTCTCCGCCGGTTGTTCGTCATCCCGCTTCTTCTGCGCTTCAAGCAGACGATCGACCTTTCTCTGCAATTCCATCACCTCCATGTGCGCCTTGACGTTCACCTGATACTCCAGGTCGCCGCGGATTCGGTCGCGGTCGGCCTGGCGGCGCTGGGAATTGAGCACGAAAATCGAAATCACGATCGCCTCGACCGTGATCATGAACCCCAGCCAGAAAAACGTCGGCGGTTTGTCGGCCCAGTCGATGGTCTCGCCCGGCCGGGCGTATTTGGGCCAGAGGAATGAATGCACGACCACCCAGGTGAGAATCCCCAGCAGATTGGCCAGTAGAAACTTCTCGCTGGAGAAGAGATTGGCGACTTTCGACAAGGCCCACTCCAGGCGCGTCTGCCCGCCGCCGATGGCTTCGTTGACGTTGCGAATTCCCCGCAGTTTTTCCAGCAGATCGCGTTGGCGATGCCCGAGAATCGTCAGGATATGCACCGCCGCCGATGGGTGCTGGAGGAGGACTTCCACGAAATCAGGCCGGTTCAGCGCCAGAAGAATCACATCGTTGACCGCCCGCACCGTGGCCGTTCGCGGGCCGCCATCGAGGAGCGAAATCTCCCCGAAAAACTGCCCCGGCCCCAGTTCGGCCAGGCGCACTTCCTGCCCCGCCTCATCGGGCTGGCTGATCTCCACCCTGCCCACCTGCACAATGTAAAACTCGCTGCCATCATCCCCGATGAACATCACCGGCGTGGAAGCGGGAAACTTGTGGGCCTTCAAGAGGCAGGTCAGGGCCAGCAGTTCGGCCGGGCCGAGTTTGGAGAAGAGCGGGATGTTGCGCAGGATGGTCGGATCGACCCCGGTGGCGGGGACCATCTCGCCGGCTTCAGGCGCGGATGGCGCGGAGGGGGTGGAGGGGTCGGCGCTGGCGGCGGGGGCACCGTTGGAGGCCACAACCTGGATTGTGGAGGCGGGCTCGGAATTGAGCGCTCCAAGCTCGGCTTTCTTTGTGCCCTTCTCAGCGGCCTTCATTGGTGCTCTCCTTCACAGCCGTCGTCGGCACGGATTCCTGCGGTGAAATCCCCAGCATTCTTTCGGAAGCGGAGGTCGGATGCCGCGCGATGGCCTCCTTTACACCGGCCTGCAAGAGCGCGGTTTCAATGCGGTCCATCTTCTGGTGCAACTGCATCACGGCCATGTGTGCCCGCAGATTCACCTGATAATCCAAGTCGGCCCGAATGCGGTCCTTCTCGCCCGAGCGGTTCTGGCTCACCAGCACGAAGATCGAGAGGAAGATGGCTTCGAGGGAGACCACCATTGTCAGCAACTGGTACGGATAGGGATCAAATGCTTTGCCTCCCATCACCGCGTTGAGAACCATCCATGCCGTAAATGCGACCACATGGAAGATCGAAAACGCCTGAGATGCGCTGACTGTCGCGATCACGTCGGCAACCTTCTGCCAGCGCGTCGTCCGCTCCTCCATTATCTCATTGACGTTTTTCACCCCCCTCAGCTTTTCCAACATGTCGCGATGGCGCTGCCCCAGAATCGTCAGGATATGAATCGCGGCCTTGGGATGCGACTCTAAAAAGGTCAGGAAATCATGCCGGCTCAGGGTGAGCAGGATCAGTTCGCCCTGCGCCCGCACCGTCGCCGTGCGCGGGCCGCCATCGAGGAGTGAAATCTCCCCGAAGAAATCGCCGGGATTCAAAACGGCGATGTTGATTTCATGCCCGTGATCATCGGGATAGCTCACCGCCGCATGCCCGACCTGGATCAAATAGAAATCGCTCCCCTCGTCCCCGATCCAGAAAACCGGCTGCTGCGGCTCAACCCGCTGTTCCTTGAGCATCCCCGTCAGCGCCGCCAGTTGCTCGGGGGTGAGCTTGGCGAAAAGCGGTATCCGGCCGAGTAAATCCTGATCCATGCGCTATTGCTCCATAGAGGCTCGATAGAGCCCGTGCGTGTTCTCTCTTATCGTCAACCGTGCGGCGAACCGGCCATCTTACTCCGCCTTCCCGGTGGTACTACACCAGTGGCGGCACATTGGAGCCGATGAGCAGCCCAAATATAAATGATCGCGCCCGATTCGGCGCGGTTGGCAATTGACGCCATCCGGGACGGCGCTCTGGTTCGCTGTCGCTCCCGACGCTCTGTCCCGGCTTATCTGAATATTGCCCGCGACTGCCTGGATGTCTTTGCTTTTCTCGATCTTTTTCGTGTCATTCGTGCCCTTCGTGGTTCGTTCGATTAGAATGAGCGGAGTCGCGGCCGCAGTGGCGATCGCGCTGGTCGGGATTTAACCCCCGATCGGTGAGGAAAGTCCGAACTGCGCAGGGCATGGTGCTGGATAACGTCCAGGCGGACAAACGACGGGAAACCGCCGCCAATCCGACGGAAAGTGCCACAGAAAATATACCGCTTGGGGGAGTTGCTAGTTGTGAGTTGTTAGTTGCTAGTGAAAGATCGCCAAACTGTCCGGCTCTCACTAGCAACTATCAACCAGCAACTAGCAACTCCTCCCAGTAAGGGTGAAATGGTGCGGTAAGAGCGCACCGCGCGGGTGGCGACATCCGCGGCAGGGTAAACCCCACCCGCAGCAAGGCCAAATATGCGCTGAGTCCCTGCCCGGGACGATCAAGACGGCGCGGGTAGGCCGCATCGAGCCATGGCGGCAACGCCGGGCCCAGAGAAATGACCGCCCTCCGCAAGCGGGAAACCACCTGCGGAGAACAGAATTCGGCTTACACGCGGCCGCGACATAAAACACGACGGCGGGTCCTCGAGAGAGGACCCGCCGTCGCCGTTTTTGGCGCATGAGTCGATGAGCGCCAACACGCCGAGTCGCCGAGTCGCCAAGATAAAAAGGAAGAGGCGGAACTAATGGGTTCCGCATGTCTCTCGTGGTTCACTTGATCAGCGATGTGACCGCGCTGGTGAAGGGGACATCGGACAGGCCGATGGTTTTGTTCTGCTTCACGAAATAAGCCAGGGCCCACTCCGTGGGGAAGAGGATCACCGGCTGGGCTTGCGCGTCGAAGGCGAGTTTGCTGCCGCTGGGGAGCGTGGCTTCGACCTGCTCGATCGAGGCATCGGGGGAGAGCCAGCGCATGAGTTCCCAGGTGGCGCTTTCGAGGCGGCTGTCTGCGCCGTACTCGGATTTAAGGCGGTACTGAACCACTTCGAATTGCAGCGGGCCGACGGCCGCCAACAGCGGCTCGCGGCGGGCGGTGCCTTTGACCGTCAGCACCTGCACGACGCCCTCCTGCAAAAGCTGATCGAGACCTTCGCGGAATCTTTTGAACTGCGAAGAAGTGGTCGCGTGGAGGAATGCGAAACACTCCGGCGCGAATCTCGGAATTTCGTCGAAGAGAATCGCCGGATTCTCGGCCAGTGTATCGCCGATGCCGAACTCGGCGTGGCCGACCAGGCCGATGACATCGCCGGGGTAGGCTACATCGACGGTCTCGCGGTCGCGGCCGAAAAGCTTGTGGGAACTGGAGAGGCGGACCTTCTTGCCGGTGCGGACATGGGTGACGGCCATATCGCGCTCGAATTTTCCGGAGCAGATGCGCACGAAGGCGATGCGGTCGCGGTGGCGCGGGTCCATGTTGGCCTGGATCTTGAAGACGAAGCCGGAAAAACCGGCCGATTCGGGATCGACGATTTCCCCGCCGGCCTTGCGCGGGCGCGGGGGCGTGGAGTGAGTCAGGAAACCATCGAGGAGCATCTGCACGCCGAAATTGTTGACCGCGCTGCCGAAAAAAACCGGAGTGAGCGCGCCGGCCAGCACGGCCTCGGTATCGAAGGAGGCGCCGGCGATATCGAGCATTTGCAGCTCATCGACGGCCTTGGCGTAGGCTTCTTCGCTGAGGGTTTTTTGCACCGCGGGATCGGAGAGATCGTGGACGTGGACCGGCGCGCGGTATTGGCCGCCGACCGTGCGCTCGAAGAGATGGACCTGCTTGCCCAGGCGATCGAAGACGCCTTTGAAATCCGCGCCGGTGCCCAAGGGCCAGTTGACGGGGAAGGCGTGGATGCCCAGCACCGATTCGAGCTCATCCAGCAGGGCCAGCGGCTCGAGCGTCGGCCGGTCCAGCTTGTTCATGAAGGTGAAGATCGGCACGGCCCTTCGGCGGCAGATTTCGAAGAGCTTGCGGGTCTGGCTTTCGATGCCCTTGCCGGCATCGATCACCATGACCACCGCATCGACGGCCGTCAAAACGCGATAGGTATCCTCCGAAAAATCCTTGTGTCCCGGCGTATCCAGCAGGTTGACGGCGAACCCGCGATACTCGAACTGGAGGACGGTGGAACTGACCGAGATGCCGCGCTTGCGCTCGAGCTCCATCCAGTCGGAAGTGGCCGCGCGCTGGTTCTTGCGGGCGGTGACGGAGCCGGCCAGTTGCACCGCGCCGCCGTAGAGGAGGAATTTTTCGGTGAGCGTGGTCTTGCCCGCATCGGGGTGGGAGATGATGGCGAAGGTTCGCCGGCGGCTGGTTTCGTCGGTCATGGTCATGGGTTGTCTTGGAAAGATACCGCGGGAGGAATCGGCCGGAAGGCGGGTGCTCGCGCGGGGCGGATTGTACACCGAGGGGCGGGGAGATGCGAGTTGGGGGGGTGTGAGTTGTCCGTGGTCCATTGTCCATTGTCCGTTGTCCGTTGTCCGTTGTCAGTTGTCAGTTGTCAGTTGTCAGTTGTCAGTTGTTCGTTGTTCGTTGTTCGTTGTTCGTTGTTCGTTGCGGGGGGAGTTGTGAATGGAAGAGTTCGGCGGGGGAGCGTTTCCTCCGCCCGCTCCGGGGCGGGAGTTCGGGGGAGTTGGGAGGAGAGGGGGAGCGTCGCGGACCACGGGTTGCGCATCGGCTGGCTGCGCTGCGCCGATGCTTCACCCGTGGCTACATTCCGGCGCACCTCCGGTGCGAGGAGGGCGGTTTGATGTTATTTAATTAAATTACACTACACGATGCCCGACAGGACTTTGCGGAACCACGATCCGCCGGCCGAGAGGTATTCGCGGAATTCGCCGGCGTCGAAGAATGCGCCGTAGCAGACTGTGCAGGATTCGTATTTGAGCCTCGAATGGCCGTGGACGGTCAGGGCGATCATCGGAGTATGGCAGTGGGGGCAGTCGATATGGTGGGAGAGGAAACGGGGTCTGGATTCGATTCTCCACACGCCCAATCTACGCCCCGCCCGCCCCTCCCGCCAGCGGCGGGCGATGCCCACCCCGTCTCTCCTCTTTGCCCCTTTGCGTCTTTGCGTCTTGGCGTTCGGCTTTTCATCCGCGGGCGGAAAAGCGCGTCGAGGAAACTCAATTGAAGAAATTGAATCGAAGAGTTGGAAGGAATGAGTACATGCGGTGAAAGGCTCTCTCCCCCTAATGTCATCAACTTAAGCCACTTTCCGCTTGTTTTTCAGTAGTTGTCGTAGGGCCTTCCTCGGTTTGTTCATCAGATCGAATTGCTTGGGCCGCCGTTTCTTGCAACGTGGTTCAACGCGGTCCGGCCGCCGCGGAT
>JBBRTW010000152.1:0-14515 GCA_038244055.1 Tepidisphaerales bacterium | reverse complement strand
CATCGGCCAGGTCCTGCGGGCGCCGCCGCAACAGCGACCCCTGCTGATCGGCGGCGGATAGCCGGTCAACTCCCAGTCATAAGAATTCTCACCACCACGGGGCCAGGCTTGATCTGCGCGTGGAGGCGGTAAACAATTACGGTTTTCTATTCCGCTCATATTTTACGGGTATTCAACGATGATTGACTGCAAGCTCGAGTTGGACGATACCGTGACTATGAAAATAAGAGATCCAGCCGGCTTAGTTCGGCGGATCAAGGAAGAAGCGGCGGAGCATTAGTTTAATACCTGAAAAGCGATATTGCGTCTTCTCACGCACTGCGCACGGGTAACATGATGATTTGATCAAAGCAAATTACATTCAATGTTTCACGTCGCATCTGAAAACGGGACGGCTCTGATATTAATGAATCTGAATATCAGAGCCGTCCCGTTTTCCATTCCGGCGAAAAGGCCGGGCGTGTCATCGGTTGTTCTGGTCAACGCGACATCGCTCAGCCAATCCGGCCGGTCGCGGTCGTCGTCGTTGTTTTTGCGGACTGTTTCATGTGCCTTCCACTATATCTGACGGCTGTCGGCGGTCAATCACTCAGCAAGAAGTTGGTCGATTTCGCAGTGGAGGAGGGGCAATTTCTGGCTGATGATATTCCAGGTAATCTGATTATCAATCACACCGTAGCCGTGGATGAGTTGATTGCGCAGCCCGATTATCTTCGCATGACTCGTAATGCGATTGGCGGTGGATTCGTCGCGTTTCTTGAGTTGGGAAAGGGCTTCGCCGATGACGCAGAAGTTCCACTGGGCGGCATCTCGCATCGAGCGCTGCCGCAGGTAATCATCGAGTGTTTGCCCCTGAGTGAGTTGCTCTATGGCCTGGACCGCATCGAGCATGTCGCGAAGATATTTGGCGATATCAGGCGGCATAGAGCGTCTGCCGATGGCGATTGGCAACTTCGAGAAAATACGGATTCCGGGCATCCTTGGCGCTCACCAGATCAACTTTGCGACCGAGCAACAACTCGAGCGCTTCCAACAGGCCAAAAAAGCGATCGGCGTAATCGTCGGCTTCAGTCGGATTAAATTCGTAGAAGAAGTCGACATCGCTGGTGCTGGGGTCAAACCTCTCGCTTGCGGCCGAGCCGAAAAGTTCGAGGCGATGCACTCCGTATCGGCGGCATAGCGCGGCGATCTGGTCACGATGCTGTTCGATCAGCGCGATCATGCCCATATTGTACCGGTTTCGGCCCATCATTGACATCCCGCCCTGCGCCGCGAAATCACCGCAGCCCGGAGGACGAAGCCGGCTTCACGGCGAAAGAAGAAGCGGTGGGCTCACTGTTTCCAACTGGATTTAAAGAGATTCACCCGCCCGCATCATTCACTCGACCGTGAACCACTGCACCTCCACCCGCCGGTTCTTGTCGGGGTCTTTACCCAGCGGCTCTTCCCAGCCTCGCCCGACGGTATTCACCCGCGCCGGGTCCACGTTATGCTTTTCCGTCAGCAGGTTGGCGATGGCCGCAGCGCGATCCTTGCTCAATGACACCGCCGTCAGGGCCACCTGCCGCACGAGGGCATCCCCGCCATCTTTGCGATATTTCTCGATCAGGCCCGGGTCGGCGTGCCCGCGCAGCAGGAGCATCGAACCGGGGCTGGCCTGCATTTGCCGGGCGATTCCTTCCAGGCTGCGGATATTGTCCTGGTTGGCCAGGTCGAGTTTGCTGGTGTTGGGCTCGAACAAAAAGTGGATGTTCTTCGAGAGGATTGGCTCGCGCTCGGCCGGGAGGTTGATCGATTTGATCGGGCTGACCGCGATGCGCTGGTCTTTGAACTGCCCGGACTTCTCCAGGGCCTTGAGATAATCCAGGTTGACGAACCGCTCGCCGGCCGTCGGATTGGGCACCAACTTTCGGCCATACGCGGCCACGGCGGACTCGTAGATGTAGCCGTAGCTCCCCGCCGAATCGATCGTGTTGCCGAAAAAGGCCAGATTCTCCGGGAGGTTGGCCAGGTGGACTTTGCCGAGCTCTTCGCGAGCCTGCTTCTCCTCCCACTTGAATGCCTGGCGGATCATCGCCAGGTGAGCTTCGGGGTTGCTTCGCACCATCTCGTTGCCTTCCATCAGCCCCGCGACCAGACCCTGCATGATCTCGGGATGACTGCGGGCGAATCCACGATTGACTACGAGGATGTCCGCGACGATCAGCAGGTTCCGGTTCGTCACCAGGATGCGCGCCTTGCCGGCGCTGCCATCGGCCACCTCGCCGATTTTCGGGGCCCAGGTGACGCAGCCCGTCAAGCGGTTTCGGCCGGCCTTCAAGTCGCGCAGAAAGAGGTCGCCAGCGCCGAACCCATCGGCGCAGTAAACCATGTTGATCCGCTCGGGGTCTGGCTTGGCCGCCAGGTCCGCGAGCAGATTCATTTCCAGCCCCGCCTCCTGGGCCAGATAGCGCAGGAAGAAATCGGCTTCGGTGAACTGGCATGTGGCCAGCGTCTTGCCCTTCAGGTCGTTGACCCGCTTCACATCGTTCTGCACGACAAGGCCATCAGCGCCCCGCGAGTAGCCGATGAGGGCCGGCACCACCACTTCGAACTGCCCGCCATAAACCGCCAGCACATCGGCCGTGGTCGCCGAGGCCGCCAGCTTGCCGCTGTTCAGCGACGACCAGCTCTCCGACTCGCTTAGCGTGAGGCGCACCTTGAACCCGTACTTTTTCGTGAAGATCGAGTTCGCGTTCGGCTCCATGCCGCCATTGGCGACGATGAGGCCGGAGTAGCCGGCGTACTGGCTCAGTTCGATCTCGACCGTGTTGTCGCGGAACTTGTAATCGGCGGCGCTCTTGAGACGCGGGACCTCCGTCCGCGTTTCGACCAGCTCGGTATCGGTGGCCAGCGCCTGACCGCCTGCGGGCTTGGGCTCGGCCGCCATCGCGCTGGCGGCGACAAATCCCCAGATCGACACCAGCGCCGCGGCCGTCCAAACCAACGTGTTCCAACCTGACTTCTTCATCGTTTCTCCTGCGTCTGTTGCGTTCGTTTCGAGTCTATGTCATGCCGACGGGTTTTCCCCATAATCCAAATCGCCTGAGCATGCACTCAAGGAGATCGCCCGCCGGATTGCTATTGTTTGAGGATTTGTTCCATGTCCAGCGCTTCCAGACCGCCGCCGCCGACGGCATCCGCCAGCGCCGCAATCGACGCGCGGGTGGGCGCCTGGCGGGCGGACTGCTGGCTCCGCACCGCGGCTGCGCGAAGCGCCTCCACCTCATTGGCGCTGGGCGTGGCTGCGCTGTCGGCAATCGTGCCGACCTGCGCCCGCAGATTCGTCAGCGTCTCGAGCTCGCGCTCCAGGGTCTGCCGGGCATCTTCCAATTGCAGCTCGCTCTGCCGGAGGCGGGTGAAGGCCGCCTGGTTCCGATCGAGGTACTTCTTGGTCCGGTCGACGATGACGATGGCCTGATGCTCGTCAAAATTGCCCCCCGCCAGTTTCACCGGCCAGCGCCGCTCGTCCTGGGCCCGCTGGTAGGCCGCCTGCATGCGTTCATAGACGCGCTGTGCTTCGGCGTATCGGTCTGACCATTCAGCGTGTTTGGCCGAGCGCGACGCAGTGGTGGCCTGATCGAGGAGTTGGCGCACTTCGCCGATCCGCGCATCAAGCCGTGCGCTTACCCAGGTGCCGTATCCGCTTGGGTCGGTATTGATGCGGGAGTCGCTCCATTCATCGGCGACCTGCGCCGCGTTGGGTTTCACCGACGACGTTCCGATGCGAACCCAGGCGATAGCGGCGATGCCGAGGACCAGCACCGCCAGCGCGATCCCCACGGCTTTTGCTGAAGTCGGGCGGCGGCCCGGCGCTGGAGCGCCTCCCGCCTTCGCGGTCTGTTGCGTCCCGCACTTCGGGCAGAAGATCACTTCCGCCGAAATACTCCGACCACATTTAATACAGCGATGTTGCCCCATGAATGCGATTCCTTCTGAATGTGTCGCATTCATTCTAATGCGCCAGGGCAATAGAGAGTAGAGAATTACCCGCAAAGTTTATAACCCCGGTGCAATTTCATCCCTCCACCTTCAATCTTCCCCCTCCGCCCATTATCCTCCCTCTTCGCCCCCCATGCACCCCCTCGAACTCATCATCGCTCTCATGCTCGTCACCGGCGCGCTCGCGTTTATCGCTTCGCGCCTGCGCGTTCCGTATCCAATCTTTCTCGTCATCGGCGGGGCGGCGCTGTCTCTTTTTCCGAATCTTCCCCGCGTCGCCCTCGAGCCGGATATTGTCTTTCTCCTCTTTCTTCCGCCGCTGCTTTATTTCGCGGGCTTGCAGACTTCCTGGCGGGATTTCAAGGCTAATGCCCGGCCGATCGCGCTGCTGGCGATCGGATGCGTGCTCTTCACGATGCTCGGGGTGGCGGCCGTGGCGGTGTTTGTTTTTGAAATGCCCTGGGCACCGGCGCTGGTGCTGGGCGCGGTGGTCTCGCCGCCCGACGCGGTGGCCGCGACCGCCATCATGTCGCGCCTGCGCATTCCCCGGCGGATCATCACCATTCTCGAAGGCGAATCCCTCGTCAACGATGCCACCGCGTTGGTCGCCTACAAATTCGCCATCGCCGCGGTCGTCACCGGCGCGTTCTCGCTGCCGGCCGCCATCGGCCAGTTCTTCATCCTCGCCCTCGGCGGCATCGCGCTGGGCTTGGTCGTCGGCGTCGTCGTCGCCTGGGTTCGGCCGCGCCTCAAGGATGAATCCGTCGAGTCGGTGGTGTCCCTGCTCACGCCTTACATCGCCTATCTCCCGGCCGAGCATCTGGGCGTTTCCGGCGTTCTGGCGGCCGTCACCGCCGGCATTTACCTCGGCCGGCAGATGCCGCGCATCACCCAGTCGCGCACGCGCCTGAAACTCACCGGCGCGTGGGAGGTGCTGGTCTTCCTGCTCAACGCGCTGGTCTTCATCCTCATCGGCCTGCAACTGCACGATGTCATCGAGCGCCTGCGGGTTGCGCCGCATTTGGACCGCGCCCAACTGATCTGGGGCGCGCTGATCATCAGCATCGCGGCGGTGGTCGTGCGCATGCTCTGGGTTTACCCCGCGACGTATCTGCCGCGCAGAATCTTCTCCTACATCGCACGCCGCGAGCCGCCCCCCGCGCCCGGGCCGGTTTTCATGATCGCCTGGACCGGCATGCGCGGCATCGTCTCCCTGGCCGCGGCGCTGGCCATCCCGACAGTCACCGCCGCCGGCCTGGCCTTCCCTCACCGCGATCTAATCATCTTCATCACTTTCGCCGTGATCCTCTTCACGCTGATCGTGCAGGGGCTCTCTCTTCCCTTCATCCTGCGCCGGCTCCATCTGGGCGCGGATGTCATCGGCCGCCATGAAGAGCTCCGCGCCCGCTACGAGGCCGCCCACGCCGCGCTGGTCAGAATTGAAACGCTCGTCGCCCTTGGCGAGGCGCTCCCGGATATGGCCGACCGCCTGGCCGAGGATTTCCGCTGGCAAGCCCGCGAACTCGGCCGCCGCCTTTCTAAAAACCACGGCACCTCTTCTCTTCAATCCGCAATCCCCAATCCGCAATCCGCAATGACTCAGGATTCCGCACTCATCGCTCCGCACTTATCAATCCCCCCGGACCCGACATTATCGGACCTCGACGGCGACCCCATTCCCACCTGTGCCACGCTCGAATCGCTGCAGTTCGAAGCCCTCGATGCACAGAAGCGAATGATCCTCAAGCTTCGCGATGATTCTGAAATCGGCGATGAAGTCTTGCGGAAGATCATGGTGGAACTCGACCATGAGGAATCTCGCCTGCATCGCCCGCTTTAGTAACGAATTGCGCGGGCAAAGCCGATAATCAATGGGTATGGATCCCCTGATGGATGCGGCGATCGGCTTTCAGCAGGCCAGGGTGATGGCCAAGGTGCAGTACGCCGTGGCCGCGAAGGTGCTGAATATGCAGCGCTTCCAGGGGGATTCGGTGATGAAAATGATTGAGGCGGCGGATGCCAGCGTGAACAAATCCGGCGATGCCCTGGTCGCCGCGGCGACGGGCCTGGGCGGTGAACTGGATGTGCTGGCATGAAGGCGCGGCACTTTTGCAGGAAGGAGATTCAGCAAGGATGTTGAATCAACTGGATGATCGGAGAATCGATCGCGACAGCGACTGGTGCGTAGGCGAACCGGCCGGCCGGTGGGATGTGTCCTTCGGGGCCCGCATCGCCGAGAAACTGCGGCGCATGCTGGGGCTGACAGTGACGATTCAACCCAGGCAGCAGGGGATGCCCGCTGCGCGGCGCGAAGCGATGCGAGTCCGCAAGGCGGCGTAATGCTGTCCCCTCCCAGCAATTGACCATGAACAATTGACAATGGACTATTCAGCGGTGATTTCCTGCCGGCTGATCTCCGCGCCCGTAATATCATGCTGCGTCACCCGCAGCTCCCTGCTCTTCGCATCGATGTGAATCATCCCGAACATCCCATATTCATGCCCCGGCCCAACTCCCGGTTTCTCAGGCGTGCGCTTCCACCGATATTCCGGGCCAAACGTCTTATCCAGCGCGTTGGGCCCGAACCCACCGGCGTGCAGCGGGCCTGAGATGAATTCCCAGAACGGCTCGAAATCCTTGAAGGCCGCGCGATCGGGATGGTAATGGATGTTGGCCGCGTAATGCACATCCGCCGTCACGAACAGCACGTTGCGAATCGCGTTCGCCTTGATGAACGAGAGCAGGTTCGCCAGCTCCAGCTCCCGCCCCAGCGGCGGCCCGTTCTCGCCATTGGCCCAGGCCTCGAAATCCTTCGGCCCATCGCGCGAGATGGCGCTCAGCGGCATGTCGCTGGCAATCAGTTTCCATGTCGCGGTGCTGGCTTTGAGCTGCCGCTTGATCCATTCGAGCTGCGGCGGCCCGAGAAAATCGGCCGGGTGATCCAGCGTCTTCTGCACATTCGGCGAGTTCTTTCCGCGATAAGAGCGCTCATCCAGCATGAACACCTCCAGCAGCGGCCCGTGCGCGTACGACCGGAAAATCCGCTGCAAATCCTGCGGACAGGGCCTGATCGGCATGTACTCCAGGAACGCCTGCCGCGCCCGCCCCGCCAGCACATCCACCTCCTTCTCCGTGTATTTCGTATCCTCCAGAATCTGCCCCGGATACCAGTTGTTGCGCACCTCGTGATCGTCCCACTGCGAAATCACCGGCACGCACGCGTTGAATTTCCGAACATTCTCATCCAGCAGGTTGTAGGCGTAATTATCGCGATAATCCTGCAAACTCTCGGCCGGCTTCGACTTCCCGGGCGTCACGATATTTTTCCACACCTGCCCATCCGGCAGCGCGATCGACTCGGGAATCGGCACATCCGCGTAAATGTTGTCGCCGCTGTGAATGAACAAATCCGGCCTGAGCCGCGCCAGCGCCGAATAGATCGGCATCCCTCCCCGCGCTGGATCGATCCCCCACCCCTGCCCCGCCGTGTCGCCCGACCACGCTACCGTTAAATCCCGTCCCGCCTCACTCCCGCCGCCCGCCACCGCGCTCCCCGACTTGCCGTTCATATCGCCCGGAATCGGCGCGGTCTGAAATGATCCCATCGCCGGCGCTGACATCGAAAAATCGTCCAGGCTCTCGAACGCCACCCGGTAAAAAATCCGCGTATCGGCCGGCAGATTCCGCAAATCCAGCTTGGCGGTATACCCCGTGCGCGAAACCGCATCCGGCCCGATCACCCGCGTCGCGTTGGCCAGCGATTCGGCGGTCCCCCAATCCACGGTCATCCGCCCCCCGCGAGAAGCCGCCGACCAGATCATCGCCGAATCGTGCGTCACATCCCCCGAGGCCACGCCCCCCACAATCTCCGGCCGAAACGATTTGAAAATCCCAAACAGCCCATGCGGCCCGCAGGATAACTGCGAAGAAGCTGCCACCGCTGATATCGCGGCGGCCGAATGTCGAAGCAACTTTCGGCGGGAGAGGGGACGGTGCATGGGGAACAATGATAGTCGGCCGGCGCGATTTGCGTAATTGGATTGACCCATCCATTCAATCGGCTTACGATTCACCTATGAACGCAGTCGAGTTTACTGCCGAATTGAGCGGGAATGCCGTGCTGGCCATTCCACGGGAAATCGCAATTCAATTGCCCAAAACCGGCACCGCCCGGGTCATCATCTTGACAAATGGTTCTGACGATGCCGAATGGCGTCTGGGTGCCTATGAACAATTTATGCGTGATGATTCTGTGGATGATGCGATTTACGATTCAATAAAATGAGCGTGCTAGGCGAAGTCTATATTTGCCAGTTCCCCTTCACGTCCGGGGCGGCCAGCAAGGTTCGCCCAGCGTTGGTACTTTTTGACGTTCAACAGGATGTCATTATCTGCCGGGTCACATCTGCTCTGCGTTCCGGGCCGCTCGATATTGTTTTGAATGATTAGCAATCGGCCGGACTCCTCAAACCGTCTATTGCGCGCCTCGATCGAATTATCACGGCGGAGAAGAGCGTCTTAATCAGGCGTCTGGGGGTTCTGAGCCCCGCCGACCTTTCGGCCATTCGCCTGGCATGGAATCAGCACATGCGACCTCTGACGTTGATTATTCGCCCTACTTTCGCAACTCCGCCAGCCGCCGATGCATCGCAGCCGTCCCCCCGCCCAAGAAAAAACCCCCAGCTCATCGCCAGGGGCTAATTCTAAATCTCATCCCGTTCTCAACCCTTGTCTCAAGCCCGGCGGCTCCGCCGCGCCAGCCCCGCCAGCGCGATCAGGCCCAACAGGCCCGCCGTCGTCGGTTCGGGCACGGGCACCGGCCCGGGGCCGACCGCCGGCCCCGAGACGAAGCTCTGCACCGCCGCGAACTTCACGCTCGTGTCCGCGTTCACATCATTGAGCAGGCCCCACTGGCCCCACTGGCTGTAGGGCGACACCAGGCCGAACGTGTTGAACACGCCGCCGCCCGATTCGGTGTTCCACATGTTGATGAAATCCTTGTAGAACTGCCCGAGCTTCGGATCGCTCTGCAGCGCCAGGAACGTCGGCAACAGCGCCTGGTCCACCGAGGTGGTCGCATAGAATGAGCCGGCCGCCGCCTCGTAGGAATCGAGCGAGATTCTCGACGCATCCGCCACGCCCTTATTCTGCCGAATCCAGTTCTTGACGTTGCCGTTCATGAAATTGTACATCTTCTGAATGATCGTGTCCTTGGTGTCGCTGGCGGTCAGGCCAAGGTCGCCTTCAGAGCCCGGCACGTAAGGCGCGATTGCGATCCGATAGTTGTCGGCCTTCACGTTCACGCCCTTGCTCTTGAGCCAGTCGAGCTGCCACTGCGCCCAATAGCTGTTGGCGATGAAGCCGCCGATCACCGGCTTGACCCGGCTCGATCCGCCGAATTCCGTCTTGAACGTCTCGGAAATCTGCCGAAGCTGCTCGGCGGCCCGCTCGGCCATCTTGCCCGTGTCATCCGACTTGTTGTTGAACTGCGGATCGGCCCGCGCCTGCAGCAGGTTGTACGTCCCCTGAATCTGGTCGCCGCCGTTCCACTCTTCGTTGCCGTACTCAACCCACACGTTCAGCGTCGGATCCAGGTTCGCCTTCATGAACTTGGCGAGCTGCTTGACATAATCCGCCGAAGCCTTCGCCGGCACGTTGATCCACGCATCCGAGTGCGTGTAGTTCGACAGCGCCACGATATTCTCGTAATTCACGCCCGCCGCGGTGGTCTGATAGTAGCTCGTGTTGCGATCGCTCCAGTTGACCACCGGCGAATTCACCGTCTGCATCCAGTCCATGTAGCGAATCACGCTGTCGTGGGCGATCGCGTTGACCTTGTCCAGGAAAGGCTTGCGGAAAGGCGTCCCCGCGACCGTATCGGGCGCTTTGATGTTCAGGTTCGTCGTGCCGTTGGGAGAAAGCGAAAACAACCCGCCGCCGTTCGGGCCCGGATTGTCGTGATGCAGATGCAGAATGCCCGTGCCGGCGCCGGTCACCTGAAATGTCGCTTTGCTCCCGCTGATCCCCGGCGTGCCCGCTCCGCCCCAGGTCACGTTGTAATCGCCATCGATATAGCCGGTCCAATAAGTCAGATTGTTATTCGGATCGAACTGCCCGGCGATATTCGACCAGGGCGCGAGAAACGAATAATTGGCCTGACCGTCCACGTTGAGCCCGATCTTCGGACTGGCCTGGACATTCTGGGACCACGATGCGATCGCCAGCGCGGCCGCGATGGCAACAATAGGTGTGATTCGACGCATGGCACTCTCTCCGGGGCGAGAACAACGGTGTAAGGACGACGCCGGAACAACTTCCGGTATAAAGTGAATCGGGTGTCCCATGCCGCGCCTTTTGCTTCGACGAGGAAATGTTTTGCAGAAGTAAAGCGGATCACCCACGGGACATGCGGAATGTTCCGATCCTGCCGCCTCCCCAAGTCCGTCTAGAAGCTAGAAGCGAGAAGAGGGGAGGGGGGTTCAGGGTTCAGGGTTCAGGGTTCAGGGTTCAGGGCTCAGGGCTCAGGAGGCAGTCATCCTGAGGGGAGTTAGACGACCTGAAGGATCTGCCTTATGCGAAGTGGCCAGCAACCTGGACGAATGGGCCAATCCGTTATGGGAAGATTCCTCGGTCGCCTGAAGCCCCCTCGGAATGACGCTCAGCGGGTCAGATGCCAGCCGTCGGCGTGAGGAGCCATTGATTGACTTGTGAAACATGCTCGCGGATCGCGAGCGTCGCAACGCAATCGGGTGAGGGCGAAAGTTCCTGTAATGTGTATTGAGTCAGAGATGGATCATCATGGGGGACATCACGCGCAAGACCAATTCCCGCGGCTTTCAGAAGGGCTTCCTTGCGGGTCCAGAGTTGGTGGAAGGCGCGGGATTGGTCGGCGCTGGGGAGCGAATGAAGATGGACGACCTCATCAGCGGAACAGAATTGTCTGGCAATCGGCCGCCAATCGGTCTGTGGGTTGATCCATTCGATATCGATGCCGACGGCGCGATGGTGCGAAAGGGCGACTAGCACGAGGCCATGTGTGTGAGAAAGGTTGAACTCGACGGCGGACCATGGGGGGGACAACGAAGGTTTGCCGCGGGGGCCGATGGTGAAGGTCAATTTTTCGGGACGCGCGCCGATGAGACGGCCTAGGAGCGTTCGCAGCATGCCGCGGGCGGTGATGGATTGGGCGCGCTTGACCGGATCAAGGAGCCGATTGGCCTTGGCTCTTTCAGCGGCAGAGAGAAGGGATTCGAAATAGCGAACCTCATCGGGCGGAAAATCGGTCGGCCATTGGCAGACATCGACGACTCTCGAAGAGAGGAGGAGGTCCGGCGGCAAGGGGAGCCAGGGAGTGATGCTCGGAGGATTCATAGCCGTAGTTTCGTTGATGTCACCGCGGGGCCGGACTAAACGACCACGCGCGACAACGCGCCTATCGGATGGCATCTGGGTGGCGTGGGCAATGGTACTCCATTACCCGTGGGAGTGCGTGATCCGCAAAGCAGACACGGGTAAGGGAGTACACCCATGCCACCCAAGCCTTACGAATCGCGCACGGTTATTCGGCGTGCGACGCGAGCGACTCGGCCAATCGCCGCATGCCTTCATCGATGGACACGGTGGGATGATACCCCAGATCGCGCTCGATGGCCGAGAGATTGAACCAGTGCGCCGTGGCGAGTTGCCGGGCGACAAAGCGGGTCATGAGCGGTTCGGCTTTGATGCGAAAGAGCGTGTGAACGCCTTCGAGGATCGCGCCAATCGCATAGGCGGAGCGCGCGGAAATGTGCCGCGTCACCGGCGGCAGGCCGGCGGCGGCGAGAATGCGGTTGATCAGTTCGGCCATGGCGATGGGCTGGCCATTGCTGACGAAATACGCCTTGCCGGCGCAGGGGCAGGCGGTGGAAAGGCGATCGGCGGCCAGGAGATGGGCGGCCACCGCGTTGTCGATGTAAGTGGAATCGACGAGATTCATGCCGCTTCCGACGATCCGCAGCTTGCCGGCCCTGGCACGGGAAATAATCCGCGGAACCAGATGCGGATCGCCCGGTCCCCAGATCAGATGCGGCCGAAGAGCGATCGTGGCCATCTCGCGGCTATTGGCATGGAGCACGCGCCCCTCGGCCAGCGCCTTGGTGCGCGGATAGTGGGCGAGATAGCGCGCGGGGTACGGCGCGGATTCATCGATGCCATTCTCATCCCGGCCATCGAAGACGACACTCGGCGAACTGGTGAAAACCAATCGGCCGACGCCGGCGCTCAAACACGCATCGATCACATTGGCGGTGCCCACGACATTGGGCAGATAGAAATCGTTCCACGATCCCCAGACGCCAGCGCGGGCGGCAACATGGAAAATGACATCCACCCCCCTGGCGGCCGATTCGACGGTCGAAGGGTCGGTGAGATCGCCGCGGATCATTTCGGCACCGAGGCGCGCGAGCTCGGGGTAATGGCCGCGCTGGAGTGTGCGCACGCTATCCCCGCGCTGGATCAGGGCCCGGACGATGGCCATTCCGAGAAATCCGCCGCCGCCGGTGACGAGGGCTTTCATGGCAGCCTCCGCTCCGCCCAGATCGCCAGCTTTTCCCGGCCGATCTTGGCGTTGTGGCGGATATCGACGGGGAAGCGGGGGTGGAAGAGGATCGCCTTGATCGATCGGGTTGTCGCGTGCTTCCCGGCGAGTGCGAGCAGCTCGCTGCGGATCGATTCATGCTGGCTACGTTGAACACCGGAGAGAAGTTCGATGCAGATAACCGGTTGAGTGATGCCGCCTCGCGATACGCCGACCAGAGCCGAGCGATAGACGGCCGGGTGGGTGTTGAAGATTCCCTCCACCGGCATGCTGAAGAGGTCGCCATCGGGCAGTCGCACGCGCTGGCTCTTTCGGCCGCAGAACCAGAGCCGGCCGATTTCGTCGAAGTAGCCGACATCGCCCATGCGGTGATAGAAGCCCCCGGCCGGATCGATGATCTTCGCAAGCCGCGTCGCGTCGGGGCGGCTAAAATACTCGGCCGTCACCACCGCTCCCTGAACGGCAATCTCACCTATTTGCCCGGTCGAGAGCTCCAGATCATCGGACCATTCGGGAATCGGATCATCGCTGATGCGAATGATGCGCACGCGCATGCCGGGCGCGGGCCGGCCGACACAGATGCCCTTGCCGACATCCGTCAATTGCCGAGTTTCGCGGAGAATCTCGGCGCTGGCGATGGAGCTGACGGGAAGAGATTCAGTCGCGCCATAGGGGGTGTGAATCTGCGCCGCCGGCCGTTCCGACTCCCTCTCCTGCACTCGGGCTGACTCCCTCTCCTGCACTCGGGCTGACTCCCTCTCCTGCACTCGGGCTGACTCCCTATCCTGCACTCGGGCCGACTCCCTCTCCTGTACTCGGGAGAGGGCGGGGGTGAGGGCGTTCAGCGAGAAAGATGCCGATGACTTCAGCAACCCAGCCTGCGACGAAAGCAGAGTCTCAAATCGCTCGATCACCCGCGCCGGCACGGGCGCGCCCGCGGAGATCACGCGCTGGAGCGTGGGAAGTTTGATGCCCCTGCCCGCGCCCCACTCGCCGACGCGGTCGAGCAGAGCCGGCGAGCCGAAGACATTCGTGATCGAGTAATGCCGGATCGGCTCGATGATATTGCGCGGATCGACCTGCCCCGGGCGCGTGAAATCCATCCGGGGGATGATGGCGGTCATTCCCAAGGCCGGCCCGAAGAGGCCGAACAGCGGAAATGTGGCGAGGTCCAATTCTCCGGGCTGAATATCGTAAAGATCGCGGAGGGCGCGCACCTGGGCGTCGAAATTGCCGTGGGTGTAAACGACGCCCTTGGGCGGGCCGGTGCTGCCGCTGGTGAAGAGGATGGCGGCGGGGTCGGCGGGGGCGGAATCGACCATGATCGGCGCTGCGGCGGAGGATTCTGTTGAAGACAATTCTCCGGCCGATAGTTCGCCGGCGCGCGATCTCGCATCGGACGATTCGGTTTCCCGCAAACCCACCTCGCGGATTTTCGCAAGTGCATGCCCGCCAAACCAGCCCGTGCTGATATTGATGCGATTGGTTTTTCTCGCCCATCCCAAAATCCGCCGCAGCGCATGCGCGATGGGCAGGCCGATGAACGCCTCGGGCATCGCATCGGCCAGGCACCGGCCAAAGTTTCGCAGGCCAATCCCGGGGTCGATCAGAACCGGCACCGCGCCCATCTTGAAAAACGCAAACGTGATATCGAAGAAATCCAACCCCGGCCGGACGCACAGCGCAACCCGCATCCCGCGCCGGATGCCGATGGCCGCCAGCCCCCGCGCAATGCAGTCGCTGGCGCGGTCGAGTTCGCCGCAGGTTCGGCGGATATCGCGAATCGGCGCACCCGCCCCGCTGATGATCTCGATCACCGCCGGCGCATCGGGCTGCCGGCGCGCCATCACCGCCAGATGCGAGGCGATGTTGATCGTGGCGGCGGGTGTCATGCGGGCTGTACCGATGGATGCGAATCGAGAAACCGGCGGATCAGCGGGATGATCTCCTCGCCGGCAT
>JBBRTW010000151.1:0-14516 GCA_038244055.1 Tepidisphaerales bacterium | reverse complement strand
CGGCGAGGCAGAGGGTTGCGCCGAGGCGCGAGAGCTCGACCGCGATGGCCCGGCCGATGCCGCTGCCCGCGCCGGTGACGAGCGCAACCCGGCCGGCGAGGGGGAGGTTGGATGTGGTGGAGCTGTCGGACATCAGGGAGTGACCTCGCAGAGTAGATGGTGATCGAGAAGCGCATTGGCGGCGGCGCGGATGATATCGATGGGCAGTTTGGCGCGGGCGGCGACATCGGCGATGGAGTTTAAGCCATCGGATTGGTTGAGGACCCAGAGCATGGCCAGCTCAAATTCGCGCGGGTGGGTTTGGCCGCCGACGGTTGCGTAGAGGCCGCGCCGGCCGAGCTGGGGCTCGCATTTGGGGTTGAGATTGAGGTAGATGCGGTGAGTGTCGGCGGGTGAGTCGGCGAGAAGAGATGGAATCGAATTGGCTGGGGGCGTGAGGATGTTTGATGATGTCGCATCGGCGGGGGAATTCTCAATGCGATCGATGATATTCAAAATCATCGCAAGGGAATCGGCCAGTGCATCGGGGCGGACGAGAGTGAGATCATCCGCCGACGTGTGATACTCCGGGAATTGTCCGTATTGGCTATTCATGAGCAGGCCGACCGGGAGATTGAAGCCGGGGGAGCAATATTGCCGCTCATCATAACCGTAGGGTGAAAAATCGATGAGGCGGGCGGGCGCGGGGGCGGATTGAAGAGCCTCTTCAACCGCCCGGTCGATGGGGGCGTTGCCCTGGCGCGATCGTTTGTAAGTAAACGCCCGGCCATCGCCGAGGCAGGAGAGGATCAGCCCATGCGTGATGCGCGCGGCCGATTGTTCATTGCGCGCCAGCCATGCGATCGCGCCGATGGTGCCCGGGGCCCAGACGAAGCGGAAGGAGTGCCGGCGGCTGGGCCGGCGGGCGAGCTCGCGGGCGAGGAAGGCCTGGAGAACGATGCCGGAGAGATTGTCGTTGGCCAGCGAGGGGTGGCAGCAGTGGGCGGAGAAGAGGAATTCATCGGTGGACTCGCCCGGTAGAAAATGTTCGCCGTAGGTGAGGTGGCCGGGGGAGAGCGTGGAATCGATGACGACTTCGTACTCGACATCGGGGAGGGACTGGAGTTGGTGGTGCGAGAGGCAGAATCCCCAGGTGGGTTTGTAGTAGGAGGTGCGATAGGGGATCAGATCGGGCTGGGCCGGCAGGGAATGGAGATGGGGTTTAAGCTGCGCGAAAGTCATGCGCTGGCGGATGGGAATGCTGTAGCTGACGAGGTGGAGGGAGTGGTTTTTGAAATCGATAATGCGCCGGCCGGTGGAGGCTTCGGCGATATAAGCTTCGCGGACGTTCCATTCATCGGGAACGGTCCAGTCGAAGACTGGCGTGCCGGAGGGGACTTCGCGGAGCTCGAGCGGGGCGATGGCTCGAAGCGCGCGGAGTGTCTGGCGGACGCCGTCGCCGGTGATGGAGCGGCAGATCGGGAAGAGATCGGCGATGAGATGGTGCATCACCGGGCCGAGGGCGGAAGATGGATCGGGTATCGAGGGCATGGGTGGGTAGACGATGGCGGGGACTTGTCTTGGTCATCCTGAGCTTGCGAAGGATCTGGCTGATGCTTCATGGCCCGTTCCACCGAGGCGGCTGGCCCTGATATTCGAAGCAAGGTGCTTCGCTACGCTCAGCATGACGGTCCTCCTATCGCGATGCAATGCCGCACTAGCGCGCCATTTCATTTGATTCAATCACATCTTTTCATGCGTGAAATCCGCGTAGCCCGCATCGCGGTCGTGGATCACGGTCGGCTGCATGGGCCACTCGATGGCGAAGGTCGGGTCGTTCCAGCGCAGGCCGCGTGAACTGGCGGGGTGGTAGATGTTGCCCATCTGGTAGAAAACCTCGGTGTGATCCGCGAGCGTGATGAAGCCGTGGGCGAAACCTTCGGGAATGTAGAGCAGCTTATGATTCCGCGCGGAAAGCTCCGCGCCGTACCACTGCTTGAAAGTGGCTGATGGCGGGCGGAGATCGATGATGCAATCCCAGATCGCGCCGGCGGTGCAGCGGACGAGTTTGGATTGGGCGTAGGGCTCGACTTGAAAGTGCATCCCGCGCAGCGTGCCGGCGCGATGGTTGAAGGAGACGTTGCATTCGTGGACGATCGGGTTGCAGCCGTGCTCGATCATCTCGGCCTGCGAGAAGGTGCGCGTGAAGAAGCCGCGCGAGTCCTCGAAGAGCTGCGGGTCGATGATGAAGGCGTTTGTCAGGGGCGTTTCAATGAACCGCATGGGCCATCCTCCGCCCGGCCGGGACGAAGCGCAGGGTATCATCGAGGATTCCCTCCGCGAGCAGCTTGCGGATATGGGCGATGCGCTGGAATTTCGGGCCTTCGAAATCCTCCACTTTCACGCCGACTTTCTTGTAGGTTTCATAAAGCTCGGCCGCCCCTTTGACGGCATTCCACTGTGGGCGGAAATCGACGAGGGTCTTGGCGGCCTTGTCGCAGTTGACGCGATAGCAGCGCAGATCCGGCGAGCCGCCGGGGGCGTATTCGACTTTGCAGTTCGGGACGGTGCGGGCGACGATCTCGGCCAGATCGCGCACGCGATGATTCTCGGAGGTCTGCCCAATATTGAAGGCCTGGTTGTAAACGAGTTCTTCGGGCGTTCTCAGGACGGAGATGAAGGCCTGCGAGATATCCGCGATATGCACGAGCGGCCGCCAGGGAGTGCCATCGGATTTGATGAGCACCTGGCCGGTCGCCATGGCGTAGGCGACGAGATTGTTGAGCACCAGATCGAAGCGCAGGCGCGGCGAGACGCCGTAAGCCGTGGCGTTGCGAAGGTAGGTGGGAATGAAATCGCGATCGGCCAGAGCGGCGACGTCGCGCTCGACGTAGACCTTGGTCTGGCCGTAGGGAGTGACGGGGTTGAAATCGGCCGACTCGGTGAGGAATTCATCGCCGGCCTTGCCGTAGGTGGAGCAGGAGGAGGAGAAGATGAATCGACGCACGCCGGCCGCCTTGGCGAGCTCGGCCAGGCGAACGGAGGATTTCCAGTTGATGTCTTCGGTCAGGCCGGGATTGAGATTGCCCAGAGGATCGTTGGAAAGGGCGGCCAGATGCATGACCGCATCAAAGCCCTTCACATCGGCGGCTTCGATATCGCGAAGATCCTTGCAAAGGGTCGGCACCTGCGCCAGGCGCTCGAGAAAAGTGCAGCGGCGGTAGAGATCGGAATCGAGCCCGACGACTTCATGCCCCTCGGCCAGGAGCATGGGAGTGAGGACGCTTCCGATGTAGCCAAGATGTCCAGTCACAAGCACGCGCATAAGTGTCACCTTCTGACAGTAGTTGGTAGTTGGTAGTTGGTAGTCGGTAGTCGGTAGTTGGTAGTTAGAAGTTAGAAGTTAGAAGTGAGGAGGAAATCACAGCCATGTCTGCTGAGGAATTCGGCAAATCCTATCACTCCCGGTCAATCGCAAACAACTAGCAACTAGCAACTAACAACTAACAACTGACAACTGACAACTAACAACTGACAACTAACAACTAACAACTGACAACTAACAACTAACCCTCAAACAACCACTTTCCGACACACAAACGCTTCGGCAAACCGCGTCGGCGAGGCGCACTCCACTCCGCGCAGGCGTAAGGTGGCCATGAATGTATCCGGCGTGAACCACCCTTTGCTGGCCTGCGATTCAAAGGCGGCCATCAGGTGATCGACTTTTTTGCGGCAGATCGATTCATCCAGCGTCACATAAGTATTCGGCGAAAACGGATTGCCATCGTACTTGGGAATTTCGTATTCCATGATCGTGTGATTGCGGAAGGTGTTCCAGGTCAATTCCGACAGGAGGCGATGATCCTGATGAAGATCGTCTTTGTGGTGGGTGAAGATCAGATCGGGATTCATGCGCTTCTTGAGGGCTTCAAAGGCCGTTTTCACATCGGCCCCGACATAGGGGAAAAACCCATCGGCGAACGTGTACATCTCCACGCCGCGCTGATCGAGGCCCTGGAGAAACAACTCCGCGCCCCGGCCGGCCTCCTTAACTCGCACGGCGTTGGACGAGAAGACCACCCAATCGACCCGCGCGACTTTCTTCTGCTGGATCAGGCGCAAGAGCGTTCCGCCGCAACCGATCTCAATGTCATCACTGTGCGCTCCAAGGCAGAGCACATGCAGGGGGGCGGGAGATTGGAAGGCGAAGTTGAGCAAGGGTTCAGGGTTCAGGGTTGGGTTCAGGGTTCAGGGTTCAGGGTTCAGGGTTCAGGGTTCGGGGTTCGGGGTTCGGGGTTCGGGGTTCGGGGTTCGGGGTTCAGATGGATTGCCAATTGGAAATCGTTGAATGGTCACAGCGCTTTGCGCCATGATCTATCGCTCTATCATCCCATTGTCTCATTGTCTCACTGTCTCATCGTCCCATCGTCTCATCGTCTCATCGTCTCACTCACTCATTGCCTCATCGTCTTCCCCGCCCCGCGCGCATCGCGCCATACTTCCCATGGCGCTCTTCCGCGCGAGAACAAATCCTCCAGAGCCGTCTTTTCCTTGAATGTATCCATCGCATGCCAGAATCCATCGTGGCGGTAGGTGGTGAGCTGCTGTTTCTCGATCAGGCGCTGGAAGCACTCGACGACGAGCTCTTCGCCTTCGTGGAGGTATTCGAAAATGCCGCTCTTGAGGACGAAGAAGCCGCCGTTCATCCAGATGTCCGAGGCGGTGACGGCCGAGATGGCTTTGACATCGGCCGAGGTCGGGTCGGTGTGAACGACGTGGAAGGTCTGGCTCGGGCGCACGCTGACGAAGGTGGCCAGCTTGCCGCGCGACTGGGCGTGCTCGATCACTTTGGGCAGGGGCACATCGGAAAGATTATCCGCGTAATTGGCCAGGAACCATTCATCGCCGGCCAGGTGCTGCCGCACCGCCCGCAGGCGCTGGCCGACCGAAGCCTCCGCGCCGGTATCGACGAAAGTGATGGTCCAGTTGTCGGTGTCGCTCGAAAGCAGGCGCACCGATTTGCCGCCATCGGAGAGCACGAAATCGTTGGAAATGCACTCCTCGTACTCGAGGAAGTATCGCTTGATCGCATCGCCGCGGTGGCCGAGGCAGAGGATGAACTCGCGATGGCCGTAATGGGCATAATAGCGCATCAGATGCCACAAGATCGGCCGGTATCCGATGGGCACCATGGGCTTGGGAATGCTGTCGCCCGCCTCGCGGATGCGCAACCCCAACCCGCCGCAAAACAAGACAACTTTCATGCGCCCTCCTTTTGCATGGACGAAGAATTCGCCACAGAGACACAGAGGGCGCGGAGAAGATTCAAATGAGTGCCCACGCGCCGGCCCTCACACCACGCCGGCAATCCAGTCGAAATTGTTTCAAATCCAAAATCCATTTGCTTTTTCTCGTCAACCCAGGCTTTCCTTCTCTGTTTCTCCTCTGTTCTCTCTGTGTCCTCTGTGTCCTCTGTGTCCTCTGTGGCGAATTCCGGGGCAGCCATCAAAAAACGCTCACCTCGGGGATCGGCACGACGAACTTGCAGCCCCACTCCCTCACATACGCCATCTGTTTCGCGATTTCATCCTTCAAATTCCACGGCAGGATGAGGATGAAATCCGGCTTTGTTTCCGTGATGTGATCCGGATGCCGGATCGGAATGCGCGTGCCCGGCAGAAAGTTTCCCTGCTTCTTGGGATTGCGGTCCACCGTGTAGTCCACGAAATCGGTGCGGATGCCGCAGTAGTTCAGGAGCGTGTTGCCCTTGCCCGGCGCGCCGTAGCCGGCGATCGATTTGCCCGCGTTCTTCGCATCGATCAGGAAGCTCAGCAGCGTGCGCTTGGCCGCCTTCACGCGCTCCTGGAAACCGGCATAAGTCTCCATCCGCGTGATGCCGAACGCCTCCTCGCGCTTCTTCAACCCCGCCACCCGCGCGGTGACCGGCCGGGTCGTGTCCGCGGCATGCCGGCCGAAGATTCGCAGCGACCCACCGTGCGTTCCGAGCTCTTCGACATCGAAAAGCGTGATCCCATGATGGGCGAAGACCTTCTCGACCGTCGTGAACGAAAGATACGAAAAATGCTCGTGATAGATCGTGTCGAACTGATTGTGGGTCATCAGTTGCACCAGGTGCGGGAACTCCATCGTGATGACGCCGCGCTCGGCCAGCAGGATCTTCATCCCCGCCACAAAATCGTTGAGATTCGGCACATGCGCCAAGACATTGTTCCCCAGCAGCAGATCGGCCGGGCCATGCGAATCGCGCAGCTCGCGTGCCGTCTGCACGCCAAAGAATTTCACCACCGTCTCGATCCCCTTGGCGATTGCCGCCTCGGCCACATTGGCGGCCGGCTCCACGCCCAAAACGCCGACGCCCCTGGCCGCGAAATACTGCAGCAGGTAGCCATCGTTGCTCGCCAACTCCACCACGCGGCTCTCCGATCCCAGCCCGAGCATGTCGATCATCTTTTCGGTGTACGCCCTGGCATGCTCCAACCACGAAGTCGAGAACGATGAGAAATACGCGTAGTCGTTGAAAATCTCCGAAGGGCTGACGTACTCATCGAGCTGCACCAGAAAGCATCGCTCGCAGACCCACGCGCAGAGCGGATAAAACGGCTCGACCTTGTTCCAATCCTCCGGCGTGACATGCCGCTGGCAGAGCGGCGAGCTGCCCAGATCGGCGAAGGTGTGCGAAAGTCCATGCCCGCAGAAGCGGCATTGGGGCGCGTGTGAAACCAGTGTATTGCCGCTCATGATCCAGCCCTTCCTCCGGCGCGGGTCGATCGCCCCAGCGCCGCGGCCTGTTCGGATTCGCTCAATCGTTCGGTGGCCCAGTGGAAATTGCGGGTGACGTAGCGAATCATCTCCCACGGATTGAGCACGCGCGGGACTTTGCTCACGATGTATTCCATCAAATCGAGCATGTGCCGCCCCTTTCGGCTCGGCCGTATCGGCGCCCGTAAAATCGCATTGGCCTTTTCCAGCAGGAGCTTGATTCCCGGCGGCACGAGAAAGCGCCGGGTCGCGTTGAGCGGATCGAGAAAGATCGCCTCGCCGCGGTGGCTCTTGCGGACGGCCCGGTGCCGCGATTCATCGGGCAGGCGCTGATAGTGCAGTTCCTCGGGCAATTGCCACAACTGCCCCTGCAAGCGCAGCTCCACGACGAAGACGACCTCGGAAGCCACATACGTATCCATCAGCCGCGTGTGCAGCAGCGCCTCGCGCCGCATCACGCCCATCATGTAGGCCGGGAAACGCGATCCATCCACCCGGAAAATCTGCGGCAGCGTCAGGTTGTGGAAATCCTCGGCCGGGTCTTCGGTGCGGACGCGGCCTTCGTAAGTCATGTAGCGCCGGCGCACGGTGCAGGCGACGACCTCGCGATTGCGGTCCAGCGCCTCGACGCACTGGGCGATCATCGTCGGCAGCACCACATCATCGTGGGCCATCCACTTGAAGTAGGGCGAGCGCGACAATTCGAAAGTGCGGTTGAAGTTCCGCGCCGCCCCGATGTTGGCCGGGTTGCGATGGTAGCGGATGCGCGAATCGCGGGCGGCGTATTCGCGGCAGATTTCCTGCGTGCGGTCGGTCGAGGCGTTGTCGCAGATGATCAACTCGTAGTCGGTGTAGGACTGCGCCAGGATCGAATCGATCGCCAGGTGCAGCAGCCCCTCGCCGTTGTAGACCGGCAGGACGATCGCCACACGCTGCAGACGCACGGCCGATTTGCCGGTCGGCCCCAGGGCGAGGCGCGGGCCAACCCCCGCGGCCCGCGGGCCGTTGTTGCTGCAACCGGATTCGTACGTCAACGTCGTCATCGCTTCATGCCCGATGGGCTCGGTCCTTCACTTCATCGCGCCGCCGCTCAACAGTCGCCGCGCCCGGCGCGTTTATTCCTCTTCCAATCGCCTTCAATTCACCGTCCACTTCTGATCGATCACGCACATGACAAATTGCCGCTCGGGAATCGTGCCGTGGCCATACAGATTTTCGCTTTCAACGTCGAAATAGGCCGCGCATTCCACCAGATCCGATATGCCGCCCGATTTCGATACGCCCAGGTTCACATAGCAGCGCCCCGGCGTGATGCGGATCGGATCGGTGATGCAGGTGAGGCTTCCCTTGGCCGGCAGCGTTTCCGGCAGCCCGCCGACCGCATCGGTATCGAGCATGAAAATGCCCGTGTTGGTCAGATCGCTCACGGTCACCACGAAGCGCGGATTGCGCAGCACCCGATCCGCCTCATAGCTCAAAGTCACCTTCAAGCGGCTTCCGCAGCAGATCATCCCGCCCTCGGCCGACTCGATCTTCACCGCGGTCAGGCGCACGCTGCCATCGCCCTTGCGATCCTTGCGCTGCTCGAGCGGGCTGGCCTCGAGTTCCGAAGAAGTCTTCAGGTACGACTGCACGACGCTCTCCACCGGGCCGACCTGCTGCACCCGGCCATGGTTGAGCATCAAACCCGTTTTGCAGAGCGATTGCACTGCCGCCATATTGTGGCTGACGAAAAGCACCGTCCGCCCATGCTGCGCGACTTCGCCCATCTTCCCCAGGCACTTCTTCTGGAATGAAGCATCGCCCACCGCCAGCACTTCATCGACGATGAGAATCTCCGGCTCCAGATGCGCCGCCACCGCGAACGCCAGGCGCGTGTACATGCCGCTGCTGTAGCGCTTGACGGGCGTATCGATGAATTCCTCGATCTCGCTGAAGGCGACGATCTCATCGAATTTGCGGTCGATCTCGGCCTTGTTCATCCCCAGCAGCGCGCCGCTCATGTAAATGTTCTCGCGGCCGGAGAGTTCCTGGTGGAAACCGGTGCCGACTTCAAGAAGGCTTCCAACCCGGCCATAAATATCCGCGTAGCCGCTGGTCGGCTCGGTGATGCGCGAGAGCAGTTTTAAGAGCGTGCTTTTTCCCGCCCCATTTCGGCCAATGATTCCCAGCACCTCGCCGCGCCGGAGTTCGAATGAAACATCGCGCAAAGCCCAGAAATCGTGCGTACCCCCATTGGCGCTTCCTTTGCGTCCCATCAATCCCGAGACCAGCCGCAGCGGCGCGGTGATCGCCTTCACGATGGCATCGCGCATCGTGTAGTAATGCTCGCGATCCGCAACGCGATATCGCTTGCTCAGGCCTGCAACTCGGATGGAAACATCTGCACTCATCATTTTTACCAGCTAAACCGCTCCACCCGTTTGTCGTCGTTTATTCCCACCCGCACGATACTCAACTTTGCCTACTTCACGGCATTTCTCTTCCTACTGACTACTAACTACTGACTACTGACTACTTCCCTCAAACCACATCCGCAAAAGTCTTTTCCATCCGCCTGAAGTAATACATCCCGCCGACCAGCAGGATCGCGGTCATCGCTACCGAGACCCAGATCATCGGCCCAGGCGAGTCCGATGGATCGACGCCCGAAGCGCCAAGCAGCGCCCAGCGGAATCCCGTCACCACGCCCGCCATCGGGTTCAAGCCGTAGAGCAGACGCCACTGCGCCGGCACTTTGCTGGCCGGGTAGATCACGGGTGTCAGGAAGAACCAGATGCGGATGAGAAAGGGCACGAGATAGCGCACATCCCGGTACTGCACATTCAGCGCGCTGAGCCATAACCCCACCGCCAGCGCCGCCAGCAACGCCCAGATGATGAATAGCGGTACCGTCAGTAATGCCAGCGGATCTGGGACTGTCTTAAACCAGATCATCAGCGGGATCAGCAGGACCGCCGAGATGAAGAAATCCATCAGCCCGCTCAATACGGCCGAGACGGGAATGATGAGTCTTGGGAAATATACCTTGGTGAGTAACTGTTGATTCGAGACCAGGCTGTTGCTCGCCTGGGTCAGCGCGCTTTCAAAGAGCTTCCAGATCAGCATCGCCGCGAAAGCGAACACCACATAATTTGGGCCATCGGAATTGATCCCACCCAGTTGATGGAAGAAGAAAAAGAAGATCAGCGTCTCGACGACCGGCTGGATCACCGCCCAGGCGACGCCCAGCGCCGTCTGCTTGTATCGGACCTTAATATCCCGCGAGGCCAGGAACCAGAGCAGGTCGCGATATTGCCAGAATTCCCGCCAGTTCAGCCCGATCCACCCCTTGCGGGCTTCCACGCGGGTTACGGGCAGAGTTTTGGTAATCGCGGGCGCGACAATCCCCGCCGGCATCTCTCCGGCTGTGCTTTGACCGGTCCCCGTGGTGGGGGGATCGGCCAGCGGGGTGTCACTCAAACTCGACATGGCGTTGCTCACTTCTCTTATGTCGGACCTTCAAGGGTCAGGATTTACCGGGTTATCCGACATCACGCGCTCATCTTCATCGCCGGGCGGTCGTTCTGCCCGCCCGCGGACTCAATCACTCGCACCATCTCCTCCGCCATCTTGTCCCAGGTCCGCTGCCGTAGCGATTGCGATACGCCCAACATCACCGCCCGGCAGCGCTGCCTTGAGCCCCACCAGGCCATCACCCGGCCGGCCAGTTGCTCGGCATGGCCCTCATCATGTACCACAAGGTCCCGTAACTCCAGAGGAAAACGCTCGCAAACGCCGCTGCACGCGCTGACGATGGCCGGGATGCCGCTGCAAAGGGCTTCGTGGACGCTCAGCCCGTAAGGTTCGTAGCGGGCTGGAGCGACCATCACATCCGCCGCCCGGATTAGCGCCGCGGCATCCTTGCGAAATCCCATGAAATGGATTTTTCCTGCCAGTCCCGCCTCGGCCGCCCGCGCCTGCCAGGCGGGCAATTCCGCCCCTTGGCCCACCACCGCCAGCGTGCAGTCCATCCCCCGGCCATTGAGAAGTTGCCAGGCCGACAGCACCGTATCGAAATTTTTCCGCCGATCTCCCAGAGCGCCGACGAAAATCGCCACCGCGCCATCGACCGGCCAGCCCACCAGCGCCCGCGTCGCGGCCCGTTCGGCAGCCGATGCCGGGCGAATATCGGCCGGGTCCGTGCCGAGATAGACCGTCTTGACGCGATCCTCATGCACACCCACCGTCCGCACCACATCCTCCTGCGTGCGAAGCGAATTGGCGATAACCACCCTCGCCTCGCGCAGCGCCGTTCGCTCCTCGTTCAAAAACGCCCGCCGCTTCCAGCCGGCCACCCATCGCTTCACGCGCGACCCCGCCGTCTCCGGGCGATAGGCCGCGTGAACGTAGTGAACCCAGTTGACATCGGCCCACTGGCAGTTGCCGCCGTTGACGATCACCCGCCCGCCCCGCGCTGCGATTTTGGCCGCCCATTGCCGGCCCAGCCGATCGATCCAGCGCCGGCCAAGGTAATACGAATTCAGCGGCTTGCGGGCCGCGTGCAGGGTGACGTTGTCCATCCGCAGCAGGTCCTCATCCGCGCGATGGGCAACCAGGTGAACTTCCTGCCCGCGCCCGGCCAGGTATCGCGCCAGGGCGTAGTTGGCGCGGTCCATGCCGCCGGTTTTGACGAAATCACCGCTGACCAGGAGCCAGGGAGTCATCAGTTGGTCTCCCAGGCATAGGCCATGCGCGGGGCGGATGCGGGCTTGTCGGCCGGGGCTGTCGGCGCGGGGCCGATGATGTAGTAGGCCCGGCGCGAACCAATCCAGGTCGCGAACAAACAGGCATTGAGAATCCAGAATTCCAGCCCGCTCTGCCCGATGAAAACCGGGTAATTGAACGTCATCGCCAATGTCGCCACATTGTAGGCAAAGACCATTGCGGCCAGGATCGCCACGGCCGGCCGCTGCGGGTCCATGGCCGCCTTCCCCGCAACCCAGAAGGCCGCCCCCATCGCGCCGCAATAGAGCAGCACCAGCGGGATGCCGCCATCGAGCACCCATCCCGTCCACTGGATTTCCGCCCAGATTTCCCCGCGCTCGCGGTCGCCCTTGTTGGCGAAGTAGTAGTACATCATTCCCCAGCGCCCCAGCCCCGCGCCCAGCGGGTACTTAGGCACGAGCTTAGTCACCGTGTCTTCCAGAAAATGCCCGCGATTGCTGTAGTAGACATCCCCCGGCTTGTCATCGATCAGGCTGGAGAGGCGCTTGGTTACCGTGTCGCCGCCGACCCACACCGCCCACGCGAAACTGAGCGCGATGACGGCCACCAGCGCGGTGGCCAGCCCGATGACACGCTGCAACTCGCCCCGCAGCATCATGATCCCCAGGAACGCGAACGCGCAGAGCCCCGTCATCACCAGCACGCTGCGCACCTGAGACAGGTAAATCACGAACAGCGCCATCGGCAGCGACGCGATGTAGGCGATCTTGAGCCACGGATTCTTCTCGCCCGCCCACAACCCCAGCCCGAGCAGAACGGCATAAAAGCCTGCGCTGGCGGCCCCGCCGGGATAATCCGACAAGCCCATCGGCCTGAAGACGCGCGCCCCGCTGGCCAGCGTGATCTTCATATCCTCGACGTACCAGTCCCCCTGTCCCGAGACGACCGTGGATACTTCGGGCGTCAGCGCCCCCGGGAAGGTCACTTGAATCACGCCCACCAGCGCGTTGAGGGCGTTGAAACCCCAGAGCAGAAACACGATCCGCCGCAGCCCGCGCTCATCGATCCGGCATCCCGGCACCCACCAGAGCGGCGCGAGAATCGCGGCATACATGAATGCCTGCGCCACCCCCGCCATCAGCGTGTTGGTCAGCGGATGAATCACCGCCAGCGCCAGCAGCGCGACGATGGCGGCCGCGATCCAGGCGGCCGGATGCTTGCGGTTTCGCGGCGGCAGGATCATCAGCAGGAGAATGCTCGCGCCAAACGCCGCGACGCGCACCGGAACCCGCGCTGTCCCAAGCCCCGGCATCATCAGGGCCACCTGCGCGATCATCTGGAAAATGAAGAACCCCTCAACCCAGCGCGAGCTCGGCAGTCGTTTCACCGGCGGCGCGTAGTTCAGCACCGGCCTGGCGAGGCTCGATCGATCCGGGGTGGCGGTTTTGTTTTCGCTGGGTGTCACGCGGCCGCGACCTCCGCTCCCCGGGCTTTGGTTAAATTGGATTCAGTTTCCATCGCGCTGGCAAGGGTCGATTCCAGGCGGGCCATCACCGTCTCCGGATCGCAGAGCGCCCTGGCTCGCGCCATCCCGCCATATCCGAGCGAGTTGCGCCGTGCAGGGTTGTCGATGAGTTCTCGAAGCGATTCGGTCAGTCCCGCAACGTCTCCAGGATTCACCAGCACACCCGCCGATTGATCGATCAACTCCAGCGCCCCGCCGATTGCGCTGGTTACGATGGGCAGACCCGCGTACATCGCTTCGACGAATGCGATTCCAAATGGCTCCGGCCCCGTGTTCGGCTGGCAATGAATATCCGCCGCCGCCAGCACATGGGGAATGTCTTTCCGCTGCCCGAGGAATTTCACGCGCTGCCCGATCCCCAGGCGATCGGCCGATGCCCGCAATTCGAGCAAATACTCGTGCTCATGTGGCCGCTGCGCCCCGCCGGCGATCCAGCATTCCCAATTGGGTGAGTTCGTTAGTTGGCCCAGCGCTTCAATCAATACCGCGTGTCCCTTCCACCGTTCGAGTCGGCTGGCGCATACGATCACGGCCGCTTCCGCCGGCGTTTTCAACTCCGCGCGGACATCGGCCCGCGCCTTTGCCTTATCACCGATCTCCGGCGCGGCCACGGGCAGGTACTCCCACTGCGTCCGCGCCTTCGGGAACACGCTCTTCACCGATTCGGCCGTCGCCCTGCTGTTGGCCAGTACCAGATCCACCCCGATCTTCGCCGCCCGCGTCTCGATCCAATTGTCGTTCTTCAAAATATCGTGCGCCCACAGCACCAGAGGCAGTCGCCTTCCCTCGCGCCGGAATCCCCCAACCGCTTTTCCAAACATCGCCAGCGGCCAGCACGCATGCGCCACCACCAGATCAAACCGATTCGCCTTGAGTAATTTCGAAAGCCGCCGCCGCGCCAGCCAGACGGTCCATGGCCGCGATGCCCGCACCGCTCCCAGCAGATGAACCCCCGCCCCCGCCTCGCGCAGCTCGGCCGACAGTTGCCCTTCAAAGCATGGCGCGAACACCGGCCGCATGCGCCCCACCCCGCGCAGACGCGCCAATGTCACCAGCAGGCGCTCAACGCCGCCGTACATATTCCCCGCGCACAAGTGCAACACATTCATCAAGTCCGACTTCCAGCCTTCCAATGATCGCTATGCGGGCTCTGACAATACAGGAGATGAATAGTGGCATCGGACAATGCGGTAAAGTCACTACGGCCTACCGCCTACTGCTGACTGCCTACTACCCTACGCCGCAAACGTCGCCTGCGGACCCATTGGCTCCGCAAGCAGCCGCCGCCGGAACGCCGGGGCGGGAGCCCACAGCTTGAGCATCGGCTTGGCGAGCGACCAGGTTGACTCCTCGCGCCGTTCCCGGACCAGAACCCGCTCGTAGGCCGCCAGGCTGCGCCGCGCCATGATGCGGTGGTCGAACTCGCTGACCGCCCTTCGCCGCGCCGCAGCCGCCAGTTGCCGGCGGAGCCCCGGCTCATCCATTAGCCGCCTGGCCGCCCCCGCCAGCGCCAGCGGATCGT
>JBBRTW010000150.1:0-14537 GCA_038244055.1 Tepidisphaerales bacterium | reverse complement strand
GTCACGGCTCTTTCTGTTGGGGTTCCGCTTCTCGTGATAAGTCGCAGAATTACCAGCAGAAAGGCCGTGGCGCTACGCCTGGAGCGGCAGAAAATCTGAGCGATGGTGAGAAATGCGGGCTAGCCGATTCTTCCTGGGCCGTTCCCTTCGAGAGACAACCAATACCTTGAGGCCAGATTCCTCGGCCGCTTGAAGCTCCCTCAGAATGACGAGGCGGAATGACTGCGACACCGTTCGCGAAATCGCTCAACTCTTCGAATACGCCTCCACCTCAAACGGATTATCTCGATACGCATCCTTCCCCCTCAACCAGCAAATCGCCGAGGCCCCGAGATAGGCCGGGAAGAAAAAAGGCCCCCAGCACTCGCACTGCTTCACATGGATCCGCTCGTGCGCCCTGCTCCACTCCAATCCCTCCACATCCCGGCCGATGACCACATGCCCCAGAGTCATCGCCGTCGCCCCGCCTTTCATCGGCACCACCCGCATCAGCGCCCAGGTCGCGAAGCCCCCATGAACTTCGATCACCCCCATCACCCACCGCGCCTTCCCACCCGTCGCCAGCGCCAGCCCCGCCGCCGCCAGCCCGACCGAAGTCGTCGGCAGCGCCCAAACATACGCCAGGACTCGGATGACCCATCTCATGCAACCTCAACAGTGACACGGGCGTCCCGCCCGTGCAAGCAGCCGCCACTCTCTAATTCCCCCGCCTACGGAAATCTCAGCAGGCGAGACGCCCGCACCACAAACCTGCACCACAAAAGCAGGCCGCGCCATCCCATTCACATTCCATCCCCACCCCATCCCAACCGTTCTCCGTTATCCACACCCCACCCGCCGCGCCAGCCCCTTGGGACCGGCCGTGGACAAACTGTCCGACCCTGGCGCGAGGCCGATAACCAAACACCCCGCCCACGACATCCGCGCCTCTCCAAAAGCCCTCGCCTGATGCGCCCAACCCGCGCTGCGGACCCCGCGCATCAATCCCGCCAACAACCCATCAACATTCAGAGTCCGATAAGTTCCAATATAACCCCATTATCTGCCAGCACTTGTTTGAATCACGCCAATTTTATCCACAATACGCCAGGCGATACCACCACGAATATGAGTTAAAGACTTTTGATCTACAGGAGATGGCTGTACATTAGGCGATCTTCGGCCAATGGGCGACCGTTACGCTTTTTTGTCCCGCCCGGCCGCGGATATAAACGCAACCTGAAGAAAAACAGGAAAGGCTCGTCCCATGAAAGTGATCTGCAACCGCGGCGCCCTGCTCGAAGCCCTCACCGTCGCATCCACCGTCGTCGCCTCGCGCACGCCCAAGCCGGCCCTCCAGTGCGTCAAGCTCTCGGCCCTGGAAAAATCCCTGACCGTGGCCGCAACCGATCTCGAAGTCGCCATCCGCTACACCGATCACCAGGTGCAGATCGATCAGCCCGGCGAGGCCCTGGTGCCGGCCGACAAGATTCGCGACATCGTCCGCGAATCGGTGGATGATACGATCTCCATCGAAATCGCCGGCGACACCGCGATCATCAAGGGCTCGGATTCACAGTTCAAGATTTTTACGCAGCCGGTCAGCGAGTTCCCGCCAGTGCCCGATTTCGAAGGCGAGCCGCAGTTCCAGATCCAGGGCGGGCTACTCAAGCAGCTCATCGGCCAGACGCTCTTCGCGGCCGCCAAGGAATCCAGCCGCTACGCATTCAATGGCGTACTGCTGATGCCCAAGGGGAAGAAGATCATCCTGGTGGCGACCGATGGCCGGCGTCTGGCCCAGGCCAAGGGTGAACTGATCAGCGATTCGCTCGGCAAGGAAGGCGCCAAGGCGATCGTGCCTTCGAAGGCTTTGACCCTCATCGAAAAGCTCATCGATGATCCCGAGGAAGCGGTCGGTTTCCAGATCAAAGAGAATCAGATCCTGCTCCACACCTCCAACGCCACGCTCACCAGCAGCCTGGTCGAGGGGCAGTTCCCGCCTTTTGAAGATGTGATCCCGCGCGATTGCGACAAGAAGATGACCGCCTCGACGGCCGACTTCCTCGCCAAGATTCGCCTGGCCTCGCTGCTGACCACGGAGGAATCCAAGGGCGTGCGCCTGACCTTCAGCAAGAAGGGCGTGGTGCTGACCAGCCGCTCGCCGGAATCGGGCGAAGCCACCGTGAATTTCCCCGCCAAGTACGAAGGCGCCGATGTGGAAATCGGCTTCAACCCCGCCTTCCTGATCGAAGCCCTGCGCGTGGTGGATACCGATGAGATCGCCCTGGAACTGACCGCGCCCAACCGCCCCGGCCTGCTCAAGGGCGGCGCTGATTTTCAGTATGTGATTATGCCGGTGAATCTTCAGTAAGTTGAAAAAAACATAAAGACATAAAACATAAGAAGCGATCGAAGCGCTCTGTGAAGTTCACCGGATTCCGTTTTTCAGTGTCTAAACACGCGAAGGCATCAAGCGAAAAAGCCAATCGACAGCCTTTTATGTCTTTATGTTTTATGTTTTTCCCCCCATGACTCCCAACCCCGACTTCCTCCTCCTCCAGCGCCTGGCCCGCCACAAGCAGGTGCGCGTGCCGCAGACTCCGGCCCTGGGCGAGGCGCTCGTCTCCTTTTTCAAGCAGACCATCGAGAAAAAACACGCCAAGGTCGGCAAGGTGGCCGATGCCTGGCTGGCCCTGGTGCCGCCGACGCTCAGCGAACACTGCACGCTCGAAGGCCTGCACCGCGGCGTGCTGACCGTGCTGGTCGATTCATCCTCCCACCTCTACGAGCTCAAGCAGTTGCTCCTGGCGGGGATCGAGAAGCAGTTGATGCTGGCCTGCAAGTCGGCGCATCTGAAAAAAGTCACACTCAAGCCGGGTCGGCCGGAAGAACCGGAAAATGTCCGCCCGCGGCGGGGCGGGGATTGAAATCGTGGGCGACCTCATCCCATCTGAATAACCTGGAGAAAAGTGCAAAAGCGATCTCGCAATATCGAGTGCCTGGCGTGTCTGTTGATCCTGATGGCCCCGATTACCTATGCCGCGCCGCCGGTGCCGCCGGCCGATAATTGGGCCGCCTGCGGCTGGGGCGGCGGCGGGTTCTTCTACGCGGCGGCGTATCACCCGACTCAGGATGGGGTCATTTACATGGGCGGGGATGTGAATGGCGTCTACAAGACTGAAGACCATGGCCGATCCTGGCGGATGATCAATAACGGCATCGCCAACTATGGGATCTTTTCCCTGGCGGTCGATCGGAGCAATCCGCAGACGGTTTACGCGGCCACCGAGGGTGGACTCTGCAAGAGCATCGATGCGGGGGAGCATTGGGTGACGCTGCCCAAGACCGGCCGGAAGGAATTGCGCATCACCGGCGAGAAGGGCAAGAGCATTCGCGCCGTGGCGGTTGACCCGGCCGACGGCCAGATCGTCTACGCGGCCAGCCCGGCCGGGAAGGTTTACAAGAGCATCGATGGCGGGCAGAAATGGGCGGTATCGTATGAGAAGCAGGCGGCGGCGGAGGATGTCAGTGCCCTGCGCGTGCGCTTTGGCAAATCGAACGATCAATGGTTCGGCGGATTGTGGCTGGGGCTGGAGTATCCCAAGGGAATTGCTCTGGCCGATTGCGTGGGGTTTGGTTTCGCGTTCAGGGGGGATGGGCATCCAACCCGCGATTTGACTCTGACGCTCAAATTATCGAACGGCGCAGCCTATCGCAGCAAGAACCTTCGCGAGTTGTTCGCTTCCACTGAATGGCGCGATGTGGTGCTCAAGGCGGAGGATTTCGTTGTTGATCCGGACTATGCCAGGAAGAACCCGGATCAGGCCAAGTCATTGCCGGCGACGATTGACTGGTCGCTGGTCAATCGCCTG
Organism: Tepidisphaerales bacterium; assembly: GCA_038244055.1. Classification (GTDB taxonomy): domain Bacteria; phylum Planctomycetota; class Phycisphaerae; order Tepidisphaerales; family Tepidisphaeraceae; genus DASPKW01. Next base: position 10,686 of record JBBRTW010000150.1, on the reverse strand, counting down.
GATTGCGCGGCCGTCGGGCCTCCGGGCGAGGCATCGGTGGCAAAGGTGGGGCAGTTTTTCTACGCGCTCACCCGCTCGCCCGAAGGCAAGTCCGCGCCGGCGGATAAGCCGATCCTGCTGACGGCCCGGGGATTCGCGAAGGACAAGACCGTCAACACCTACGGCAATATCCACATCGGCTCGGCGGCCGAGGGGAGCATTTACAGCGTGGCGGTCGCGGCGAAGGATTCAAATCTGGTGCTGGCGGCCACCGAAACCTCCGGCCTGGTGATCAGCGAAGATGGGGGCAAAACCTGGCGCGAGATTCCCGCGCTGCCGCGGAAATGCTCGAATATCGCGGTTGCGCCGAGCGATTCCAACATCATCTATGCCTCCTTCTTCACCGATGGCATCTGGCGATCGGCCGACCGCGGCAAGACCTGGGCCAGTGTCTCCGAAGGACTGGGCAAGAAGTGCTCGATCCTTGAAGTTGTCATCAGCCCGGCCAATCCGCTGGATGTGTTTGCCACGGGCCCGGTCGACTGGAATGGAAATTTTTACGCCTCCCATGATGGCGGCAAGACCTGGGCCGACTCCTCCCAGATGAGCATCGACAAGGAAGGCGACCCGACCATCGGCCAGGGGGGCGGCAGCGCCAAGACCGGCTTGAGCGCGCCCACCAATCTGGTCATCAACCCGACCAACCCGAAGGAGCTCTTCATCAGCGCCAACTGGCGATCCTGCCTGAGCGAAGATGGCGGCAAGACCTGGGCCGCGCGAAATCGCGGGGCGGACATCTCCTGCATCTACGATATTCGCTTCAGCGGCCCGCGCGCCTATGCCTGCGCTATGGATGAGGGGGCGTTCGTCACCGAGAACGACGGGAAGAACTGGCGGCAGATCTGGCCGACCAAGTACGACCCCGCGCTGGCCGGGCATGCGTGGCGATTGCAGGTGAGCGACAACAAGGGCGTGGATCGGATCATCGGGACTTTCAGCCCCTGGTGGGCGAAATACCCCGGCCGAATCGTCATCAGCGAAGATGGCGGCAAGACCCATCAGGTGGCGACGGCCGGGCTGCCGGATTACATCCCCTCGGCCAACACGATGTGGGGCGCGGGCAATCCCCGGGCGCTGGCGGTCGATCCGCGGGACCCGCGGATCGTCTACCTCGGCATGGATGGCGACCCCAGCGACGGCAAGGCCGGCGGCGGTATTTTCAAATCCGAAGATGGCGGCAAGACCTGGAAACATCTGGCTAAACAACCCGGCAGCCGGCGGGTGTTCTTCGGGCTGGCGGTCGATCCCACCGATTCCAAGCGCCTCTTCTGGGCCGGCTGCGGCGCGGGCGGCGGGGTCTACCGCAGCGAAGACAGTGGCGAAAGCTGGCAACTGGTTTTCAGCAATGAGACCTGGCTTTTCAACATCCACCTGGCGGCCGACGGCGCGGTCTACGCTCCCGGCAAGAACCTCTGGCGCAGCACGGATCACGGCAAGACCTGGAAGCAACTGACGAAGTTCGCGGGCAACAGTGTGATTGTCGGACTGGAAACGGACCCGCGCGATTCGAAGACGATCTGGCTGTCGCATAACGACTGGGGGGGCGATGCGAGTGGCGGCGGGGTGTACAAGACGCGCGATGGCGGAGCGAACTGGAATGAAATCACCGGCAACATCCCCTACCGCAAGCCGATGGTGCTGCGGTTCAATCCGGCGACGCAGGAGCTTTGGGCGGGGGGCGTTGGGCTATACAGGATTCCGCAGCCGGCGGGGCAATGATGCTGCTTATTCCCCGACCGCCACGCTGCGAAGGTATTCGGACACACCCGTAAAACCTTTTGCCTTGGCCGCTTTTTCGATCAGCAGCTTCTCCCGCGCGCTGACTCGAATGTTCAATTGAACGTCTCGCTGTTCGGACTGCTGCGCTGGCGCGGGGGGGGTCTGCCCAAGCTCGATCATCCGCGCGACAACCCCCGTCAGCGCCGCCAGAGTTTCCTTCACGCATCGATCCGGCGATGCTCCATCGGCGAACACATTCGGTAGTTCCATCGCGCTACCGACATATCCCACCTGTGGCTCGGGCTCGAGAATGAGGGAATATCGAGAAGCGATTTCCCGGGCTCGCTTCAACACCGCGCGATCGAAGGGCCGATCGAGCCGCTCGGATTCATTTCGGATCTTCTTCGCATATTTTGTCGACTTTTTTAGCATAAACGGGCATCACTTTGTTGTTATGGACGGGAATCGACAGTGACCCTTTGGTCGGATGTTGGAAAATGTGATGGGAGCCGGTGATACGATCGAGATACCATCCATGGGATTCCAGCTTGCGCCTGATGTCATTAAACCGAACCGGAGAAGGCATGCCACGCTCCATTGTATAGCGGCATGCTATACACAGTCAAGTTCAGCCGATCAATGCGCCGCATCCCAGCTCGCCCGTAACGTTTTCGGGTCCACTCTGCCGAAGGTTTTGCCGCATCCGCCCACACGGGTTTTCTTCGCATCCAGGCGCGGGAGGCAGCCGCCCTCTTCTTCGAAGCCGTGGGCGGCGATCAGCTCATCGCACATCTCGACGATCTGCTCCAGGGTCAATGTCGCGGCCGTCAGGGGGTCGAACATGGCGGCCTGATAGACGTGGTCGCGGCGGCCTTCGAGGGCGGCGCGGATGAAGAGCTCGTGCTGGGTGACGTGCGGCTGCATGTAGCCGATCAGCTCCGGCGGCAGCGCGCCGACCGTGGTCAGGCGCAGGCCGGCGCGGTCGACGAGCGTGGGGACTTCGACGATCGCATCGGCCGGGAGGTTGGCGATCGCGCCGCGGTTGGGCATGTTGCCGTAGATGATGCTGGGCCGGCCGGTGGTCATGGAGTGGATGATGGTCGAGCCGTACTCCTGGCTGCGGCGAACTTCCTTGATCGGTTCGGGCGAGCGGGCGAAGGCTTTGACCTTCTCGAACTCATCGACGATCGCATCGCAGCGGCGCAGGTATTCATCGATCGGCACGCCGAACCGCGCCACCACCTCGCGGCCGCGCGGGATGAACCAGGGGCTGTACTCGGCGTTGTGCTCGGAGGACTCGGTCACGAAATATCCCAGCCGCCGCATCAGCTCGAAGCGCACTTTGTTGGTGTCATACACATCGGGGCGCGTATTCATGGCTTCGAACAGGCGCGGGTAGAGGTCGACGCCATCCTTCTCGAGCTGGAGATAGAAGGCCATGTGGTTGATGCCGGCGCAGGTGAAGGCGATGTTGGCCGGGTCCTCGCCGAGGTAGCGCATGAGCTGTTCGAGGGTGCCCTGGACGCTGTGGCACAGCCCCACCGCGCGGATGCAGGAGGTGCGGGCGATGGTCTGCATGTTCATCGACATCGGGTTGGAATAATTCAGGAGCTCGGCCCGCGGGCAGACGGCCTCCATCTCCGCGCAGAGCCCCTTGAGCAGCGGAAATGTTCGCAGGGCGCGGAACAGGCCGCCCGGGCCGGTGGTATCGGCGATGGTGAAATTCAGCCCGTATGTGCGGGGGATTTCGAAATCCACCAGGGTCGAGACGAAGCCGCCGATCTGCACCATGTTGATGACGAAATCCGCGCCGGCCAGCGCGGCGCGGCGATCGGTGTGCGATTCGATCGTTGGCCGGGCTCCCATCGCATCGGCCATCTTCCGGCACAGGGCCGCGCCGACCTCGAGGCGCTCGCGGTCGATATCCATGTACGCGAGAGTCGCATCGTGGAACTCGGGGAAGGAGAGGATATCGCCGGTGAGATTCTTGGAAAAAACCACCGAGCCTGCGCCGATCATGGCCACTTTGATCACGGGGGGAGCTCCTGTTGATGAGGGGGCGATTATCGATGCGGCCGGACGGGTGAGCAAGGCTGATGGAAGGATGAAGGCAGACGGCAGAAGGCAGAAGGATGAAGGATGAAGGATGAAGGATGTTGGGGCGGGGGCATTGGGGGGCATTTGGGGCATTGAAGGAGTTGCGGGTTGCGGGTTGCGAGTTGCGAGATGGGGATTCCGACGCCGGGCTGGGTGTGCGCATGGTGGGCCTCCACTGGGAGCGGGGGTGTTCCAGTTGGCCGGTTTGACGAGATTGATGCACCCCCTGGTGATCGAGGTATCGGATGACATTCTCGCCTTAACGTCTCGGAAATCCGCCCGCGTTCTGACCGATCGCTGGAACCGCGCCCACATTGCCGGCGTTCGCACCGGGCGGGTGCCGTGGCAGGAGAATGTCTTTCGATTGCAGACGCGCGTCGAACTCTGGTTCTTCGGCGGCCGATCGGTCACATTGTACGCGGGCAGGCGAAAGATCGCGGTGGCACTGGTTCAAGCGGGGTCAAGAGTGACGCCGCTCACCCGCCCGCCGCAGACAGGAATATCTACGCCACCGGAGCGCCACCGCCCACTCCCCAGTCGACAACGCCCGATCTCTCCTATTAAACTCCCACCCTATGCTCTCCACCCATCCCCCCCGTCTCGCCCGCGCGCTTCGGGCTCTGGCCGATCAGCAACTCGACGCACTGGTCCTCACGCCCGGGCCGGATCTGCAATACCTTACCGGGTTCACGCATGGGCACGCGGGGGAGCGGCTGCTGGCGCTGGTGCTGCGGGCGGATGGCGGGTCGCGGTGGGTCGTGCCGGCGATGAATGTGGCGCAGGTTCGGCCTCACGCGGCGGAGGATCATCCGGTGATTTCGTGGAGCGATGCCGATACATACTTTCCGGCGCTGGCCGATGCGCTGGCGGGGGCGAAGTCGATCGCTTTCGATGAAGAGGCGCGGGCGGGGTTTCTGCTGGATCTGATCTCCATCGCGCCGGCCGCCCGGCTGCACAAATCCAGCTCGATCATCCGGCCGCTGCGCATCCGCAAGGATGCCTCCGAGCTGGCGGCGCTGCGGATCGCGGCGGCGGCGGCGGACAAAACCATTGGCGAGGCGATCTCTTTCTGCCGGCCGGACCGGACCGAGAATCAGATCGATCAGGATCTCCGCGCTGCGCTGCTGGCCAACGGGCCGGGGCAATCGATCGCGTTTACGATCATCGCCTCGGGGCCCAACGGCGCGCATCCGCACCACGAGACCGCTTCGCGCGCGGTTCAGGAGGGGGACATCGTCATCCTCGATTTCGGTACGCGCGAGCCGGGCGGATATCCCAGCGATATCACGGTGACCTGCTCGGTGGGCGAGCCGGCGGCCCCGGATGCGCGGCGGATTTACAAGATCGTTTACGATGCCCAGCAGGCGGCGCTCGCGGCGGTTCGGCCGGGCGTGACGGCGGAAGCGGTGGACCGGGCGGCGCGCTCGGTGATCGAAAAGGCGGGGTTGGGGGCGCATTTCCTCCACCGCACGGGCCACGGGTTGGGGCTGGCCATCCACGAGCACCCGTACATCGTGGCCGGGAACACGCAGCCGCTGGAAGAAGGGATGGTTTTCAGCATCGAGCCGGGGATTTATCTGCCGGGGCGGTTTGGGGTGAGGCTGGAGGTGATTACGGCGGTGGGGCGGGATGGGGCGGTGCTGCTCAATGCGCCGAGCGCGGCGGAGTTGCCGATAGTCGGTCAATAGTCGGCCAGGATCGGGTGCCACGGCCAAGCACCTGGATGATTCCGAGAACGAAAGGCGCTATCAATTGGCCAAGCCTTCGCGGAGCGGCGCTTGCAGCCTGCGCGTTCGCATTCGGCGCGTTTTCCGGGATTTACGGCACGGCCACGCGATAACCGTTCTCGCATGCGAAAGTGATCAGGCGCGTGACCGTGGCACCCAGCATAAGACGCCGCCCATACGGAATCACGATCGCATTTGTCCGCCCCCATCCGCCAAAACGCGCCACTTTCCCCCATCCTTCTTCCTATACCCCATACCCTACACCCGATACCCTCCTGCCTCCCCCTCCTTCCTTCCCTCGCAATTTCCTTGCTCCGCTTCACCATCAACGCTATCCTCCCTCCAGGCCATCAGCCGCGCAAGCTCACATGGTCGATTCGCATCACCTCGAAAAAATCCCGCTGTTCGCCGATCTGGGCGTCGATGAGCGCGAGTATCTCGGCTCATCGATCAGCCACCGCGCACTCACCGCGCTGGAGACGCTCTTCTGGGTGGGCGACCGCGGCGATGAGATGTTCATCATCGTGAGCGGCCGGGTGGAAATCTGCATTCCCGACCAGGGCGGCAAGGAAATCCGCCTGGCCATTCTCGGCGCGGGGGATTTCCTGGGTGAGATTTCGCTGCTCGATGGGGGCCTGCGCACGGCGACGGCGCGGGCGATCGATGCGGTGGCGATGCTGGTTCTCTCCCGCCAGGGCTTCCACGACTGCATGATGCGCTTTCCCGCGGTGGCGATCAAAATCGTCGGCATCCTCAGCCAGCGGCAGCGCAGCACGGTCGAAAAACTCCGCGGCATCCGCAATCTCAACGAGGTGGCCGACCAGACCCTGTCGAAGTGGCAGACGCTGGCCAACGGCATCGCGACATTGGCCGCCAGCCAGGCGTTTCTGATGACCCACGCCATCTGCTTCGGCGGCTGGATCCTCGCCAATATCGCCCTGGGTAAAATCGCCCCCGATGGCTACCCGTTCCCATTCCTCTGCTTCTGGACTTCCTGCGAGGCGATCTTCCTCTCCCTGTTCATCCTCATCAGCCAGGCGCAGCAGGGGCAGAAAGACCGCATCCGCAACGAGGTGGAGTACCAGATCGCGCTGAAGCTTCAGTTGGAGATGATGCAGTTGCACCATAAGCTGGACGAGCAGTCGACGGCGCTGGCGGAGCTCAGGCAATCGCTTACGCCGGAAATGGAAAAGGGGATGGCTTCCGCGGTGTAACGGCCTGCTCTTACTCCATTCGTACGCTTAATCCTGAGTAAGAGCAGGACTCTTCTGGCTATCCTCGACTTCCCGACGCCTGGCCCAGCCGTTTCATCGCGCTCCAGCCTGGCCGCCAACCCCGCTCCCCGCTTCTTCATCCTTCATCCTTCTGCCTTCATCCTTCCCTGCCCGACCCCGCGCTGGCCGTCTGGGTCTGGGGGCCGGGGAGTTGCTTGTCATCGGCCAGAACCTCGCTGACATACTGCTTGATCCGCTCATCGTTGAGGAGCTGACTCATGAGAACGCGGCGGTAGGAGGTCGCGCGCATCTGCTCTTTGAGGCTGTCGGTGCGCTCCTGCTTGAGTTTTTCATTCTGCGAATAGAGCGCTTCCTCCAGGGCCTCGTTCTCCAGGAGCAGGGCGTACATCGCATCGTTTTTCTTGGAAGAGGATGAGAAAAGCCCGCCGAGGCCGGCCGCCTTTTTGCGGTATTCTTCCACGCGGCCATTCATCACCCGCACCTGCTCGATCAGCTTCGCGTTTTCCTCCTTGAGGGCGTTGATCTCATGCTCGTAGAGCGTTTTGAACCCCTTCTGGGTGGTGAACAGATCCTGCTCCTTTTTATCGAGCATCCGCGAGGCTTTCATGTGGCCGAAGGCGCGGCCCATGCGGTAGCCGACGATCAGGACGACCAATGCCCCGACGGCATACAGAATCAGATCCAGCATCCGATATTCGGGCGGTAAATGCGGCATGGCGATACAACTCCATAAAAACGACGCGGCCTGACAATCCTATGCGCCGGAGGAATAAAATCACAAGTTCGAAATCCGAATCTCGAAATTCGAAACAAATTCGAATCAGACGGAACGGAGAAATGATCTAAACGTCGCCTTTGCCGGACAGAGCAACTCTCGGGCTTTGAATTTTCCATTCTTGGTATTTGACGTTTGTTTCGTATTTCGAGATTCGTATTTCGTGCTTCTTCTTCCTTTGCCTCTTCACGCTTTCATTGGCCTTCGAATAAGGAAATCACCTAACATTTTGCCTCCGCCGCGGCCATCGCTTCATCGCGCTTGTTGGCGCGGATGGACATTCCGATGCCCACCACCAGGATGCCGAACACCGCGCCCAGCAGGTAGAGGTTGAAATGCTCGCCGAGCAGTTTTTTCAGCCACATCGCGGTGAGCATTTTCACGCCGACGACCATCAGCACGATCGAAAGCGCCATCTTGAGATAGCGGAATTTGTCGATCATCCCGGCCAGGGCGAAGTAGAGCGAGCGCAGGCCGAGGATCGCGAAGATATTGGAGGTGAAGACCAGGAAGGGGTCGCCGGTGATCGCGAAGATGGCGGGGATGGAATCGACGGCGAAGATCAGGTCCGTCGCCTCGACCATCAGGAGGGTCAGGGCCAGGGGCGTCAGGAGCCATCGGCCGTTTTCTTTGGCGATGAAATGGTGGCCGTGATACTCCTGCGTGACGCGGAACATCCGGCGCAGGAGGCGGTAGACGCGGCTCTTGCCGAGGTCGTGGTCGTCTTCGTGCTTGGAAAAGGCCATGCGCAGGCCGGTGAGGACCAGGAAGCCGCCGAAGACCCAGATCACCCACTCGTAATGAATCAGCGCCGCCCCCGCCCAGATCATCATGCCGCGCATGAAGATCGCGCCGACGATCCCCCAGAATAAGACGCGATGCTGGTAGATGGCGGGAATCTTGAAGTAGGAGAAGATGATCGCCATCACGAAGATGTTGTCGGCCGAGAGGGATTTCTCGATGACGTAGCCGGTGAGATATTTGAGGACGCCATCGGCGCCGTCGATCGGATCGTGGTCGATCGGATCGTTGGCCGAGCCCATCCCCATCCAGTGATTCTGGTAGGTGAAGTAGATGACAATCGAGAAGAGCAGCCCCATCGAAATCCAGATGGCCGACCAGAGCAGCGCCTCCTTCATGCCGATGACGTGATCCTTGCGATGGAAGACCCCCAGGTCCAGCGCCAGCAGGATGAGAATCAACAGAACAAATCCGGCCCAGATCCAAATCATGAACGATCATCCTGTTTACAAAAACAATTCATGCAAAACCAATTCTTTCTTATCTGTGCCCATCTGTGTTCATCTGTGGCTAATTCCTCTCTGCTCCTGTGTCTCTGTGGCGAATTTGTTGACCATATAGCCTCCTCGGCCGATTGGCGATTACAGGCCAAGGGTCTTCTTTGTAATCGCCCCATTGGGTCCGCAAAGGTTGAGTTCACTTCTTCTTCGTATGCTCGGGAAAATCAGCTTCATATCGTTTGAGCAGGGCATCCATTTCGGCTTTGACGATGTAGATTTTGCCGCGAACTTTTTTGGTTTGGCCGGCCGCCAGCCCGCCGATGCGGAAATCGCTATGCAAACATCGCCCGACCCCCTGGAACAATTCCTGGTACGGCTCCCACGCGGTGGCGAAGATCAACTGGTCATCCCCGCTGTAGCAGCCGATCAGCCCGTTGCTCGGGACATTCTTCGACAGCGGCCGGGGGTTCACATCCGTCCGCGGGACGCTGGCCGGGCACCAGACCTGGCCGGGTTTGTAGCGCGCCTCGATCGCCCAGTCGGCCGTGGGCATGCGCATCGGTTTGCCATCGAGAAAGATGAAGCACTTGGGCATGTAGGCGTAATCGTCCTTTGTCTTCTCCGCGCCGAAACCGGTGAAAGGCCCGAGGCGCACGCAGGGCTGGGCCCAGTGCGCTTCGGAGGGCTTGTCGGTGGGGTTGTGCGCAACCAGCTCGAAGCTTACCTCATCGGCGCCGGCCTTGATCGTGTGCTCGACGATAACGCCATCCTTGAGCGTGTCTTTCAAGCGCATCACCTTGCCATCCTCGGCGATGCTGACCAGCTCCGATTCATGCCCGATGACCGTATGCTTGACCCAATCCGCATCCGTCGATCCCGGCCGGCAATAGGCTTCGAGGTAGTTGATGCGAATCTCACCGCCGGGCAGATGGGCTCCTTTGATCACCAGCCAGTTCTTGTCGCGCGCGAGCGCGAGCCCCTTGGCCGGCTCCTCGGCCTGCGCGAGTTCAACCCAGCCGATGAACATCCCGGCCGCCAGAATCGAGTAGATCAATCGGGATCGCAGCATCGCTCCAGCCTCCCCGGACCCGCGGCCGGCGTCAAGTCAGGAGGCGGGGTTGGAGGCGATGCCGCAGTGCCGCGTCAATCCCTGCGCGGCCGTTCCGAGGTGTCATGCTGAGCGTAGCGACGCATCTTGTCTGCAGGCTGGGAGAGATTCGAAAGATCCGAGTGCCTCGATATTCGAAGCAAGATCTTTCGCAAGCTCAGGATGACAGTACCGCCTCAGGATGACAGTACAGTACCGCCTCAGGATGACAGTACCGCCTGTTTTTCGAAGCTTTAAGTTTTTCGTTTTTAGTTTTCCACCGCGCCTCCCTCCATTTCCCGTTTCCCCCGCGGCCGCTATACTCACGCACATGGACGATACTCTCCGCAAGCAGCTCGTCGCCGGCGCTACCGTGAAGGTGACCCAGCAAACCCCGCATCGCGACCGCACCTGGACCAACCAGGTCGAGGGCACGATCATGGAATACTCCCAGAAGCCCACCGGAAGCTGGTTTGCCCACTCCAAGAACGACAAACTCTGGCTCGACCGCCTCAAGCTCCGCCTGGCCGATGGCGAACTGATGGTCCTCAACCTCGATGAATTCAGCCGGATCGAAGTGCTGGAAGCGCCGAAAGCGGAATGAGAAGACGAGAGTAGAGAGTAGAGGGTTGAGGATAGAACGTAGAGACAACGCCCCATCGCATCTTCTACCCTCCACCCTCCACCCTCCACCCTCTACCCTCCACCCTCCACCCTCCACCCTCTACCCTCTACCCTCTACCCTCTACCCTCTACCCTCTACCCT
>JBBRTW010000149.1:0-14647 GCA_038244055.1 Tepidisphaerales bacterium | reverse complement strand
GCATGATGAACACCGGCTCCATTTTTGGCGGGCGCCCCTCGCTCGGAAGCTGGGTCACCTACGGCCTCGGCACGGAAAATCAAAACCTGCCCGCGTTCGTCGTCATGAAGGACAACGAATCCGAGGTCGTCAACGGCGTGCGCAACTGGGGCGGGGGCTTCATGCCGGCCACCTACCAGGGCGTGATGTTCGATGAAGGCCCCTCCCCCATCGCCAATCTCCTCACCCCCGGCTCGGTGGGCGAAGACCGCCAGCGCGCCAAGCTCGATCTGCTCAACCAGATCAACCGCCAGCATCAGGCCGCCCATCCCGATCAATCCGAGCTCGATGCCCGCATCCGCTCCTACGAGCTCGCCTTCCGCATGCAGGCCGAAGCGCCCGAAGCCATCGACCTCGCCAAGGAAACCGACGCCACCCGCGAACTCTACGGCCTGAACGAAAAGAACACCGAGAACTTTGGCCGCATGTGCCTCCTCTCCCGCCGCCTCGTCGAGCGCGGCGTGCGCTTCGTCCAGCTCTACTCCGGCGCGGGCTCCAAGTGGGATGCCCACTCCAATATCGAGAAAAATCACTCCGAGCTGCTCAGCCAGACCGACAAGCCCATCGCCGGCCTCATCAAGGACCTCAAATCGCGCGGCCTGCTCGATTCCACCCTCGTCGTCTGGGGCGGCGAGTTCGGCCGAACCCCCATGAGCGAAAAAGGCAACGGCCGCGACCACAACCCCACCGGCTTCACCATGTGGGTCGCCGGCGGCGGCGTCAAACCCGGCCAAACCATCGGCGCCACCGATGAACTGGGCCTCCGCGCCGTCGATTCCCGCCTCCACGTCCACGACCTCCACGCCACCTTCCTCCACCTCATGGGCATCAACCACGAACGCCTGGTCTACTTCCACAAAGGCCGCCCCGAACGCCCGACAGTCAATGAAGGCGAAATCTACCGCCGCATTACCACAGGCTGACGCCCCAACTCCCTCTCCTGTACTCGGGAGAGGGCGGGGGTGAGGGTCTTGCTCCAACTGGTGAAAACGCCTCGATTTCTACACCGCCCTTTCATCCCTCACCCTTCTGCCTACCGCATACTGCCTACTGCCTACTCCCCTACCTCGGTGCCGCCGTCTGATCCAATATCGTCTTGAGTATCCGCGCCGTCGAATCCCCATCGCCATTATGAATGTACGATTTGCTGATGATCCGATGCGCGCACACCGGAATCACAAACGCCTTCACATCATCCGGCACCACATAATCCCGCCCATTCAGCACCGCGCTCGCCTGCGCCGCCGCCGTCAGCGCCAGCGCTCCCCGCGGCGAAATCCCCAGATGCAGTTGCTCGTGATTCCGCGTCGCGTCGCAGAGATCCAGGATGTAATCGAGAATGGCCGGGTCCAGGCGCACCTTGGGCACCATGTCCTGCGCCGCCACAACCTCCGCCCCGGTGGCGATGGCCTGCAAATCCTCCAGCCGCGCCCTGCCCGGTTGCAGCGATAAAATCCGCAGCTCGCTCGCCCGATCCGGATACCCCACTTGAATCCTCAGCAGAAAGCGGTCGAGTTGATTCTCCGGCAGGTGATATGTCCCCTCGAATTCGAATGGATTCTGCGTCGCCACCACCATGAACGGCCGGGACATCGGATAGGTCTGGTTCTCCACCGAAACCGTTTCTTCCGCCATCGCCTCCAAAAGCGCTGACTGCGTGCGCGGGGTCGTGCGGTTGATTTCGTCCGCCAGCACGATATTCGCGAAGATCGGACCGGGCTTGAAATCGAACGATTGCGTATTCGAGTTGTAAACCGACACCCCCAGCACATCCGAAGGCAGTAAATCCGGCGTAAGCTGGATGCGCGAGAATTTGCAGGAGAGCGACCGCGCCAGAGCCCGCGCCAGCACCGTCTTACCCACCCCCGGCACATCCTCGATCAAAACGTGCCCGCGCGCCAGCAGGCCAATGAGAAGCTGATCGACGGCATGGTCGTGGCCGAAGAAAACCTGGTGAATGTTGGCGCGAAGCCGGTCGAAAAGCGAATCGGGCACGACGTCCTCTGGGGTATGTACGGTCGGGCGTAAAGATCCCTCTTCGCCAGCATGCGCGGCCAGGGACGCCGACAGCATCATAGCGGATTGCCGGGATGGGGGGAATTCTTACTCCCTCTCCTGTACTCGGGAGAGGGTTGGGGTGAGGGCGAATGTCAAATCGCGCTCCTGCAACGCAACTCCAAAAACACGCGATTGACAGCGGATTCGCAATCAAGGGTGCCGCCAAAACAGCCCATTATCCCTCGCCCCGAAAAACCCCAGATTCATCGCCGAATTATCCGCCCCATACGCATTAACCGGATACGTCCACTCAAACACCTCCCGCGTCACATGCCCATCCGCCCAGGCGATATTGGCCGAGCGGTTGCGGTGCCGGAAATGCAGCGAGGGCGAGGTCGGCCCATACGCGTTGGTCGGCGGCTCGACGAACGAATACTCGATGATCGTATTCCCGGCCGCCGCTTTCACCGCCATCGCAGCATCCGCGAAGGCAATCTTCTGCGCTGGGTTGATCACCATCGAAATCTTGGCCGGTTGGTTCACCGAGGTGTTATTGAAACCGTAATCCCCCGTGGACGATCCGATGTAAGCCGCGTTGTACCCATACCCCCCCGCCGAGGCCTCAAACCCCGCCGCCGCCGGCTCGAAATCCGCGCACTGCTTGATCCGATCCGTCTTCAGATACGCATAAAGCGGGCCGAGCGTGAAATCGAACGGATCGGAATTCGTCGCCCGCGCCCCATGCCACCGCTGGTTATTCAGCGTCAGAAAATCCAGATGCGCCGGTGGATAGTGCCCGTTGTTATCCGTTGCGTAGTTGATCGAAGCCGTCATAAGTTGCCGGATATTCGAAGCACAGGCAATCGCCCGCGCATTCCCCCGAGCCGAGGAAAGCGCCGGCAGCAAAATCCCAATCAACAGCGCAATAATCCCAATCACCACCAGAAGCTCAACCAAGGTGAACGCTCCAAGCAGCCGACGCCTCCTGCTCCCTCTCCCGAGGCCGGTAAAAAAAGCCCTTCCGCCGCGCTGCCCTTCCGGCCGTGGGAGAGGGCGGGGGGTGAGGGGTTGGCGTCCCCGGTTAGCCGGCGATGTTATATGAAGAGCATTCATCTTCGCCTTATCAATCACCGAACCGCCAAATCCCAGGTGCCATGCCCTGACGAGCCGCAAGAAACTCCTCATACGCCGTCAACGCCGATCGGCTCGTCTGGGCATGCCCCCCGTGCGCCGCGCCCAAACACAACCAAAAACACTAATCCCGCCGCCAGCATCCCCGGCTCCGGCACTGCCGGCAGCGCCACCACCGCATCGATATCCGTTGTATATCCACCGATCTGCGCATCCCCATCATTCACAATCGCATCCGTGATCCGCACGAAATCCACATGATCCAGCGCTACAAACTGCGGATTATTCTGCCCATCCAGCAGCGGCACTCCCGGCGAAGATTCCAGCACCGCCCGTTCCAGGATAAACGCATCTCCTCCCGCCGACCCCGCCTGCTCCGGCGCGATCAGCGTATTTCCCGACCCATCCACCGGATGCACATCCGCGTAATAGGCCGGCAGTGTCGCACCCGAGCCGCTATCGACGCCCCCCACCAGATTGGCCGGCAGTTTGTCGGGCAGAATCAGGTAAAAAGTCCCCGGCCCGCCCCCCGCCTGTTTCTGCGCCACCTCCACGAAACCCGGCTCGCGAAAATACAGCCCCGACCCGGAAAATCCCTGCTCGAAGGCATTGCCATACACCACAAAATCCACGCCCAGCGGATTATCCGCCCGCGCACCCGCCGCCTTGTTCACGATCGGATCGTCGAACCCCAACGTGAGCGATCCCCCCTGCCCGAGTTGAACGACATGCCCCGAAGGCACCGTCGGCCGGGCCGCCGCATCCGGTCCGCCCAGCGCCTCGGCCGCGCTATTAAAAAAGTTCCCGCTCCCCACCGGGCTTTCAGTCAGCCCGCCGGGGCTGTACGCCAAAACGAAATCCGCATACGGGTCGCCGGGCGAAGCCGATGCCCGCCCGGCGACCAGGATGAGTAATGCGAAAGCAACGACATAACCGGCCGCGATGCCGCGCCTCGGTGCAAGCCGGGACACAGCGCCGCAGCGCAGCGACAGCGCGCCGTCCCGGATGGCGCGATTCATCGATGGGCACAAAGCGCCGACCAACGCCCATCCATTGTGTTCCGGCCGCGAACGATTCATGGGAATGTGAATCATGGAAAAACCCGTCGGGAAAGTGGAAATCTGGGGAGGCGTTCTTCGCGGATGGAAAGCGCTTGGTATCAGGAAAACACGTCAGGGCAGACAAGAATGTCTACCCCACCGTCGCTGCAGCAATACCAACATCGATCCCGCAGCCAGGCAGAGCGTTCCCGGCTCGGGGGTCTGGATCACGAACGCGCCCGCGCCGCCGGCCTCATCGGTGAATCCGGAGACGATCAGCTTTCCATCGCCGTTGAACGGCTCGAAGTGCGATCCGGTGAAGGCCAGGAACGTGGGGAAGGGAAATACATCGGGATTGAACGTCCCGAATTCCCCAGCGGTTGGAACGCCGCCCGGGAACTTCACCTGCGTCAGCGTATTACCCGTGGAAACAAACAGATCGCCCTCGGAATCCAGCGCCAGGTCGACCGCACCGCTGCCATTTCCCGCCGCGAGATTGATCGCGTCGATCGGGTTGAACGATGCATCGAAGCGCCGCACGATGCCCGGCGATCCGAACGGGCCGGTATCGGTGATCAGAAAATTCCCGGCCGAGTCCGTCACCGCGCCGCCGATATAGCCGGTGCCGAAATTGCTGATGACCGCAGTGACCGTGTTGTTGGCCTCGAAGCGGTAGAGCTTGTTGAAGGGCTGCGATGATGCGTTCAAACCATTGGCCGCCGTCGCGTAGACCACGCCGCTCTTCACCGTCACATCCGCGATGTTCGGCACCGAGCCATCGGGGGCTAGCGCCGTCGCGGTGACCGCGCCGGGGCTGCCCGGAAGAATCGCCTTGAACGCCGTGTCGCGGTCGGCATTCTCGCCGAAATAGAGCGTCGAGCTGTCGGAGAATTCGATGCCGGCGATGGCCTTGAAAGTTGGATCGGTAATCGTGTAAAGCGGGCTGCCGCCAACGGCCGCCAGCGAACTGTAAACCTTGATCGAAGCGCCGCCCGAGACAAAGTTATCGCTGCCGACGGCCACTTTCCCATCCGGCGCGACCGCGATGGCGGAAGCCGGAAAAGACTGGCCCGCCTTCTGGTATCCGGCGGCCGGCGTGTAGGCGCGAGCGCTCGCCGTGAGGAACAAAAGAGCGAAGAGGATTGCGATCGCCGTCGCTGCGGCATGCGTCGGCTGAGGTTGGACATGAGCGCGATCGGGCGATGAGTTTGCGGCCGTCTGCTCGCGATTCAAATCCCACGGGTAAGGCCCCGAGGCCTTACCCATGCCACCCAACACGGGCAGGATGCCCGTGCTACGAGGCGCTGGCGGGATGCCCGGGCTTCGAGGCGCTGGCACGGGCGGGACGCCCGTGTCACGGGAGAAACCGATCTGAAAACGAAGATGTGCGCCGGCGCGATGGCCGGCCTGAAACCCGGAACGGGGCATGGAAGAACTCCTTGTGCCGAAGCGCGCGGCACGACAGAAAACAGGCCCCGCAAAATGAAATGGCATGGGAATTTGAGCGGCGCGGCTTTCGGCGAAATAACGCCGTCGGGCGATGGATAGCCGGCAAAAAAGCGGCATCCGCAGGCTCATTCCCGGCCGTCCCATATCGCGAGGACGAAACACGGTGCGCCCGCCGCACATTGCGGCAGGTCATGAGCCCTCAGGCCGGTCTTCTGGCTTGGGACGGTGGGGAAGGGTTCAGGGGTCAGGGTTTAGGGTTCAGGAAGAACCGAAAATCCGACCTTCAAACCATCCTGCGAATCAGCCTTCCCATCATTTCATGACAGTGACTGATCCGCGACCACATCATGTCCCTCACAGCGGCGCGTCCGCGGCGGAATTAAACCGCACTTTCCTACGCCGGAATCCCTGGTGGAATCCCGGCGGGCACTGATGTGCCGCCTGTGGGCTGTGGATTTGAAGATAGCAGGTGGGGGGGAGGATTCAAGTCGAAAAATCCGGGCGCGGATGTCACGGATTTATCGCACTAGCCCAGATTATTCACCACGAAAAACACGAAATGGACGAAGAGGAATGAACCAAAGGACTTACAGTCAAAAAGTCGGTAAACGATGAACGCGCGTTGCGCAAATTACATTTCTACTCTTCTCCGGTCTTCTTCGTGCCCTTCGTGTCTTTCGTGGTTCATCTGAATTATTCGGGCTAGCGTGCGCCTGCAACGGGCGGGCATTCGCGCTCCGCGATATTCCGATCAACCGCGCAGGGCCTCGGGCGCCTGCTTGTATCCAGGATCATCCTTCTTGTCGCCGAACAGCTCGTTGAACTGCTTTCGCGCATCGTCGCGCTTCTTGGTGTCGCCGGTGAGTTGAAATTCGCTGAACAGCGCGTACAGGTTCGATACTTTGGCGGTGTCGATCAGGGTCTTGGGATTGGAGCCGACGCCGAAAACATCTTCGAATATCTTGATCGCCTCATCGTAATTCTTGATCGCCTCATCCTGCGTCTTCTTCGCATCGGCCGGCGGCGTGCCCAACTTGGCGGGCAGTGCGATGCCGGCCTTAGTGAGAATCGGTGCGGCTTCCATCGCCGTTTTGGAATGCGAATCCAGCATCACCGAGTACGCATTCTTGAGATTGCCGATCTGATTGAGCCCCCGCCCCTGCAGCAGCTTGAAATAATGGTAGTTGTACAATTTGTACAATCCATCCCACGACTTGGCCTCGGGCGAATCCTTGAACTTCTCATCGCGACGCCATTCATCCAGGCGCTTCTGCACCTTCTGGGCATCGCCGCTGGCCGCCAGAAAACCTTTCACCGACTTGTCGTAATGGACGATCGCCGAATCGCGCAGCGCGCCGGCGTCATTCTCAAACTTAGCCAGTTCATCCACCTTGGCCGACAGTTCCTGCCCGAGCGTTGTGGCGGCCGTCTTCCGCGCTTCGATCTGCGCCTTCACCGCCGTCCAGTTGTCATCGACCGCCTTCTTGTCCTGATCCAGCTTGGCCACCTCGGCATCGGCGCTCTTCTTTTTGTCGAGCTCGGCCGCCAGATCGCGCTGCAAGGGATGCAGGCTATACGCGGCGGCGTCTTCCCAGGGCTTGTCGCTCCGGGCCGCGGCATCGTTTTTGGATTGATTCTCCAACGCGCCGGTCAGCTTGAAAATATCGTGGGCCAGGTTCTCCGCCTTGCGATTGGCCTCCCCGGCCGAGTCGAGCAGCGCCGCCGCATCTTTATCCGGCAGCTTGGCCGCCTTGGCCCGGTCATCGGCCGCCTGCGCCCGCAGCGCGGTCTGCTGCTGCACGAGCTGCGCCACCGACGCGTTGGCCTGGTCGATCTGCCCCTGAAGTTCCTTCGCCTTGGTATCCGCGGCGGCCGAGGCGGCGGCGAATTCCTTGCGCTTGGCATCGATGGCCGCCAGGGTCGCGGCCGGATCGGACTTGCCCAGTGTATCGACGGTATCGCTGATGTTCTTGATCTGGCCGGCGAGAAGGGTGATATCCCACATGGCCCGATTGATGGCCGGCTCCAGCGCCAGCACCTGCCGGCTGACCTTGTCGCCCTGCTCGTATTCGGTCTGGGCCAGCATGGACCGCGCCTGCAGTTTGCGATTGTCCGAGGCGGCCGATTCGCCCACCGCCTTGGAAAGATCGGCGACGACGGTGGTGATGTTCTTGGTCGTCGGCTGGCGGCGGTTCTTCGTGCTGACGTCAACGCTGTCCTTGACGCGCTTATCCGCCTTGGCCTGATCGGATTCGAAATTGTCGCAGGCCACCGAGGCAAAGATGAGCCCGGAAGCGGCGAGGGCCATGACAGACCGCCGAATTGCGGCATGCCAGGAAGCGGCGCGGCGCGGATTGGTTCGCATGCGCGAATCTCCTGTCGATGATGTGGAACTCAAGGGTGTGTCGTTCATTATGGACGAAATCGCTCTAAGCGAGTGATTGTCATCGGATCGCGCCGGGCTGTCAAACTAGGGCATGTGGCTCGACATTTTGGTAGCTCGACGTTTCGTAGCTCGACATTCCTGTAGCTCGACATTCCGATGTCGAGTTCTGGGATTGATCGCCTACCCAGCAAAAGACTCGACATCGGAATGTCGAGCTACGGTCGAGCTACGTTGGAGCTACGGTCGTCATTTGATCTTCCAGGCTTCGTCGAAGAATCCGGCGTAAGGAATCGCGCCGGGGGCCTTCTGGGAGACGGGTGTGGAAATATCGATCACCGCAAAATCCGGCAGATTGGGAATCTGCCTCGCGTTGTTCAGATACGCGAACTCCCGGAACGTAAACCCGCTATTCAGCACGACATAGCGATGGGGGCTGAGCGGGTTGGGGTAGATCATGGCCGGCATGTGATGGTCGGCCGGGAAGGTCTTGTCGCCGATGGCCAGGGCCTCTTTGCTCCATTTGATCGGCAGCTTGGCGAGGATTTTGGCGATCAGGGGACTGCTCGAAGGGTCGCCGAACAGGATCAAGTGGTGCGTGGCGATTTCCGCATCGGTGATCGTCTCAGGGGTGCGCACCTGGGCCTCGCCGCGGAACTGCTTGCGCCAGTGATCGATCGCATGATCCGCCTCGGCCGAGGCCCACGCGCCAGTCTTCTCATGGAGGGGGCCGGCGGAGGGTTTGACGATGATGAAAGAATCCATGAAGGCATCATCGATGGGCCCTTGCAGGCCATGGCTCTTGGGCGGGGGGAAGGGCTGGGAGCCGACGGCCAGATCGAGCGCGGATTTCCACTGGCCGGCGGATTTAACGAACGGCGCGAAAACGGCGTCGCTGGAAGGCGATTGGAATTTCTGGCCGTCGAGGGTGATCCAGATGGCGGCGCTGTTTTTGAACGGATTGATGGCGGCGGGAAGCTGGACGGTCAGGGCGGTGACGCCGGTGGTCTTGATGGCGATATCGGTCAGGGATTTGATCTCGGCCTCGACGCGGGCGCGCTCCCAATGCTGCTCCAGGCCATCGAGGGTCAGCCAGAACATCTTGTTGTAGCGCAGGGTCCAGGTCGTGAAGCGAATCTTGGTTGGCACGGGGTTTCGGCCTTTGGCGACGATATCGGCCAGGCGGGCATCGAGGAGTTTCCGGGTGTCCGGCTCGTACTTGTGGCCGGTCTTGGGGCCGATCATGCGCTCGAGTTTCAGGCCTTCGGGTTCCATGTAGCGGATCATGATGTCGCTGGCCTGCTTTTGACCGTCGATTTCACCG
The DNA here is from genome assembly GCA_038244055.1 of Tepidisphaerales bacterium. GTDB lineage: Bacteria > Planctomycetota > Phycisphaerae > Tepidisphaerales > Tepidisphaeraceae > DASPKW01. Next base: position 5,283 of record JBBRTW010000149.1, on the reverse strand, counting down.
GCGTAGGCGACTGTGGGGATGTTGGCGATATTCACGGCGTAATCGGTGCAGTCGTAGAGATGCCAGAGAGATTTCTGCCAGGCGGGCGTTGCATCGATCTCGGCCTGCGGCATGTGCAGGAACTCGCGCGATTCGGCGAAGCCCGCGCCGGGGGATGCGGCGGCGAAGAGATCGGAATAGTGAACGACGAATTGCCAAGAGGCCGCGCCGCCCATCGAAAAGCCGATATCGACCAGGCGATTCTCATCGACGTTGTAGCGCTTCTTCACATCCTCCAGGGCTTCGAGCAGGTCGATCTCGCCGGCGAATTTGTTGGCGCAACAATACCGGCCATAGAGGTTGACCGTGAAATGGTCCGGGCCAGCTTCGCCTTTGCCGCGGATGAACTTGAGCTCCATCAAATCCTCGCCCCGGCCGTGGCACCAGAAATCGAAGCGGTATTTGGTCTTCTTATCCTCCGGCTTGTAAATCGGCGGGACGGTCAGGACGTAGGGCTGAACCGAGTCATCGATTTTCGAGATGTAACCGCGCGGGCCGGAGACGTGAATCCATTTGGGATCGCCAGCGCGGAGCTGGGCGAGGCGATCGAAGGCATCGGCCAGGGCGGCCCTGGCGATCTTGGGGTCGATGGGTTCGTTGTAGAGAATCGGGTAGCGGATGGCGTTGTAATAGATCTGAATATCGGGCAGGAGGGCGATCAAAGCGGGTTTGTCGAACAGCTCGATGCGGGCCGAGCCGATTTCCTTGCCGAGTTTACCGATGCCGAGTTTGAGCTCTTCGAGATCGGCCGGGGCGAGAGGCTTGCCGGTGGGGGGAATGGTTCGGTTGGGATCCTGCGGCGCGGGCGCGGGCGGTTTTTTGGGCGGGGTGGGCGTCGCGGGCTGGGCGAGGGCGGAGAGGGAAATGAGGAGGGAGAGAATCGAGACGAGGAGGCGATTCATGCGGGGATCTCCGAGTTTTTGAAAAAGTTCCACGTGGAACAATCTCCGGGGTTTCAATTGTTAGGATATTGTAAGGTTATGTGATTTGAGGGGTTAAATTCCTATGGGAACTAAAATGGAATACACATATTGAGCCGTGGGCATGTGATCGGATGCAATCTGGATTACTTTTTCTTTGGAGCATTCAAATCGGGGAGGTCGGTTTTGGCAAATGTTTCCCAGCGCTTGGCGAGTTCTTCGATTGGGGGTTTTCCGGCGTGGACGTAGAGGGCGTAGCGGAGGCGGAGGGGTTTTTCGGGTTCGATGAGGCGGTCGGCCTGCTGGGTGAGGGACGCGCCCATCCAGCCATCGGAGCGGACGTGGAAGATGGTGGGGTGGTTGGGGTTGGCGGGGTGATCCATCAGGGTAATGCCTTCGGTGATGTTGTCGCGGAGGGGGCCGGAGTAGTCGACCCATTTGGCGGGTTGCCAGAAGATGTCCTTTTCGCCGGATTTTCCATCGGAGTTGCGGATTTCGCCGCCGCCATCATTGACGCCGATGGTCTTGGCCATGCGGACGCCGACGAGGCCGAAGGGGGTTTTGCCGAGTGTGATGGGGGCGGTAGCGCCTTTGGGGGTTTCGAGTTGGAGATCGAGGATGAGGAGGAATTCGTTATTGGGAAGTAGCTCGATGGTGGTGCGGCGCTTCTCGACCATCAGGATCTGGTTGTTTTTACTTTCATCGATCCAGTGATTGGTGGTGGCGATCCAGGAGGTCTCGCCGAGGTCTTCGTAGGCATCGACGCGCTGGTGGACGATTCGGCCTTTGCCGCGGTCGTCCCAGAAGGAGACACCATTGACGGAGTTGTGGGAAATCCAGACGGAGTTGTGATGGGAGTGGGTTTCGGGGTCGTGGGGATGGCCCATGCGAGTGAGGGATCGGCCGGCGGGGCCGAGGATGGGGAAGAGGAAGGGGCGGCGGAGTGTGGGGCTGAAATAGTAGCGGGCGATTTCGGTGTCAGCGCGCATGAAGGCGGATTGGGAATCGGGCTGGGGGAGGATTTGGAGTTTGGGGACTGCTTTTTGTTCGGCGGAGGAAGATTCACCGCAGAGGACGCAGAGTGCACAGAGGAAGAGGAGGGTATGGATGGGTTTGGAGGGCATGGGTTCAATTGCCTGTTTGAGGGCTTATTCCGCCATCTGTTTGAAGAAATGAGGGACAGTCGATGAATGCAGTAATTGGCTTGCCATCCTTCGCCAATGCCGCTTCAATTCCCGTCGTCGGCAGTTTTAACCCATCGCGAATGTATGGAGCGAGAGGCACGCCGGATGCGTGAGAAACGAGTTGCCGCTCTGCTTTATCGATCATTGACTCGTTGAGCAATTCCTGCGGGATTCCCAAGTAGGCGCCGCTTAAATTTCCTGGCCAGCGCAAAATGATTCCATCCGCGGTCGGTTGATCTTCAATCCACCAGAATTCGGCCCTTGGATTTTCAGGCGCGCCCCACAAGACAATCGCGCTAAGATGCGGTTTCTTTAGCGAATCAATGGAAGTATGGTGCAAGTCATCCAGCACCTTTTGCATGAGTTGTCCCTTTGTCTTTGTGCTCGCACCCACTTGCATTTGAACGGTGCTGATCGACTGCTTAATCCTTGCTTCGTTGGGATCAGGTTCTTTCTTACAGCCCCAGTGACAAGAGACCAGCGCGCATAGAAACATGGCGATTGCAGGATGGTCGAGTTGCACTGTTTGAAAGCGCATTATTCGTCGCGCAAAACAGTAATAGCGGTTGTGGTTGATTGTACGATTGTAAGAAAGGGTCAGGAGCCGCGGGGCGCTTTGTTTACTTGGTTGAAGTTTTTGGTGGCGGCTCCTGACCCTGGGTTACGGTTTTTTCCTTGGGAATGAGAAAGGGTCAGGAGCCGCGGAGAGATTTATCACTTGGCTAAGTCGTTGGGTGGCGGCTCCTGACCCTGTGAGGCACTGGCCGTGGAATGGTCACACTTTGGGTTCCCAGCCGGGGCGGTATTCTCGGGACCAGAGTTTTTTGGCTTCTTCATCGCCGGTGATTTGTTTGGTGGCGGGGTCGACGTGGAGTGTGTGGCCGGTGCGCTGGGCGATGTTGGCAAGATGGCAGAGGAGTGTGCTGGCAGCGCCCTGCTCGATTTCGGCGTTGAGTTTTTTGGGGTCGCCGGCGCGGACGGCATCGAGGAAGTTCTGGAAATGGACCGCGTCGCCGGACTGGCCAGCTTCGGGTTTGACGGCGGCGATCTGCTTGTTTTTCAGGTCGTAGGTGGTGTAGCCGGCGGAGTCCATGACGAGGGTGGCGCTCTCACCATAGAAGGCGACACCGAAACCATCGGAGGTGGCTTCCGGGCCGCGGGGATGGCAGGATTTTCCTTCCCAGGTGAGGAGCTTGTCGCCGTAGTCGAAGGCGACCGTCTGAGTGTCCGGGGTCTCCTGGTCGTCTTCGAAATAGTAGCGCCCGCCGGCCGAGGTGACGGTCCTGGGGCAGTCTACGCCCAGTCCCCAGCGGGCGAGGTCCAGGCCGTGAACGCCGTTATTTCCGCACTCGCCGTTACCCCAGCGCCAGAACCAGTGCCAATTGTAAGGCACGTAATTATCGTGAAATTCCTTTTCCGGCGCGGGCCCCTGCCAGAGCGCCCAATCCAACCCGGCCGGGGGTGGGGAGGCTTTGCCCTTGCCGATGGATTTGCGGGAGTTGGAGTACCAGCAGCGGGCCTGGCGAACAGCGCCGATCGCACCGGATTTGAGCCTATCGACGGCCTCGATGATTTTGGACCAGGAGCGGCGCTGGGTGCCGTGCTGGATGCAGCGGTTGTATTTGCGGGCGGCGGCGACGATCAATTCGCCCTCACGCGGGTTGTGGGAGCAGGGCTTCTCGACGTAGACATGCTTGCCGGCGGCGGCGGCGAGGATGGCGGCGGGGGCGTGCCAGTGGTTGGGGGTGGCGATGGAGATGGCGCTGATTTCGTTGTCTTCGAGGGCCTTGCGGAAGTCATTGAGCGGCTGGGCGGGCGGCGTGTTGGCGGGGGCCTTTTTGGCGGTGGCGGCGGCCGCGCCGGCGGCGCGTTTTTCATCGACATCGCAGACGTATTTGACGACGACGCCCGGGAGGGCGGCGAGGGCGGTGGCATGGGCGATGCCGCGCCCGCCGGTGCCGACGACGGCCACGACGATGCGCTCGCCGGTGCCGACGGCGGGTTGGGCGCGGACGTGGGGGGCGAGGAGGGCGGCGGCGGTTGAGGCGGCGGCGGATTGCAGGAGAGCGCGTCGGGTGGGGGTTGGCATGAGGGCCTCTGATGTGAATTGCGAGAATTAATGGCGATTCGAAATGAGTTGGTAAGCGATCAATGAATGGTGATGGGATTGGTTCGCGCGCGACTACGACGCCGAAATGCCGCAGACCCCTCACCCCCACCCTCTCCCACGCGGCGATTGGACGGCACGGCGAATGAGCTCAACCTGCGCCGCTTGGGAGAGGGAGTAAGAGGGTTGGCGGCGATTGTTGCGATGTGGTGGGACATTATGCTGCGCTCGTCTATGAATCACTTTCCGAAGTCAGGGTGCTTATTGTTGCCGCCGGATTCGAGGTAGGCGATCAGGTCGAGGACTTCGTCTTTGGTGAGGACATTGGCGAGGCCTACGGGCATGGGGGAGAGCTTGGAGGGCTTGCGGGTGTCGATGTCCTTTTTCTTGATCGTCGTCTTCTTGTCGGGCTCCAGCGGGTTGACCATGATCACGACCACATCGGCGGTTTCTTCGAGAATCCGGCCATCGATGGAGTCGCCATCTTTCATGAAGACGATGGTGTTCTGGAACTGCTCGGAGATGACCTTGGAGGGCTCGATGATCGATTCGAGGATGTCGCGGCGGGCGAATCGGCTGGCGACGGCGGTGAGGTCGGGGCCGATCGCGCCACCCTCGGTGCCGAACTTGTGGCACTGGGCGCACTGGGCCAGATCGTAGGCCGCTTTGCCGCGGTTGAAGTTGCGGCCTTTGCTGACGGTGGCGAGCTGTGGCTCGAGGTCGGCCATGGTCCATTCTTTGACGAGGGTGGGCTTACGCGCGGGGGTGTTCCTGGGCTTCCTGGGGCCGGGGGCGGCGTAGGCGGTCAGAACAGGCTCAAGGGCTTTGGCCTCATCGGGGGTGAGTACTTTCGTGGCATCGCTATGCAGGTTGCCGACGAAGCGCGGGAAGCTCGCGCCATCGCCGTAGGGGCGGCCGGCTTCTTCGAACCATTTCACGGTTTCGGGCGGGTGCTTGGCGGCCTTGCGATCCTTGAGCCACCAGGAGAAATAGTCCTTGCGAAGCGCTTCGGTCCAACCGGAGGTGATCGTGC
>JBBRTW010000148.1:0-14654 GCA_038244055.1 Tepidisphaerales bacterium | reverse complement strand
GCGGGGGAGGGGAGATCGAGGAGGCGGCAGAGGTCGAGGAAATGCTCGTGGGAGGCGGCGCGCTCGGTGAGGGTGGAGCGGGACCATTTGGCGACGAAGGCGGCGGCGGATTTTGCGGTGGGGTCCCCGGGATGGTCCATGGGGGCATCTTACGGGTGGGGATGGGGGGCGGCAATGTTGGGGGGAGGATTGCCGGGGGCGTCCGGGATGGGTGCAGCGATGGGGCGCACCTGGACGCGCTTCGTGAGCGAAGCGGCTAAAATAGGAGCTACGCCGACAATTCGGGTTTAGGGTCGCGGGTCATGAGGTCGGTGAGGGCGCGGATGACGTCTCGGGATTCGAAGAGGACGGCGTGGACGGCCTCGGTGATGGGCATTTCGACGCGGTGGCGGCGGGCGAGTTCCATCACCGCCTTTGTCGTCGGCACGCCTTCGGCCACGCTGGGCATCGCGCCGAGGATTTCATCCAGCTTTCTCCCTTTGCCGAGTTGCTCGCCGACCGTGCGGTTTCGGCCTTCGGGGGAGACGCAGGTGGTGATGAGATCGCCGACACCCGCCAGGCCGCCGAAGGTTTCTTCGCGAGCGCCCATGGCAACGCCCAGGCGGGTGATTTCGACCAGGCCGCGGGTGACCAGGGCGGCCTTGGCGTTGTTGCCCGCGCCCAGTCCATCGAGAATGCCGGCCGCGATGGCGATGACATTCTTGGTCGCCCCCGCCAGCTCGACGCCGACGGCATCGGGATTGGTGTAGACGCGGAACCACTGCGTGGAGAAGACCGCCTGCACGCGTTTGGCCAGTTCCGCATCATCCGAAGCGGCGACGGCAGTCGCTGGCAAATAGCGGGCGATTTCGCCGGCGATGTTGGGGCCCGACAGTGCGCATAGCGCGAAGCCGGGCGCGGCCACCGGACCGTGGAGAACGTCTTTGATGACCTGGGTCGGCCGGAGGAGCGTCTGGTTTTCGATTCCCTTGGCGACGGAAACGATCGGCACATTTTTGGGAACATGCCGGCGCAGGCGCTCGAATACCGAGCGAATGTACTGCGTGGGGATGGCGGCCAGGATCAGCGTCGCGCCATGGAAGCAATCCGCATCGTTGGCGGTGAGCCGGACGCTCGAGGGGAGGGTGACGCCGGGGAGGAGCTTGGTGTTTTCGCGGAGCTGGAGGAGGCGTTCGATGGAATCTTCGAAAGCGCCCCACATGGTGACCTGGTGGCCGCCGGTGGTGAGGAGGATGGAACAGACGGTCGCCATCGCGCCGTCGCCGAGGATGGTGATTTTTTCGCTGGCTGCCATGGGGTTGAGGATTGTAAGGGGAGGGCCGGGAAATGGCGATTGCAGGCAGGGAAGAGGATGAGCCTGAAATCCGTAAAAGCCGCGCCGCCCGCGAATTCCAACACGCCAACTCCCTCACCCAAGTAGCGCAAGTAAAGCCCATAGGCCGAGTCGCCCCATCGCGGCGTGGGAGTCGGTTATAAAAAGAAAATGGGCATGCTCAAAATGAATGGAAAGCAGAGCACAGTGAGAGGCGAATGCAGCAGATCGCCGTCACGCCGCCCGAAGCGTCGGCCCGGCAATCGCCCGGAGCGTCCTGGCCACCTGCGCCTGCGAAACGAGCATCATATTCACCGCCTCGACACACAGCCGGACGCATTGAAGATCGGTCGCCGCCGGCTCGTCATTCATGCGCTCGATGAGCTGGCTGAACTTTCGGCCATAAGTGCTCGTGAAAGCCTCCATGATGGCGGCTTCGCTGCGCAATCGTTCTGAATCTGACATGGCCCGAGGCTCCAATCTTCGATCCCACTGGCTATCTGAGTTATCGGGTCAGTTGGCGCGGAATCTTGAGGTTGAGCCCGCCTAAAGCTGCCAAATTGGGCAGTTATCCCCATAACCCGGATTGAAATGCGGGTTCGTCGCGAGCCAATGCCGCCAAGATGCCCGCGTCTATGCGCCCGCAAGCAGTGCCGAACTACCGCCGCCGCTTGAAGAGGGGTGCGAGGTCTTCGCCGTTGTAGGAAAGACTCTCGCCGGAATCCAGAAGCCCGCGTGCGAAAACGGCCAGCGAATCGAACAGATCGGCGCGATGAAACAGTTTCGCCGACAACGCCGCCTTATACAGCCTGATCGCACAGCCAGTCCACTCTTGCCGGGGATGCGGCCGGGGCAAGCGGCCGGCGGCCCGCACATCCCAGCCCCATGATGCCGCAACCAGTTCGATGCCTCGGACGTGGCCGGATGCAAAATCCGCATCCGCCATCAGCTCCGCGATGTCGCCGGCATACACCGTGTACCTGAAACCGAAGCTGCTGGGCTGGTCGATGGGAAATGCCCACCAGTCATAGTGGCTGTGATGGAATTTGGGCCACTGGTCGGCGGCGGCCCATTGCTCGAACATTTCAATCTGCCGGGCATGCTCCTGCTTCAGCACCGCCAAGCCTGCGAATTCGGCCGTTCGATTGCGTCGCATGGGTATGCTCCTTCACAACATGCCGGCCACGATGCCCATCTCTCCACTGTTACGACTGTTCCGCGGCTTTCCGCATGGCATTCGAAATCGGCTCGATTTATCGATTTTAGCCGCTTCGCTTGCGAAGCGCGTCCAATGGCATCCACTCGCGCGCCTCGTCTTCGCACGAAAAGGCGTGCGATTGTTGCCAGCGATGTTAATCCCTGCACCCCGGCTTCCTTTTCCGGCAGGGAGCAAGCACCGTCGGGTCGGGCTCGCCGCGTCGCGAACTAACATTGGACCGGTCTCGGTTGTTTCTGTACAACCCGGAGGGTGCCGCGTAGCATATCAGATCATGACCAATCGCCTTCCCGGCAATCGCCCATTCGGTTCCCGATCCCGTCTCCACGGTTTTTGCATCGCCGTCTTCGCGCTTGCCTTCGCCGTCTCGCCTCTCTCCGCCACCGTCTGGCATGTGGACGGCAAGGGGGATGACAGCCAAGCCGGCACCAGCCCGGCCGCCGCCTTTCGCAGTCTCAAAAAGACCGCCAGCCTCACCGCGCCGGGCGATACCGTGCTCGTCGGCGATGGAACCTACACCGACACCACGGGTGCCGATGCCGTCCTCAAGATCACGAAGTCCGGCCGACCAGACGCCTGGATTACGTGGAAAGCCGCACCCGGCGCGCACCCGGACGTTCGCCCCACCGGCTGGGGCGGCATCACCATCACCGCGTCCTACATCGTCATCGACGGGATCAACGTGACCGGCGGCAATGACAGTCTCACTCTCGAGGACGCGATGGCCGATTCCAAAAAACCCCGGCCCGATGCGCGCTTTAACACGAATGGCATTCTCATCGAAGGCAGGAAAAGCGCCGCGGACGCCAAGCCCCACCACATTACCATTCGCAACTCTGTCGTTAGCAAATGTCCGGGTGGTGGCATCGTCATGCTCGCTGGCGACTACGCTATCATCGAGGATAACGTGGTTTTCGGGAACGGGTGGTATATGCGCTACGCCGGCTCCGGCATCACGACTCTCGGCAACTGGGCCTATGACGACAAGCCAGGCTACCACATCATCATCCAGCGCAATCTCGTGTGGGATAACAAGACGCTCGTTCCGTGGAATCGCACGGGCAAGCTGAGCGATGGCAATGGCATCCTCCTCGACGTCACCGACGGAGCGGAAAACGCAGGCCCCACCAATCCCAACGGTGACGCCGCTTTGAATCCGAAGGGGACTGCCGGCGCGAAGCCGAAGGGTGTCGCCCCGGGAACCGCGGCGCCGAAAGACGGCCGTCCCGAATGGAAAGGCCGCGCCCTCATCGCCAATAACGTCAGCGCCTACAACGGCGGTTCCGGCATTCATACCTTCCGCACCCGGCACGTTGATATCGTCAATAACACGACCTACCACAACGGCGCGGTCGTCGGTTACCCGGAACTCTTCGCCAATAACTGCGCGGACATCGTTATCCTGAACAACATCATCGTCCCCGGCGCGGCGAACAAGGTCACGATGAACAACCGCAACGTCGGCGTGCGCTGGGACTACAATCTGTATCCGGCGGTGCAGGAAGTGATGAAGGGGCCGAACGACATCGTCGCGGACCCGCGTTTCGCGCGCGTGGATGACGACCTGCGCAAAGCGGACTTCAGCGTCCAGAACGACAGCCGCGCGCGAGACAGTGGCACGCCGGAGTTGCTCCAACCCAATGACCTCAAGGGCAACAAACGCCCTCTTGGCAAGCCCGATCGCGGCGCTTACGAGAAGTGAAGAAGCGGCGGGTTTGAGTCAGTCAATGTGACGTTCCGGAGCGAGCGTCCCCGCTTCACCGAACCTTACGCAAAGAAACCGCACAAAGAAACCGGGACAGGTCCAATAAATTTCGCCCCCGTTTGATTCGCCCATCGATCCTCCCGCGGCTCTTGAAGGACAAGTACCCCGAGAAGGCCAGGCGGGTCATGAAGGCGATGCCGACGATGGACAAGATCGATATCGCCAAACTGAAGCAGGCGTATGAATCCTGAATGATCCTCCGCGACTTCGCAGGACCTTGTCGATCCCCGTCACTTCGCCTCCGTCGCCTTCACGCGCACGTTGCTCACCTTCCCATTGAACGGGCTCGGGCCGGCGTAATCGCCAACCGCCGCCCGGCCGGCCTTGCCCACGAAAAGCCCCGCCTTGGGCTGCTGCGGGATCAGGCCGGCCGCCTTGCCCTGGGCCACCTGTTTTCCATCCACCGAAAGCGCCATCGCGCCATCCTTCTGGAGCGTGGCCTGAACCTGGAAATGGCCGTTGCCCAGCGCCTCCTTCGCGACGATCGCCGTCAGCTCGCCGCTCTCGCGGACGCAAAACGCGAGTTTGCCCTTCGTCAGATAGAGCGCATAACCGTGCGCCGCGCCGCCCTGGGTCAGGATCACGCCATCGGTTCCGGCCGGATCGATCTCGGCCGAGATGTCCAGCGCCTTCTGGTCCACCTTGGGCGCTTCCGCGCTCGCCAGCGCATCGCCCAGTTTCCACGGACCCTCCGCGGGCGCGGAATTGGGCGCGGGGTTGCCGGCCAGTGGGTGCCGGCGCGGTTGCTCATCCGCATCGGTCTTGCCGCCGGCCGGGTTCAGTTCCGCCAGCGCCGCCGTCAGGCGCTGCCGCGCCGCCTTGCTCTGATCGGTATCGGCATCGGCGGCGACCGGCTTTTCAACGAAGGGCGCATCGCTCATGTCGAACAGCTCGCCCGCCTGGTTCATCTTGAACCCGCGCTCGCGCACGAACCAGCGCTTGCCCAGTTGGACATACGCCCAGGTTCGCGGCGTGCCCGCCTGCCCGCGAATCTGGGGGGCGATGCTCTGGCCATCAATCTTGATTTTCTCCGGCAGCTTGGCCCCGGCCAGCTCGGCGAAAGTCGCATAGGGATCGGCGAAGCTCACGATGTCATCCAGCACCTTGCCCGCCGGCGTCACCCCCGGCCAGCTCGCGATGAACGGAACGCGCGAGCCTCCTTCGAGCATGCTCCCCTTGGCCCCATTGACCATTCGCCCGTGAATCGGCGTTGGATAACCGGCCGCGGTGCCGTTATCTCCCGAGAAGATGATCAGCGTGTTCTGGCGCAGGCCCTGTCTCTCCAGCTCATCGACCAGCGCGCCGAGCTGCTTGTCCATGTAGCGGATGTTCTCATCGTACAGCTTGCTCACATCTTTCACATCCGGCGCGGTATCCGGCGTCTTGAGCGTGGGTTTATGCACGAGGTGCATCGAGTAATAAAAGAAGAAGGGATGATCCTTGTGGCGCCTCATGAAATCGAACGCGAAGCCCTGAATCACATTCTCGCCATAGGTGCCTTCGGGGAGATTGATCTCCTTGCCATTCTTGTTGTATTTCGTCTGCCAGTACCACCCGCCGGCGGTGTTGTCGGTGATGAACTCATCGAAGCCCCAGTCGCCCGGCAGCTCGCCCACCTGCCGCCATTTTCCGGCCTGGCCGGTGGCGTACCCGGCCTCTTTCATAAGCCGCGCGATGGGGTATTCATTCACCGACTTCGCCCCCGGCCCGCCGGCGCGCCAGGATTGGTTGGTCAATCCCCCGGTGCGGAAGGCGTAGCGGCCGGACATCAGCAGGCAGCGCGAAGGCCCGCACAGCGGCGCGGCGTAGCAGGTGGTGAAGCGCGTGCCCGTGGCCGCCAGGGCATCGATGCGCGGAGTCTTGTGCGCCTCGCCGCCATAGGCGCTGACGCCATCGATCCCCAGATCGTCGGCCAGCACGAAGATGATGTTGGGCCGCGCCGGCTTGTCCCCCTCGGCGGCGCGGGCCGGGTAGGCCAGGAAGGAGGCCACCAAAAGGAGGGTGAACGCCATCGACATCGCGTATTTCATTTCCGTTCTCCGGTTTCATCGTTGCGACATGTGATTCACTCGATCGGCGCTGCGTGTTATACACCGCGCAATGTCCCGCCCGCCAGTGTGGAGCGAAGAAACCGGAACAGGCACAATAAAAATTCCCGGCCGTTCACTTGCGTCGCATGGGCGAAGAAACCGGGGCGAAGAAAGCAGGACATGTACAATAACAATTCCCGGCCGTTCGCTTGCGTCGCATGGGTATGCTCCTTCACAACATGTCGGCCACGATGCCCCTCTGTCCGCTGCTACGACTGTCCCGCGGCCTCCCGCACGGCATTCAGAATCGGCTCGATTTATCCGATTTATCGGGGTAGGGAAGGCCGGTTGATCCCGGCCTCCCCTCCCGCCAAACCGGACGGGCGGATCTACCGCATCCGGCTTTCCAGTCGGTGGTTTTTCCGCTTTGCGCGGAAGGACTGTTTCGCGCAGGCGGCTTTCAGCGAAACCGCCGCTTGCACGATTCGAGAAGTACGATCGTCACTTCCCGAGGACTCTCGGTCGTCCTCATGCATCCTCCGATTCCGGCCACGTTCGGACGGGCTTGCGGCCCGCCTGCTCCTCTGCGGCTCAGCCTTGCGGCACTCGCAGCGGGGTTTGGTGCGGCTTTCATCTCCTGATGCATCCACCTTCCTGCGTCCCTTGGCTCCAGCCCCGTTACGGGCCTTCATCGCTACTATGGACGCTCTGACTCCTGCCACGCCGGTTCTTCGTGTCCGCAAGGGACAATGAACGCCGTCGCTTGCGCGGACAGGTCTCCCTGCTTCATGTACCTGACCTTCCTAACCGTTCCGCCTCCAAACACCCCGTGTCGTCCCGACATCGCTTTGACACGTTACCCATCAGCGCGTCGGGCTTCCCTCGGCTTTCCCGAGGGTCTGGGCTTCGCCATTGGCTAGCAGGCTCGCCACCACACCAGGCCGAATCGAGTTCGTCATCCTGCGGACCGGTCGTTCACCTCCAGTTGCTCTCCACCTGGCCTCAAGGCCACGCAGTTACTTTCAGTTACGGGCTGGAGAACGCTTGCTCGGAGAGGACTTGCACCTCTCTGATCTGGTACACTCACAGGCGCACTAGCCGCTTCGCTTGCGAAGCGCGTCTAATGGCGTCCACTCGCGCGCCTCGTCTTCGCACGAAACGGGGTGCGATTGTTGCCAGCGATGTTAATCCCTGCACCCCGGCTTCCTCTTTCGGCAGGGAGCAAGCACCGCCGGGTCGGGCTCGCCGCGTTGCGAACTAAAATTGGACCTGTCCCGGTTATTTTCAGCCCGTCTTGCCATCGAAGGGCGACTGGACATATTACTCGGACGCAGCGGACGCCGGTCGTCGCGATAGATTTTTGCGTCGAAATGGTGCCGAGCAACTTTATGGCTTCTTCGCCTTTCGCATCTGGGAAACTTCGAAGTCCTCCCGCCTTGCGGGCATGCCAGAGGTTGGAAGCGACACATGGGATTCGATGATATCCGTGCCTTACTGGGCGCTATTCGTCGTCCTTGCGCTTTGGCCCACGCTTTCATTCATGCGTTGGCGGCGACTCCGCCAGCGAAGAAGCCGCGGCATGTGTCTGCGCTGCGGCTACGACCTCCGCGCCAGCCCCGACAAATGCCCCGAATGCGGCACGCCGGTGCCGCGAAAGGCGGCAATGCCTTCATGAGAAAATAAAGGCTCCCGTGCCCGTTTTCTGCCGTCGGGCTCGCCGAGTCACGAATTGATATTGGACCCGTCCCGGTTGTTCGCCCCCGGTTGTTCGCCCCTCACTATGGCGCTGGCTGACGAGTGGGCTTATCGCCTTTTTTCTCCTCAGAAGGTAGAAACCCGAGCATTCCGTACTTGCAGGCAAAATAATTCTCGTACTTCTGGCGCGTTGCCGCTGAAGTATCTGTAGAAACCACGATTTCGTAGATATAGCCGTCGAAGTAATCGTTGAATCGGTTGGATCCGATATGAAGCCCGGTCGGGGTGTAGGGGTGGGCGATCGTCACGCTCAATGCGCCGCCCGCCGTGCCGTTGACGTATGGGATCACCGTGAAGGGGCCGCCCGCTCGAGGTGCCCCGACCTCGGACACGAATTCGTCAATATAGGGGGCGCGGATCGTGTTCGTCAGCGTGCCGCCGGCTTTCTTGTGACCGAACTCGGCTATGGCGAGAGGCGCCTCATTGAGGACATTGGTAAAACCCAGACCCGGCTCACCGGAATCAGCGGTTGCTTGCGCCAGCACCGCTTGGAACTTCTTGGGCAGGGTCACCGGCTGGATCACATAAAAAATGGAAAAGCCGTGGGCGAAGATATCGTCTTTGTCCACCGAGGTCAGAATCGTGGTGTCCGCCCGGCTGAAGCGCAGCCCGCCTTTGCCATTCAGCATTTTGGGTATGAAAACCGGCTGACGCGAAGCGGTGGCCTGTGTTGCGGCATAATGGTGCGAGGATTTGTCGACCCATTTTTCCACGCTCGTATCGGCGCCGAAAGTCATGGTGGCGGTGTCGCTGCCGTCCCACCAGGCTTCCAGGGAGGGGTCCGCAGCGGGGGTGAATGCGCTGACTTTTTTGGTCCCGTATAGACGGTTAACACCGGCTTGAATTGCATCTTCGGTGGCATCGCTGGTAACGCCCTGGATGACGGCCCCTTCAAAAAATGCTCCGTTGCCCCCGCCCAGGCCGTCACCGCCCTCACCCAGCGACAAGCCGCCCTTTTGTTTAAGCGGGCTGTATCCTGGCGGCAAGGCGCCGTTCCAGCACGTCGTGAGGGGGCCCTCGGTGCCGTCCCCGACCTTTAGCACCCACGAGGTCGTCCCATTGGTCTTGGAGAATTGCGTGACCACATTCTTAATGGTCGTGGGGTTATTCGGATTCAGCTTGGCAGCGCCTGCGAATATACCGCTCTCAAAATCAATTTGCGCCCAGGGTCCGGTGCCGGTGCCAGTGGACCAGCGGGTGCAGGCGCTAAAGCAGAGCGCGTTCATGGTGCCGGCACCCAGGTCGGCTTTACGCGTTGCCATGTTGCCATAATTATAACAGCACCCTTTGTTCGCATAGATTCCTTGAATAACCCAATACAAGCTCTGGCCTTCCGAGCCCTTTGGGATACGAGCGGTATGCTCGCGGTTTCGCAGCCATTGGTGATGGGTCGAGGCGGCCATCGGCACAAGGGTTCCGTTGGAAACCGGCCAATACCTGATGTCGGGCTGGTAGATCGGCGTTTCCTGCTTCAGGTCGTTGCCGTTTCCACTCTGGTCATACAGTATCGCGACCGAACCGGTTGTCCCTGAGCAAAACAGGTTGAGCGCATCGATATCGACAGCCCCGCCCGGTCCCGTCACGCCAATATCTTTCGTCGCCGAGTCAGATGCGCGCTGGACCTGGAAAAGAGAACCTTTATAATTTGCATACATCGCGCGGGTCATGCTGTGCGCCGCCACAAGGGGCGTCTCCGCAGCGGCCGCGACGTCGCCGGGTAGTGCGGGACCCGATGCGGCCGGTGCCACGTTACCGATGAGCAGGATCATCGAGAGCGTGATTATTGCCACATGCCGCGTGTCATGGAACGTCCTTTCGTGTAGCAAGAACAGCAGCATTTTTTGAATTCTGTACACTTGAAATAGCCTCCGGTCGTCATCACCCGACTCATATCGTACGGTCCGGCAGATGTGTAACCCCGCAGAGGGATTTTCCGCTTATTTCGGCTCGGTGCGAGTAGTTCGGGAATAAATACACCGGGACAGATAAAAAAACCGGGACGGGTCCAATAAAAACTCCACTCACCAAATATCGCAACTGTCGTCTTGCAAACTAACAGCCCATTACCTCCTTCCCGGCCAAACCTCGCCGGGATCCTTGCCTCGCACTCACCCTCCACCCAAGCCAATATAATCCCAATCCCGCATATCCCCCAACCCCAATCGAACCAATCCCCAATCCTCCCCAATCCCCAGCATCGGCGTCCTCAAATTCGAAACGCCATGGCCTCCACCCCTCCTCCCCTTGGCAGCCTTGGCCCGGCCCAAATCCGCAGCTCCGGCGACAAAAAGCCCACATAGCGGAATATCATCCCGCCCCCTTCACATCCACACGGCTCAATATCTGTCCCGCGCCCCAATCCCCATAGGAATTTAACCCGAATGTTCGCAATAAGTTAGGTTTCTCGCCGCCCCTACTCCCCGGAGATTGTTCCACGTGGAACTTTTTCATTTTTCCCACGCCCCGCTCCCGCTTTCGCGCTCCTCCCGCTCCCTCTGCCCCATTGCAACAGATAACGCCCCCCGCCTTAAGTTTTTAGTTTTTAGTTTTAACCCGATCACGCAATGCTAAGCGAAATCGCTCCCGTCCGAGCGGCGTATCCGGCCACCGCGATCCGGTACGTCGTTCCGGCGACGGCGTTGAAACTGACGGCGCTGGTCAGCGTGCCGTTGGCGCTGTCATCATCGTTGCTGGCGACCGCGGTCAGGCCGGTCAGCGCGGTTCCGGTGTAGACGGCCAGGATCGTGTCGAAGTTGCTGCCGTGGGTGTTGATGGAGACGGTCTTGGTCGCCGTGGCGGTCCAGGTGAACCAGATGGATGCGCCCGCGCTGGTTCGGCCGGCGTGGTTGGGCTCGCCGGCTTCTTTGGTCGCGTTGACGTTGCTGCCGGTCCAGTTCAAGGTCGGGCCGACGAGGTTGATGGCATTGGCGAAATTGTCATTGACGGGGGCGACCGGCGCGGCAGAAGTGGACAGGGCGAGGACGATGCTGCCCGAAGCGCCGCCGTAGCCATCTACGGCGATTTTGTAAGTCGTGCCGGCGACGGCATTGAAGGAGAGGGCACTGGTTCGGCCGCCGGCGGGATCATCATCGTTGCCGGCGATCGTGGTGAGTGTGGAGACGGTAGCGCCGGTGTAGACGCCCAGAAGGGTATCGTAGCTGCTGCCGAAGGTGGAGAGATTGACCTTGAGGTTGGACGGGGCGGTCCAGGACCACCAGACGGATCGGCCGCCCGCGAAACCGGCATGGAGCGGCTCGCCGAGTTCCTTGTTGGCGTTGACGCTGGAGCCGGTAACGGTGGCGGCCGTTCCGCTGATCGTGATGGCGCTGGCGAAGTTGTTGTTGGCCGGGGCCGGCGCGGTAACGGTGAGGGTGGCCGAGGCGGGTGTGCTGGCGTGGCTCTTGGCATCGGTGGCGACGGCGTAGTAGGTGTACGAGCCGGCCGACAGCCCCGCGGTGGAGGTGGAGAGAGTGTAGGTGGTGCCGCTGGCTGCGCCCGCGCCGAGGGTGGTATCGGAGCCGACTTGCAGGCCGGAAATACCGTTGGATTCGCGGTAGAAGGTGAGGTTGCTGATGGAGCCGCCGGTTTCCTGAACGCCGGTGGCGGTGAGGGTGACGGTTGCGCCGGTGGTGACGGAGGTTGGGCTCACGGTCATCGCCGCAATGGTCGGGGTGGGGATGACGACGGTGCTGCCGACCAGATCGGGGACCAGGCGATTGACGATGGGCGTGCCCCGGCCGGTGACCAAATCATAGCCGACGCCGGCGGCGTAGCCGTTGTTGCCGGTGGTGATGTCGTGGAAATCGGAGGAAGGCAGCGCGTAGATTTTCGGCAGCGTCTGGGTTGCGCCATCGAGCGTGCTCTGGCCCGACAGGACTCGGCCCTGGTTGGCCAGTGCGATGACGCCGGCCCACATCGGCGCGGCCAGGCTGGTGCCGCCCACGCGCATCCAGGGGGCGGTGGGCGAATCCCAGGAGTCGATCACGGAGACGCCGCTGGCCGGGTCGGCATCGAAGGCGACATCGGGAACCGCGCGGGCGGTGGTGGATTGGGTGACGATGCCGCGCTGATAGGCGGGCTGGGAAACGACGGAGCTGATGCCGCCGCCCGAACCGCCGGATGAACCGCTTGAGGTTCCGCTGCCCCAGCCGGATTCGGAGAGATAATTGCCGGAGGAATCGGTCGACAGCCGCGTGCCGCCGATCGAAAGAACGTTGGGCGAAGAGGCGGGGTATTCGACGGCCCTTGTGGATGTATAGTAATAATCGTAAGCGCCGCTATCGCCGCTGGAGGCGATGAAGGTGACGCCGTTATGACCCGAGGGGGTGGTGAAGTAGCGGTCGTAGGTGGATTGGCCGGAGTATTCGCCGCCGCCCCAGCTCATGGAGACAGTGGAAACGCCGGTCCAGCGGCGGGCGGTGTCGATGGCGGCGAAGAGGTTGGCATCGGAGGCGGAGTTGGCTTCGACGAGAAGAATGTTGGCCTTTGGCGCGACGGCATGGGCCCATTCGATATCGAGGGAGGTTTCAACGGCCCATGAGTTGCCCCGGCCGGAAGGATCGGTGCCGGGGAGGGAAGTCGTCGAGCCGGTCTGGCCGACCTTGGTGAACGAGGGCGGATCGGCCAGGCCGAAGGTGAGATCGAAGGTATGAAGGTCGGCCGCGATATTGGGTGCATCGTAGGCATCGACGATGGCGATGGTCTGGCCCGCGCCGTCACCGACGATGGAGCCGAACATGAGCTGATCGATGCCGTAGGCGTGGCGGACGGTGGCGGGAGACAGGCCGGTGGGAGAGGTGCTGGCGAATGGTTGAACCGCGCCGACGGGGCGGAAGCGGATGAAACTGGGGGTGATGGTGTGGGCGAGGCGGATGGGGCGCTGGGCGAGGAGGGGATGGGAGACGGAGAGATGCTGGCGGATTTCCAGGCCTTCGAGGGCGAATGCGGAGGCGCGGTGGAGGCGGGCGGAGGTTTTAGAACTGCGGGCGGGATTTTTACGGTTGATCACGCGGTGTTTCCTCGTCGGGGTGTCTTCGCATCGGCGATCGCGAAGATGGGGCGGCAACTGAAGGACAACTGATGGCGGCTCCCAGTTAGTCCACTAAAGCGATTATCGGCGAGGGAGAATGAGATGATTATGAGTAAACGGGGCTATCGGTGAGGCATGGATTGGGCGGTCGGTGAAGCGCCTCATTGGTCCCGCGAGCGATGGCGGAGTTGCATGCCGCGCATGGAGAGCCCAGCGCTGATGCCGGCGGCGAGGAAGTAGAGGGCCAGACGCCACTTGGGTGGATCGGCGAGCTGATGGATTTCGCGCCAGCCCTGGTAGATGAGCAGGCCGGCGAGGATCAGGAGGGTGAAGGAGAAGCGGGCGATCCAGCGGTTCATATGAGGGGTTGTAACGTGGGGATGGGGGGAGGCAAGGAGGGATGCAGGGCAATCGCATGTCAATCCTATCGCATCGATTTCGGATTGTGGATTGCGGATTGCGGATAGAAGACCGCATTTCAATCCGCAATCCACAATCCGAAATCCGCAATTGTTGCCCATCTCATGCCATAAGGGATGGGGGTTAATGAGTAAGAGCCGGGCTTGCCTCCACCTGCTCACTACTAACTACTAACTTCTTCCTTCCGCAATGCCATCAGATTTCCGATCCCGACCTCGCCCCCTCGAACTTGAAGATCAAATACGTCACGCCCGCGCGGATGATCCAGATCAGCAGCACGCAGACGAAGCGGTCCTGCATCGACATTTTGAAGAGGATGCAGAACATCGCGAAGTAGAGGGCGATGGCCGTGAAGACGCCGGCGATGTTGCCGTTGATGTCGCCGATGGCGCGGTCGACGATCGAGCCGACCGCCCCGGGAGCCAGCGCCGTGGCGCAGAGCTTGAGGATGACGATGGGCCTGGGGTCGGTGAAGGCGATACCGCCCATCGATGCGAAGAGCATCGCCACCAGGATGAGCCCGAGGCTGGCCGCGATGGCGATCAGCGCCGGGCCGGTGTGCGAAGCCCCGGCGGCCTCAACGCCGCGGTGGGTGGCGTCGAAAATACACAGCGCCAGGCCGGCGATCAGGAGAACAATCGGCAGAACGATCTGCCGCAACGGGCCTTCGGGCACATCTTCCAGATCGGGCTCGGTGGGCGCGAAAGTTTTGCGCAGGGGCAAGCCGGAAGACAGGCGAGGCCGCGCCGCCGGAGATGACACAGGTGCCAGCGAAGGCGCGAACGCGGCCGCCGCGCCGCCCATCAAGCCCGGCCCGGCATCAAGCGCGGCCGGCGAAACCATGACCTCCGCATCAACCGTGCCCGAAGCCTCCAGCGATGCGACGAGCGAATCGAAATCAGTCTCATCGATCGGGGCGGGGGAAGGCGCGGCGGTGACGGCAGGGGCTATGCGCGCGGAAGGGATTTCAGCAACAGGCTCGATCCGCGCGGGAGCGGCGGAGCCGGGCGCGATGTCAGACGCAGCGGCGCGATGACTGTCTGAGCCGCCAGCGCGCGGATGGATGCCAGCCGCGGCGCGGGAACCCACCGGCGCGGCCAATGAAGCCGGCGCCTCAAGAGGAATCT
>JBBRTW010000147.1:0-14665 GCA_038244055.1 Tepidisphaerales bacterium | reverse complement strand
CGGCCAGGCAGATGATCCGGCCCATGAGGGGAATCGCCTGGCCCGCCAGTCCGGCCGGGTAGCCTTTGCCATCATAGCGCTCGTGGTGATGGAGCACGCCGGGAATGATGTCTTCGACCTGCTTGATATCCGCGAGAATGCGAGCGCCGATGCCGGGGTGGCGCTTCATCTGATCGAATTCCTCCACGGTGAGGCGGCCGGTTTTCTGCAATACGGCCTCGGGGACGCCGATCTTGCCGACGTCGTGGAGCAGGCCGGCCATATAGATGCGCTCGACCTGCGGCTCGGGGAGTCGCATTTCGCGGGCCAGTCGGCGCGAGAGCAGCGCAACCCGCTCGGAATGGCCGCAGGTATAGGCGTCTTTGGCGTCGACGGCGGAAGTCAGGGCGTGCAAGAGGCCCATCATCAGGCCGTGAACATCATCGAACAGCTTGGCATTTTCGAGATAGATGGCCGATTCATTGGCGATGGAGTTGAGGAGCTTGGCATCGACCGAATCGAAATCGCCGGCGGTCTTGTCGAGGCCGAACATGCAGCCGAGGACTTCATCCTGGCGCTGCAGGGGAACGGCGATCAGCGTCCGGGCATCATCGGCCAGCCAACGGAAAGTCTTATCGCGGGAGAGATCGTTGCAGAGGAATGCGCCGTTGCGCTCGCGGAGCGTTCGAACCAGGTCCGTCGAGAGCTGGCGCAGGCGAACCGAGGGCAGGGCGATATTGCCGTACAGAGCGGGCTCGAGGAGATTGGCTTTGTCGCCGCAGAGGGCGACGCCCATCGCGCGTACGCCGAGGCATTCCATGACATCGACGCAGGTCTGCTTGAAGAACTCCGAAGCGCGGCGGTTGATTTTCATGCCGCTGGAAATCTGATAGATGAGGCTCAATTCCTCGTAGGTGTTGGAGAGCTGGCCGGACAGGCTGGTGAGCTCGGATTCCAGGCCGAGGATGCGCGATTGATCGCGGATCATGGACTGAAGCATGCGGGCGTGGCCCTGGAGAGCGGCTTCATCGCAGGCGACCAGATCGTCGGCCTGCCGATTGAGCAAGGTTGCGTCGAGTTGCAGGCGCGAGCAGATGCGGTGAACCTCTTCGCCGATTTTGAAGCCCGGCGATTTGGCGGCCAACAGGAAGATCCCGGCCAGATTGCGCTTTTCAACATGGGGAAAGGCGGCAATCTCAATGCCGGCGAGCAGCTTCCACGAGCAGACTCCGGACGCGGGCGTGGTCAGGCGGATGCGGTCGGCGAAGGCGCAGTCGGCGGGGTCGGGCGTTTCCAGTTGCGGGCGGACATAACGCTGGAAGAATTGAGCCGCGCTGGGATCGTGGTAGGCCACCGTGCCGTCGGGCCGGAGCAGAGCCAGAAAGAGCCCGGCCGGACGAAGCCGCGCGGCGAGGCTATCCAACATCGTCGTCGGCACGGCGAGATCGCCGGCAAGCGCCGAGACCGGCGACGCGGGATGGGGGGAGGTGAGGTTGGCGTTTTTTGATGGCATTCTGCGGCCTGTTAGTCAACAACATCGAAACATGGCATCGGCTCGTTCGATCGCGGAATTCATGCGGCGCGGTTCTGGCATTGCTCGAGCACTTCGTTCACGGTGGTCAGCAACTGCCGCGGCGAAAATGGCTTGGAGAGCATGCGGAGAATGCCGCTTTGCTCGGTGTCGGCCGGTTCGAGGTGGTAACCGCGGGCGGTGAGCATGATCGCCGGGATGCCGGCGGTGGCGGGGTCGGCCTTGAGACGCTGGCAAAGCTCGATCCCCGAAAGCTGGGGCATGTGATAGTCGGTGATGAGAAGGTCGGGCTTCTCCTGCTGGGCGATCTCCAGCGCTTCCTGCCCATCGGCGGCGGTCAGAACGGTGAAGCCCGCGTTGCGGAGCTTAAGGGAGACCACATGGAGGATGTGGGTTTCATCATCTGCGACCAGGATTTTTTTTGAACTCATAATCTCACTCATTTCCGATTGTGAATCGCGATCTTCATTCTTCCATCTTGAGCTCGAAGCCAAAGGTGCTTCCCTTGCCGACGTGGCTCTCCACGAAGATTCGGCCTTTATGGACCACCTCGATGATCTGCTTGACGAGCGACAGACCCAGGCCGGTGCCCTTGGCCATTCGGTTATTGGCTTCGGCCCTGTAGAACTTATCGAACACGAAGGGGAGGTCCTTTGGCGGTATCCCGACGCCCGTATCAGATATTCTGGTGATGACGATTTTCTTCGTCTCATCGACCAGCGTATCGACCGAGAGCGTTCCGCCCTCGGGCGTGTATTTCACGGCGTTGGAGAGGAGGTTGAGCACGGCCTGATAGAGCATGTCCTTATCGGCCAGGGTCTGATAAAAGACGGGGGTCAACTGCTCCTTGATCGTAATGTTCTTCTGCGATGCCTGGGGCGAGATGACTTCGAGGGCCTCTTTCACGATGACGGTCAGGCTCTGGGGCTGCTTGTTGACCTTCACCAGGCCGGATTCGATTCGCGAAATATTGAGGATATTATCGATCAGGCGGGAGAGACGATTCGATTCGTTTTGAATGACTTCGTAAAACTCGGATTGCGTCTTGACGTCTTCGGCCTCACCGTCGATCAGCATTTCGATATAGGCTTTGATCGAGGCGAGCGGCGTGCGGAGCTCGTGGGAAACCGAGGAGACGAAGTCATTCTTCATCTCGGCGACTTCCTTTTCCTTGGTCATATCGTGCAGCACCGCGACCACGCCGGTGGGCATTTGCGGCCCGGGAATGGACGAGGGTCCGTGGCCGTTGGAGCCGGGAGCAGCGTGACCCTGGACCTGATCGGAGACGCAGGAGAGCGTGACTTTGAAGGTTCGCCCGCCCTGGGGCGTGCGAACGTGATGCTCGACGATGCGCCGGCCGGAGCGGGAGTTGCTCTGGCGCATTTCCTGAATCAGCTCGATCATCTTGGGATCGCGCAGCACCTGGGAAACCGGCTTGCGCGAAGAGGTGACGACATCGAAATCAAAAGTGCGCGCGGCCGATTCGTTGGCCAGGACCAGTTCGTCGAAGGGGTCGGTGACCAGCACGGCATCGGAGATGGAATAGATGATGGATTCGGCGTGCTGCCGCTCGGCGGTGGCGACCTTGAGCTGAATCTCCAGTTCCTTGACCTGGAGCATGGCGCGCTCGACGACCTGGCGGGCCTGCTCGGTTAGATCGTTGATGGCGAATGAAAGGGCCTGAAGATCGGGGTGGGGCGATTCGAGGAGCGAGGTGCGCGAGGTGATCGAGAGCGCGGCGACCTTTTTGGTGAGGGTTCGGCAGGAAAGACTGAGGGAGAGCGTCCCCCCCACGCCCGCAAGCACGGCCACCGCGAAGCAGGAGAACCCAAGGACCCGATCCAGGCGAACATTCCAGAGCTGACGAATTTCGATCGGAGGCGCGGCAATCAGAGCGGCTACACCGCCGCCGAGCAGCGCGATGCAGAGGAAGATGATGACCAAGCCGCGACGCATGTGTTGTAGTAGGCGGTAGGCAGAAGGCAGTAGGCGGAGAAGACAATCAGTCGATCAGACGATGAGAGGACAAATGTTGAGTGCTGCGGCGCAGCGTCATTGGTTCAACTGAACCTCGGCCATGAGCCGGGTGGCGAGGTCGTCGCCGGGTTTGAGTTTGAGGGCGCGGTTGTAATACTCGAAGGCTTCGGTGTTTTTGCCCTGTTTTTCCAGTGTGTAGCCGACCATGCAGAGGCTGACGGTGTCGGTTGAATCGAGAGCGCTGGCCTTGCGGAACGAAGCCATGGCTTCATCGAGTTTGTCCTGCTTGAGGCGGAGATAGCCCATCAGCAAATTGGATTCGCTGCTCGCCGGATCGAGGGTAAGGGCGCGCTTCAATGACATCTCAGCGCGGCGGAGATCGCTGAGTTCCATGGCGGACTTGGCCATTCCGAGCCAGATGCCGGCCTGCGCGGGGCTGATCTGCGATGCCAGCTCGAATGATTCCCGGGCCTCGCGGAAGCGGCCGAGTTGAAGGCAGCATTCGCCTTGCGCGATGTACAGATCCGCGCGCTTGAGATAGCGCTCGTCTTTCAGGAGGCGGACCAGCGTATCGGATGCATCGCGATACTGTTTGGCGCGAAACTGGGCCAGAGCCAGGTGCTCGCGGACGGCCAGGTCGTCGGTGGAAAGAATGCTGGCCTGGCGGAACATATCGACGGCCTGGATGTACTTGCCCCGTTGCATATAGAGCTGACCAACCGCATCGCGGATGGGGGCGCTATGCTCAAAGTAGACGACGCGGGCCTCGAGCAGGGCCAGCGCCTCATCGCTTTTGTTCATCGCCACCAGGGTCTCGGCCTGAGCCAGAAGGTAGGCGAGCTCGGCGGGCTGCTTTTCGGATGCGGCCTTGTAGTAAGTGAGGGCCTGCTCGTTGCGCTGCCAGCGCTGGCTGACGACGCCGGAAAGATAGTCGGCCTCGGCATCGGTCGGCACGAGTTTTCGGGCGATGGCAAGCTCGCGATCGGAGACATCGAGATTGCCCTGCTCAATGCCGAGCTTGGCGTAGAGAAGGTGAATCGCGGCATTATCGGGATCGAGCTTGAGCGCGTCTTCGAGCGTCTGACGGCACTTATCGAAATGCCCGGTCTGATATTGCTCGCGGGCGAGGTTGTGGAGCACGCCGGCGCGGGCGGAGGCCCACTGCTTCCTGGCGGCGTCCTTCTGCTGTTCGCCGTAGGTCTTGTCGCCGCTATTGGCGCAACCGGTCATGACACCGAGGAGAAACAGGACGGGAATCGCGCGGAGGGTCGAACGCATGATGAACTCCTGGCGGCCGATAAGCCGCTCCCCCGGATGTCGCGGAACAAAACAGCTCTATCAGAACCGCGGCGGGGCCGGCGCGCCGCGCGCGGGCCCCGCGGCCGAGTACAACGCTTCACTACTTGCTTTGATCGGTTGCCGGCGCGTCCGGTTTAACCTCTTCAATCGGAAGTTCCGTCACAATCACCTGGGGTGTCGCGGCGGGCTTCTTCTCAGACGTGGGCTGATCTTTGGGTTTGGCGGCCGCGGCTTCCGATTTCACGGGCGCCGGCTCGGCCTTCGCAGGCGTGTTTTCCGGCTTGGAGGCCGTTTGCTCGGGCTTGGCCGAGGGGCGAGTGGCTGGGGCGACGGCGACGGGCTTGGGGGCCTCTTGCGCGGGCTTGGAGTTGCCGCTGGCTTCCTCGGCGGGATCGACGAGGATCTGATCGGAATCGGGAACGAGGTCGAGCGGAATTTCGCCGGGTTCGCCCTGGGCGACGGCTTCGGGGCCGGTCGATTCGGCGGGGGGGCCGCCGGCCGAGGGATTATTGGGCTTGGCGGCGGGCGTCTTGTCATCGGTCTTGGTGCCCGGCGCGGGGGCGGCGGGAACACCCTTGTCGGCGAGAATGGCCCGGGTGACGAACGTGCGGATGCTGCTGTTATCAACGCTACTGACTTCCTTGCCGGTGACGCGCTGCTTGAGATCGATCGCTTCGATGAACTTGGGATTGAGATTGGTCGCGCAGTCGAGATACCAGAGCGCCTTCTGGTTATTGGGCGTAGCGCCATTCATCTCGGCCAGGGCTTTTTCGTAGTTGGCTTCGGCGAGGCGCTCGCGGCCCCAGGGCATCATGCCTTTGCGGACACCGACGCGGAGTTTCTCGGCCTTGCGGAGCTCCTCTTCGGAGACCTGGGCATAGGCCGAATCATCCTTGATGACATGTGGAGTCAGGAGAATGATGATTTCTTCCCGCGAAGTCTGATCGCGTTGATTGCGGAAGAGCGCGCCGGCGAAGGGCAGATTGCCGAGGAAAGGCACCTGGCTCTTGGCGGTGGAAGTGGATTCGCGGAATAGGCCGCCGATCACGATGGTATGACCATCCTTCACCATGATGTTGGAAGTCATTTCGGTGGTGATTTTGAAGGGGAGATTGGCGCTGGTCAGGCCGCCGGAGGAATCCTCGGGGTGGAGTTCCATGCGGACGTAGCCATCGTCGCCGATGAAAGGACGGAAGAGGAGCTTGGTGCCGGTGTCGAGGAATTCGACGGTCTGGACCGTGGCGGACTGGGTGACGGTGGTGGTCAGGTAGCCGTCTTTCCGGCCGACGATCACTTCCCCCTTCTGCTTGTTCAGCGCGAGGATCTTCGGATTGGCCATGACGACGGTATCGGTGACGCCTTCGAGCGCGGCCAGGAAGACCGAGACGTTGTCGGAGACAAAACCGACCTTCATGCCGCCGGGGACTGAACTGGTGAAGGAGTTGCCGGTGCCGAACGAACCGAGGCCTGATTTGGCTCCGGCGACCGCGCCGGCACCGGAGGGAAGATTGGCGCCGGTGACCTGCCCGGCCGAGCCGAGGAAGTCGGCGAACTTCACGCCGGCGAGAATATTGAAGTCCACGCCCAGGGCATTGTCTTCCGAAAGCGCTGCGCGAAGGATGACCGCCTCGATCATGACCTGCTGCGGGCGGGAATCGACATCCTTGAGAATTTTCCGCACTTTTTCGAGGTTTTCGGGAAAATCGGTGACGACGAGCATGTCGGCCGTGGCGTGCGAGTCGCCGCCCACATCGCCGCCGCCGCTGGCGATGCCGGCCTGCGCGGGAGTGGTGGCCGAGACCTGGCCGGCCTGCGAGAGGACGGGCTTGATCATGTTGAGTGCATTGGCGGCCGGGGTCCAGTGGAGCTTGAAGACCTCGCTGGTGGTCTTGCGCTCGGCATCTTCGATGGTCTGCAGTTCCTTGACGGTGTAGACGTTGATGAAGTTCCCTTTTTCGCGGTAGGCGTAGCCATTCATGTGGAGGATCTGGTCGAGGGCCTCGCGAATGGTGACGTTGTAAAGATTGGCGGTCACCGTGCCGCGCACTTCCTTGGAGCAGAGAATATTCTTCTGCGACTGCAGGGAGAGCATGCGGAGGACTTCGACGAGCGAAGCATCGTTGACGTGAATCTCGACCGAGCCTTCATCGGAAACGTTGACTTCGGACTTGGAGACGCTGCGGCCTTCGGTTTTGGGATCGACCTTGCCATCGACTTTGCCATCGGGATTAGTCGCGGCGGGGTCGCCGGCTGCGGGCTTGTCGCCCTTGCCGGGCTGAGCGCCGGGCGCGGCGGGAGCGGGGGTGAGATCTTCGAGAAGGCGAACATCGGTGGAAGGGGACTTACCCCCGTTGCCCATGTTCACGGATTTTGCCGGGCCTGCCAGCGCACCCTGACCGTAATAAACGGACACGGCAGCCGTAAAAAGAAGGCCCGCGGTCTTTGACATTTTCGACATAAGGATACTCCTCCAACACCGCTCCGGTGGGAGCGGATGAGATGATGTCGCGCGGACGCTTGCGCGTTTGTAGGCGCGACATTTCTGCGGGCATCGTCGTCAAACAAGCCGATTCGCCTGATAGTCCGCCGGTCCGCTGTGGAATAGACCGGTGGCGGGCGCATTGGCCTGCACGTTTTTCAGAACCGTATTTCGAGCTTGATGCCCTCGCGCTCGACCACGATTCTCCGGGCCTCGATCTTCGAGACCCGGAACGACGCGACGACGTCTCCAACCCCAAGCAATTCCCCGTTGATGAGCGCCCTTGGCGAAGGGCCCATCATGGTGCTCTGCACGCTAAGCTGCGCCGCCTGCAGGCGCAGATTCTCGACCAGCACCTCGTGCTCTTTTCTTTGATCGGCTCGCGCGGTCATCGACTTTGCAAGTTGATCCCAGAATCCATCCCCCTGCGGCGCCCGAAGGACAGGCGCTTTGGACCCATCCTGCGGGAAGAAATCGTAATTTATCGCGAATAAATTGCGGCTCAGGGGCGATAACGGGCGGCCGGCCCAGTCCTGTAACGCCTGCGCCGAGCCTCCCTTTTGCGACGGCTTTGCGGGTTGGGGCAGGAGTGAGCTGCCGGCGCGCTGGCCTGTGTTGGCGGCGGATGCGGCGGCGGGCGAGGAGCCCGAGAGAAGGCGGACCCACATGATGACCATGACCAGCAGGAGCCCGCCGAGGATGGATGCCTTCTTCGGATCCGCCTGGGCGGCGCGAAAGAGCTTGGCGGGCCAGGATGTGGATAGTGCGCCGATCATCACAGCTCCGAAAAGTAAACGTTCACGGCCATGCTCACATCCACGCCGCCCAGCTTGGGATCGCGGCAGCGGATGGTAAGCGTCTTCACCCGCGCCAGGCGCGACATGTCTTCCATCTGTCTCAGGAAGGTGAAAACGCTGTTGAAATCCCCTTCGAAATTCATCGTGATCGGAAGTTCGCCATAGAGCTCAAGCCGGCGAATGGCACCGGGCTGATGAACCAGCTTGCGCAGCGAGTTCTGCTGACTGTACTGGGTCAGGTCGCGGATGAACTCGCCGAGTTCGGCGGTTTTGGGCAGCTTTTTGTTGAAGCGATCGAGCTTGCCCTTCAGCCGGGAGACTTCGAGCATCAAGATCGGCAGATTGGTGGCGCGGGACTGATTGGTATCGAGAATGTGCGAGGCGGATTCGATATCGGTCCGCAACTGCCGCTGCCGCGACCAGGCGGGACGCCAGCCGAAGACGATGAAGGTGATGACCATCGCGCCCATGACGATGCTGAGGCACCAATGGGCCCGGGCACACCAGGCGATTTGACTCTTGACGGTTCGCATAGGCTGCTCACGCTCCATTCAGGTTGATGAAGAACGTGACTTCAAATTCGCGCATCACATGGTTGGTATCACTTTTTTCGCGGGCGTAGGTGATGTTCACGGCCTCGAAGAAGGGAACGGCGCTCAACTGGGTCATGAAATTCGCGAGATCGACATCGGTGGGGCAGACGCCCTGCAATCGGACCTTGAGTTTCCGATCGACCTGGGCATCGGCCCGGGCGGCTACCAGCGCTGAGGGATCGGCCTTTTCCTCGTTATCGAAATGGAGACCGATCAGGGACATCTGCCGGGGCATGATGCTGTCGAGAGTGTGCACCATCGTGCAGGCCTCGACGTAGAAACCCAGGCGGGTGAGGATCTGCGTCTGCTGGCTGAGCTGGCGGCGGAGGGTATCGAGCTTGTCCATCTCGGCGAGCTGCGAGTCGGTCGTCTTGATCTGATCTTTCAATGAGGCGAGCGACCGCTCATCGGAGGCGATATTGCCATCGACCAGAAACAGATATGCACCCATTCCGAGGACCATGAGCACAGTGAGCCATCCTTGAAGCACGACCAGGCGGCGACGCCGGCGCGTTTGCGGATACCACTCGGGAAGGAATTCGAGATCACGCATGGGTGGGCTCCGTCCTGGCGTTGCCGGCAACAGCGGCCTGACGTTCGGAAGCCCCGGCGCGGATGGAATCGCCGCGAACGCCCGCCTGCTCGGCATCGCGAATGGCTTTGGTCATATCCACCACTTCAGCGCCGCTGCTGGTCACGCCCGGATTGAGATTGAGCGGGTCCTTGTCGAAGCCGGCGGGATCGCGCGCCTTGCCATCGCGCGGGCCGTAGTGGGAGGTGGTGGTCTTGAGCGCCAATCCCAGGGCCAGGGCCCATTCGCACATCGCGCCGCGGCGATCGGTCGGCTTCATTTTACTCGTGTTGACGCTGTAGAGAGGCCGGCCGACTTCGACCGGAATCACCAGCGCGGAATTGAGGAGTGTCTGAAGCTGTGGATCGCTGGCCTCGCCGCCGACCAGGCGGAGGCGCGTCGGGCGCTGGCCGCGGAAGGTCACCGAGTAATAACGAAGACAGAGGGAGATTTCGCGGCCGAGTTCTTCCATGGGGACGCGCGTTGCATCGAAGACCGCCTGACGGACCGGGTCGCGCCGGGCGGCGGGATCGGCCGGCTCACCGGCCTCAATCAGCCTACGGCGAAGCGCCTCTGCCTCTTCGAGCGTGATCCCCAGTTTCTTGCTGACCGAATCGTGAAAATGCCAGCCCCCGATATCGATGGGCTTGATAAAGCTGATCTCCCGCCCCCGGCCAATGACCACCTGGCTGCGACGGACGCCGACATCGACGATCACGTTCACATCACCCTCATCCTCGCGGCGGCGAATGAACCGCTCGACGGAGCGATAAAGGGCGCAGGGCTCGACATCGAGCGATTCGATGATCGCGCCGGCATGATGCAGGTGTTCGATCAAGGCGCTGACGTCATCGTTCTTGGCGGCCAGCAGGATCACTTCCTGGCGGACTTCAGTTCCCTGGCGGATTTCACCCGCCAGGAGTGAATGCACCTTGGCTTGCTCGGTGTCGAAGGGGAAGACGTTGCGGGCTTCAAATTGCACGACGGCGGGGAGTTCGGTCATCGGCATCTGCGGGAGTCGCAGGTTTTTCATGTGCACGATTTCGCGCGGAAGGGCCGCAACGACCTTGCGGCCGCGAAACGGGTGCTGGCGCAGCATCTGGCGAATCAGGTCCGATGCCACGGCGATGCGAAGCTCGGGCTGGTCTTTGACCTCCGCGGGCAGCGGCATTTTGGCGGCGGCGGTGACGGTCAGCGAATCGCCGATGACTTCCAATTGAATCATCTTGACGCTGTCGTGGCCGACATCGACGCCAATGGGCAGGATTTGCGCTCTGGTAAGCCGAATCATCTGGCGAATCTCACTCTCAGGACGGCACGGGTCCGCAATTCCCACGAATCATTTCTATGGGTCCTTCGGGTTATCCGGTTGACGAGTTTAGTTGACGCTGATCTCTCCGGTATAAGGCTCGATTTTGAGGGTGACCGTGAACTTACCGGACTTGACCTGGATGCTGCTGCCGGCGGAAACGGAGAGCGCGGTGGTGGTGCTGGTGGCGGGGTCGTAGAAGTAGGGCACGCCGAGTTCATCGAAGGCGATGGTTTTCTTGCCTTCGAATGTCACCGTGCCCAGACTCACATCACTCAATCCCGGGGTGCCATTGGCGCCGAAAGTGACAACATACGTTGATGCTTTGGTCACCGGGTGGGTGATATCAACAACCGGCGTGACCGAGGTCGCGATGCGGTAGCTGTAGGGCGCGGCGGTGTTGTTGAAGATGACGTAATGCTTGGTTTGCGTGGTAATCGCGCGGTTCTGGGCGTACATGAGGTCGGACATGAGGATGCGCGCGCCGGCCGCGGCCTTGAGATCGTCGCGATCGGAAATGGTCGGGACGATCACGGCGGCGGCGATCCCCATGATCACCACGACGACGAGGATCTCGATCAGAGTGAAGGCGCGGGGGCGCGCAGCATTGCGGCGACACATCGGCACGGATTGGGTACATCGAAACATGGCGCACCTGTTTGTGAGCGCAACAACCGACTCTCCACTGGCGCGAATCACGAGACGCGGTCAGTTATCGGCGGCCAGCCTTGTTCTCATCGGCCGGGACGACCTTTACCTCGAGCTTGCCGGACTCCAAATACCCGATCAGCTTGTCCATCTTGCCGTTGAGCGATTTGAGCTCATCGATCATCTGAATCCGCTGCCCGCCCGCATCGGGAATTTGCGCGGCCGCGGGAGAGGTGACCTGGGGGACTCCCAGCCATTGGCCCATGAGCATCAGGCCCTGCAACGCGATCACGATGGTCAGCAACTTGGTGGTTTTCATGCGGATTTCCTCGAGTTTCTCTTCACTTTGCGGTTGGTTAATTAGTCCAGCCGACGACGGTCAAATTGGTCGGCGCGGGCGGTCGCGTCAGCCCCAGCCAGATACCGGGGACCGATGCTTTCGCCTTGTCGTAGATAATCGTTGTGGGCACTCCCGAATCGAACGGGGAGGCCGAAGGAGAAATGAACGCGCCGGTCACGGCCAAGCGGCAGCCGGCGCCGGTGGTGGCATTACGGGAGATTTTCGTCGCCACCCACACGAGCCCCGATACATCGAGCGTGGCGCTGTCGGCCTTAAAGACCAGGTCGCCATCGCTGATCACCGCCGCAAGCCCCGTGGGCGCGGTGATGGAATTGCCGGTGTTCTTGACGATGAGTTGCCCGCCATTGATCACCAGCACGCCGTTGATCTTCGCATTTCCATTGAGGGTGAGGTTACCGATCGCCGTATAAATCCCCGCCGGATTGGCAAGTGTCGGCCCGTAGGTGACATTGGACAACGTCGTCAGCACCAGCGCCGTCGCCAGTCCGGCCTTGCCGTTGTAGGTGTAAGCCATGCCGTAGTGATTCGCGGATGCAAGGGCGGGCACCGGAGTCACCGTGACGCCCGAACTACTCTTGCTCGCACGCGTCGAGCCCGATCCGGAATTGGTGGCCGAACTGGAGTAAAGCGTGCCGCCCAAAGCGCCCGCGTTGGTCACCGCGCCAGGCGCGTAAACATCGCCTGTCACCGTGACCGAAGCGGGGATGGACGTCGCGCCGGAACTGCCCAGCGCGACCGCATACCCGAAATAGTTGACGTCGATGGTCGTGGACAGTTTTCGGGTGATGGTTCCACGCGTCGTGGTCACTGACCCGGTTGAGTCGATCTTCCAGCGGTTGGTTCCCGTGCCTTTGACCTGGAGATTGAATGAGCCGGGAACGCTGCTACCCAGTGTCGTCCCGTTTTCGGTGTAGGTTCCGCCCGAGGCAACGGTCGCCGGGCACTTGGTCGTGCTGTCGATGTTCTGGAGATAGTACAGGGCCCGATTGATGCCCGACTCGGCCATCGCATCGGCCTGGAGTACGCTGCCTTCACCGGCCGAGGCCGATGCCTGGAGGATATTGCTGGAAAGCACTGCCAGGGACATGACCGAGGCCGAGCCGACCACGAGCATGACCATGATCAGTGAAATCCCGCGACGATGTTGGCGTAAGTGGGTCATGGTATCAGCCGGGATTTGCGGTGGCGCGCGGAGAAGCGGAGCCGTACTGGGTTGAAACGCCTTCAGGACGCGAGACTTTAAGCGTGTACTCGATCACCGGGCGAGCGCCGAAGGTGGCGGTCGGAACGTTGAAGCTGGCATAGGTCACCGCATCGGTCAGGATCGCCTGCTTCACGAAATCCAGTTTTTTGAACGCGGCCGGACTGGTGGAGGCGGTCATGTCGGCTGCGGTGGCGTTGGTGCCTGCGCGGGTGAGCTGGGCCGCGCTCATCGATGCCGCCGGCATGGCTTCATAGACGTAGATCTTTTTGGTGACCGGGTCGTGCTCGATCAGCGCCATTTCGGCGATCTGCACGATGCCATCGGGACTGGCGGTCCAGTTGTCGTCTTTCCAGTAGAAAAGCGAGGCGGGCGTCGCCGGCGTAGTGGTCAGCGAACCGGCCGCGAATTGAAAGAAATACCGCGAAGCGCGAATGCGCGCTTCGATGCGGGCGCTGGCGATCGATGCGGTCAATCCCGCGCCCTGGGCGGCCCCGCTGATTTTCCAGGTGGTGCCCATCGCGTACCAGAGGGAAGAAATCGCCCCCATCACCATCGTGGTGATGACCAGTCCAATCGAGAGCTCGACGGCGGTCATGCCGCGGCGACATCCTCGAAGTTTTGTGGCTAAAGCGATCATGGGACGATCAGGTTGCGGTACGTTGCTTGGCGAGGAGACGGCTGATCTTGACGACTTGCTTGTGCGGCGTGGTGACGCAAACCGTCACGAGTCCGAAATCTCCCGAGCTCGCCGATGCACCCGATGGCGTGGCGCGATACTCGACCGTCACATCGCGTGAATAGCCCGGCGCGATCGACAGGCGGGTTCCTCCGAGCGTGGTCATGTCAGAGCTGCCATCGTGATAACCGTGGTAATCATCGGCGCTGTCAAAATTGGCCCGGGTCGTCTCGCCGGCGGCGGTTTCCGGGCCGAGATGGCAGGTTGTCCCACCATCGAGCAGCGGCTTGGAGGCGATTTCCTCCATCAGTTCCCGCGCCAGCACGGCGGCGGTTGAGTTTTCCTGGGAGACCCGCGCTTGTTCGCCCGCGGCCGTGAGAGGTCCGGCAATTCCAACCACAGCGACCGCGAGAATGACCGATGCGGTCAGGGCTTCGGCGACGCTGAATCCGCGCCGCCGCCGCACTCGCCCGCCTTGCGGACCGGCGCGGCGCTTCCCGACATCAATACTGCATGTAGGGTACGCCATTGTTGTCCACCTGGTCAGAATTGGCGATGAATTCCTGCGTTTCAGGCTTGTAGATCCAGCCATACTCGTTTCCCTGGGAGGTTGTGGGCATCGGCTGGCCATTGGTCACGACGAAGATTTTCGCCTGGGTGTTGAGCGGGTTGACCGGCATTTTTTGCAGGTAGGGCCCGAAGGGATACCCGGCCGTCGGATTGATCTGAACGCCGCCGGTTTCGTTGGAGTGCCCGGTCAACTGCGCGACGAAATCATCGTCGGTCGGAGTGGCTTTGGTGTTGCCGGCGGGATATCCCGGGGCAACGTCGCGGTGCTGGGCCTTGTAGACGATGATCTGCGTCCGCAGATAGCGAAGGTCATCCTTGAGCGTATTCTCGCGGGCGACGTGCGATGCGTTGGAAAACTGCGGGATGACGATCGCGGCCAGGATGCCCAGGATCACGACCACGATCAGGATTTCGATGAGCGTAAACGCGCGCCGAAGCGGGACCCTCCCGCGGGTCCAAAGGCGACTGGCGCTCGTTGACTGCTGCATCATCTGCGTTCCTGTATCGCGCGGGTCATTTGCCGGCGAGGTTTGCCGCGGTGGGATGGTTTAACGTCGTGTCCCGGTCGCGGTCTGGAAGCCGGCTTGGGCCTCCGGCAGGAAGGCCCGAAATCGGGCGCATCCTGCCGGCAGGCCGCGGATGACGATTCAGCTCGCCGGTGATTGGCTCGG
>JBBRTW010000146.1:0-14673 GCA_038244055.1 Tepidisphaerales bacterium | reverse complement strand
GTCGCCGGCACCAACGATGATTCCAAACTCTTCGTTGCCAAGATTGATCCCAACGGAGGGCTGGTTGGCAGTTTCGGCAGCGGCGGAATCGTCACTGTGAGCCATCTCGGTTCATTCGACCCCGTAGTGGGATCCGGCACGTCGAACGATGTCGCCCGCGCCCTGCTCCTCGAGCCCGATGATGGCTCGATCATTATCGGCGCGGACACAACTGACCCCTTTGATTCCAATCCCAATTTCGGCCTGGTCCGCCTCGATGCCAGCGGAAACGTCGTATCCGCTACCATCACCGATTTTAATCCCGCCTTTGGATCCAACGACACGCTCAGCGGCCTGGCGCTCTCCGGCAGCCAGATCATCGCCGCCGGCCAGTCGGACGGCGCTATCGCCGTTGCCGCTTACGACCTGACGCTCAGTACGACCGCCTTCACCAACGTCATCGACTCCCTCAACACCGAAAACGGTGCAACCGGCCTGGCCGTCGATTCCGGCAATATCCTCCTCTCCGCCACCATCGACAACGCCTCGGCCGACCTCGCCATCATCCGCCTCACCTCCGACGGCACGCTCGACACCACCTTCGGCCCCAATGGCGTCGCCCCGCTCGATCTCCCCTCGGCCGAGACCGGCAGCGCCATCGCCGTCTCCGTCTCCGGCTCCCACATTCTCGTCGCCGGCTCCACGCTCACCCCCACCGCCGGCCTCGATCTCCTCCTCGCCCAGTTCCAGAATTCGGTCATCGTCACCCCGCCCCCCGCCCCCCTCATCATCAACGGCACCGCCGGCGATGATCTCATCCGCGTCACCATCGATGCCCTCGGCCGCCTCCGCATCAAGGTCAACAACACCATCACCTTCGCCGACCCCGCCACCGTCAGCCAAATCGAAATCAACGGCGGCGATGGCAACGATGATCTGCTCGTCAATCCCGAAATCGCAATCCCCGCCATCCTCCACGGCGGCAACGGCGATGACATCCTCAAAGGCGGCTCCGGCGATGATTTCCTCTTCGGCGATGCCGGCAACGACACCCTCCGCGGCCGCGATGGCAACGATGTCTTCTCCGGCGGCGATGGCAACGATCTCCTCGGCGGCGGCAGCGGCCGCGATCTCCTCATCGGCGGCAGAGGCGCTGACAGCATCACCGGCAACGCCGATGATGATGTCCTGATCGCCGGCACCACCGACTACGATAATGACCCAATCAAGCTCGCGCAGATCCGCGATATCTGGAACGGCCCCGCCTCCTACCTCGCCCGCGTCAACACCCTCCGCAATGACCTGCTCTCGGCCGATGACATCACCCCCTCCGGCACGGTCCCCGGCCACGTCCACGATGACCAGGCCATCGACACCCTCGCCGGCAACCAGGGCCAGGATTTCTTCATCTTCAACGCCGACGCCGGCGTGAAGGACAAAATCACGGACCTGAAATCCAACGAGCTCACCGAGGATAT
This sequence comes from Tepidisphaerales bacterium, assembly GCA_038244055.1. Classification (GTDB taxonomy): domain Bacteria; phylum Planctomycetota; class Phycisphaerae; order Tepidisphaerales; family Tepidisphaeraceae; genus DASPKW01. The sequence continues at coordinate 13,216 of JBBRTW010000146.1, read as the reverse complement.
CGATTTCCTCCCCTGACAATAAGTCCATGACTCGGACCTTCCGCCCCGGAACAGTCGCCCCCGACTGTTCCGGGTTTCCCCGCCGGCGATTGCGTATTTCACCGACATCGCTCTTTCGCCTTTGTTGTTGCATCGGACGGACCGCTGTGTCAGAATATCCCTCTAGCGATTCCGCCATCGCGATCGGTTGATCGTGTCCTCGCCAACCGGGCTTGCCGCTTACTCCCTCTCCTGTACTCGGGAGAGGGCGGGGGTGAGGGCCGAGCGGTGCAATGCACGACCAGGAAATTTCCGTGCGATTCAGGTACATTTTTGCAGTGTAATTTGAAACCTCTTCAGTCAGGCCTCTCATATGTCGCGCACCACCGCACTCGTTCGCTACAGCCCCGGCCAGGCGCTTCGGAAACTCCCGCGCTTCGACCCGCGCTATCGCAGCGGCATCGTCTTTGAAATCCTCGAACGCCGCCGCGTCCTCAGCGCGGCCGCCGCGACGATCCTCGCGCCCAATGGCGCAGTGCCAGTGCAGGCCGTCCCCACCATCGTCCCCCTCGATCAAAATGGCGCTGGCGACCCGGCCGCTAACGGCCCCACCGACAACTCAACCGACAACGCGCCCGTCGATGTCATCAACGCCGATGGCGGCCAGATCACCGATCCCAATCCCACGGATGCCAACCCCGGCGATGCCGACCCCGGCGACGGCACGGATGGCAGCATGGATTCAACTGATTCAACCGACTCCACTGGAGACAACACCACCGGCGACAACACCGATACCACCGGCGACACCACCGATCCCGGCTTCGACTGGCCCGCCGGCTGGGCCTGGACCCTCGACCGCGACCCCACCCAATCCGATCTCGATGCCCTGCTGGCCGGCGATTCCTCCGGCTGGATTCCCGTCCAGAATTTCGGCGGCCTCGGCGATGGCCAGGGCGACGGCGTCAATGGCGGCCCGATCGATGGCGGCACCGGCGGCACGACCGATGGCGGCGCAATCGATGGATTGACTGACCCCGTTCCCGTCGATCTCAATAATTCGGGCGATCCCCTCATCCTCAGCGCCGGCGCAGTTCCCGGCGGTATGGTCACTCCGACTTCGGCCGATGGAGGCGTGATCTTCTACTCGTTCAACTCCGCCGGCGCAGGCCCCACCGCCGCGACACCGACCGCCGCAGGCACCCCCGCCACCGACCCAACCGGCGCTGCATCCACCGTCATCGTCGGCCGCCCCCCCAACTCCACCGCCGCCCCCGCCACCACCCCCTTCTCCACCTCCCTCTTCGACAAGAAAAACTCCGATGTCACCGCCGACGGGACGACGACGCTCCTGGCGTGATTTGTTTCCGGTCCCCCCTCCTATACCCGGGTCTTACTCCCTCTCCTGTACTCGGGAGCGGGTGGGGGGTGAGGGTCTTCTTCAAATGGGTGGAGAGCAAATCACCGCACTGCGCGGCCACTCGTTATACTGTGGTGGATGACACGCTCCCCCCTTACCGCGATTCTCTTCTGCGCCGCCCTCGCCCTCTCCGCCGCCAAGGCCCTCGCCGCCGACGCGCCCGCTCGCCCGCCGAACATCGTGATCATCTTCTGCGATGACATGGGCTACGGCGATCTCGGCTGCTACGGCTCCAAGGGCGCGCCCACGCCCAATATCGATCGCCTCGCAAGTGAGGGCGTGCGCTTTTCCGACTGGTACGTCTCCCAGGCCGTCTGCTCCGCCTCCCGCGCCGCCCTCATGACCGGCTGCTACAACTTGCGCGTCGGCATCAATGGCGCGCTCGGCCCGCAGGCGAAAATCGGCCTCAATCCCGAGGAGATGAATCTCGCCCGCCTCTGCAAGTCGCGCGGCTACGCCACCGGCATCTTCGGCAAGTGGCACCTCGGCGCGCTCCCGCAATTCCTCCCCGAAAAACAGGGCTTCGACGAATTCTGCGGCATCCCCTACTCCCACGATATGTGGCCAAAACATCCCGAGAGTCCCAAGGCCTACCCCGATCTGCCCCTCTACGAATACGGCAAGGTCGTCGAGAAAAACCCCAGCCCCGACACCCTCACCCGCTTCTATCACGATCGCGCCATCAAGTTCATCGAGAAGAACAAGGACAAGCCCTTCTTCTGCTATCTCCCCCATAGCCTGCCGCACGTCCCGCTCGGCGCGGGCCCGGATTTCAAAGGCAAGAGCGGCTTCGGTCTCTACGGCGATGTCATCGCCGAGATCGACTGGTCGGTCGGCCAGGTCATGGCCACGCTCAAGCGCCTGAACCTCGAGGAGAACACCCTCGTCTTCTTCGGCTCCGACAACGGCCCCTGGCTCAGCTACGGCGATCACGCCGGCTCGGCCGGCCCCCTGCGCGAAGGCAAAGGCACCAGCTTCGATGGTGGCGCACGTGTCCCCGGCATCTTCCGCTGGCCCGGCCACATCCCGGCCGGAAAAGTCTGCCGCGAGCCGGCCATGACCATCGACATGCTCCCCACACTGGCCGGCCTGCTCAATGTCGAACTCCCCAAAGACAAAGTCATCGACGGCAAGAACATCTGGCCCCTCCTCGCCATTGGCGAGCGCCCCGCCGATGCCAAACCCATCCACGACGTCCTCTACATCTACTGGGGCGAACATCTCGAAACCGTCCGCGCCGGCAAATGGAAACTCCACTTCCCCCATGACTACCGCATGACCCCCCTCAAACGCGCCACCGGTGGAACGCCCACTCCCTACCGCGCGGGAAAGATCGAACTCTCCCTCTTCGATCTCGAAAACGACATCGGCGAATCGACGGATGTGAAGGATCAGTATCCCGAGGTCGTCAAAAAGATGCGGGAGTTGGCGGAAAGGGCGCGGCAGGATCTGGGGGATTCGGCCACCAAAACCAAAGGCGCTGGCCGACGAGAGCCGGGCAAGGCGGTCGATGCGAAGTGAACTTACCGCAAATCCACCATCTCGATCCCCGCGCGGGAGTGGCATATGATAAAGTCTTACCATCGAGGTGATCGCAATGCCCATCCATGATTGGACTCAAGCGCCGTCAGGTTACTTTCATCACTTCCACCAGCGTTGGACGGGCGCGATCTGCGACGCTCTAAATGCCGGCGTGCTCCCAAAGGGCGTCTTCGCACTGGTCGAACAGTATTCCGGCGCTCTGGTTCCAGACGTTCTCGCTCTGGAGGCACATCCATCTCAAGACCGCGATTGGTCCCGATCCCGTGGTGGCGCGGCACTGGCGACCGAGCCGCCGAAGACCCGCTTCGTCTCCCGTGAAGATCAGGAAATCGTCTACGCCGCCAAAGCCAATCGAGTCGCTCTGCATCGCGATGATGAAACCATCGCGGTCATTGAAATCATTTCACCAGGCAACAAAGCCAGCCAGCACGCCCTGCGGCAGTTCGTCGAAAAATCATTGGAATTGCTCGAACGCGGTATAAACCTGTTGATCGTCGATCTCTTTCCACCCACCCGGCGCGATCCCCAGGGCATTCATCCCGCCATCTGGACCGGCATGAACGATGAACCCTTCGCGCTTCCCGCCGACAAGCAGCTAACGCTTGCCTCTTATGTGGCCGGCACCGTCAAAACCGCCTATGTGGAACCCGTCGCCGTTGGCGATATCCTTCCCGCGATGCCGCTGTTTCTGGAATCAAAAGCGTATATCCGCGTACCGTTGGAGGAAAGCTGCGAAGCAACCTGGAAGGCCTGCCCGGAGGAGTTCAAAGAGCGATTGGTCTGAACTCGGAGGCCTGATCGTACTGCAACGGACCGGCCGGGCGGAATTGTCCATTTTGCATTTCCAACGAGGACCTCCCGATGACCGAAGATCGGTTTTGGGAACTGCTTAACCTCCTGAATTGGAAGAAGCTCGGAAATGATGACGCGGTGGTTCGGCCGCTCGTGAAGGCGATGGCGAAGTTGCCGGTTGAGGACATCTTTGCTTTCGACAACCACCTCGCCGCGAAGCTTCACGCGCTGGACACCGAGGCGCATGCACGGCACATGGGAGAGTATTCGTACGGTCGACGAGTTCCTCTACACGCGATGCGCCGTCGTGGCAAACGGGAAGCAGACGTTCGAAGAAATCCTGCGCGATCCGAACGAGTTCCCCGAGGATGCCGCGTTTGAAGCCATCTTGTCGGTTGGGCAAACCGCTTACGAACAGAAGACAGGCGAGGAATACGCGCATGTCCCCACGCCCAACTACGAAACTTTCAGTAACAAGTCCGAGTGGCCGTCCGGAGGGACGCGGAGTAATGCGGCTCGATTCGCGAACGCGGTAGAGGAATGCATGAATCATGAGGAAATGAAATCCATCGGCCTTCCGCACAAGCTGTTTGCCGTCTTCACTAATCCTGATGGGAAACTCTATTTTCGCAATATCTGGTCGATGCGGCTCGTAGCATATTTGTCGGACATCGGGGCGGTCAAAGACAAGGGGTGGGAAGATTACATCCGCGGCGCTGAAGTAGGGCAGGTTTGGCAAGTTCCGATTGGGAACCGATATTCATGGATGGTATTGGTTCGCATCCGTGGCGATGAGGGCAAAGGCGATACGGAGTAGTTTGCGGACCGACGAACTCTGTCGCCATTCCCGCAACAATCGCCTGCCGGACGCATAATGGTGATTGAGGAGAACCCACCATGTCTCGAGTTTCGATCGCTCGCGGCTTTTCATTGCTGATCGCCATCATGACGGCAACGTTGCTAAGTTCGGCCGTTTGGGCGGCGGACAAAGAGGCGCTCAAACAGGCTCCCAAGGACAGCGGCACCGTGGGCGGCCTGCTCGTCGAAAAGAAGAACGACTACATCATGGTGCAGATCGATGGCGACCCCGAGCCGACGAAATTCCTCGTCGGCACGATGGATCAACGGGCGGCCGATCTTTACAAATCGATCTTCGACGTCGATCGCATCAGCGTGAAATGGAAAGCCGATGGCGATGCCAAACGGGTCGTCTCGATCGAGAAACTGGTCGGCCGCCCCCAAGGCATCGTGATCGGCGAAGTCCTCAAGGTCTACAACAATTTCTGGGTCGCCGTAAAGCCCAAGACCGGCCAGATCGATGGATACGCGCTCAGCTTTCCGCAGGAGAAGTACAAGGCCTCCTACGAGCTCATCAAGACCCTCAAGCCCGGCGACATCGTCGCCATCCGCTACACCACCGATTACGAACGGCACCGGATTCAGGAGATGGAAGTCAAACCCGCGCCAGCGCCGACTGCGCCGAAGAAGCCGTAGTCTTTTGCCGAAGCTGTTGTGCTTGCGAGAAAGCGTCCCTCCCTACGGACTCGCAACTTCATCCCCCATCCTCTATCGTTCAGCCATCATCCCTTATCTTCAAACTCCGCCGGGCGGAACAGGAGCGATGCGATGGCGAGATTCTCCAGGAAATTTCCCGCGGTGGCGGGCGTGTGGATCATCGCGTGCATGTTTGCCGGCGGATGCTCGGGCGGGGCGCGGCAAGGCGCGAAGATGGATGGGGATGCATCGGGCCCCGATCCGATCACCGGGGAACTGCTCCGCAACGGAGACTTCGAGCGCGGCCGCGCGGGCTTTGAGAGCGACTACACCGCCGGGACCATCATGCAGGCGCAGGCCTACGACATCCTCCGGGATCCCCATGCCGTCCACGACGAAGCGACCTCGCTCAGCGATCACACCACCGGCAAGGGCCTGATGCTGGCCGTCAATGGCGGCGATGCGCCCGATCGGGCGGTCTGGTCCCGGACCGTGCGGGTCCGCCCCGGCACTGGCTACATCTTTTCGCTCTGGCTCGCGTCCTGGTATCCCTCCGCCCCGGCGCAACTCGATATCCGCATCAATGGGCAGTCGATCGGCCGGATCACCGCGCCGGCGCTGGGCGGGACGTGGAAAGAGTTTCGGGGAACCTGGAAATCCGGCGGCACCGAAAAGGCGCGAGTGGAGATCTTCGACCTCAACACCGCGATCTCCGGCAACGACTTCGCGATCGATGATATCTCAATGACGGCCGCGCCGATGTAGAAGCATCGAATGGCGAATCAGCGTTCGATGGACAATGGCCGAATGCATGAACTCCTCCGCAATTTTGTTGGGTCATTCGTCATTGGGCGGTTGGAGGTTGATTCGCTATTCTGATTTCGTCATTCGCCATTGTCCACTGATTTCCGCCCACTCATTACAAGAGCGGGCGGCGGTCCCAAGACCGCCGCCCGCTGGCGTTTCCGAAACTCGCATCAGATGCAACCTCTACTCCTTCACTTCATACTCCGCATCAATCACATCCTCATCCTTCTTCTTCTCACCACCCGCAGCCGCGTCCGCGGTGGCGCGGTCGCCTCCGGGCGCTCCGCCCGGTTGGCCGCCGGCGCTGCCGCCGCCGGCTTCCTGGCCGATCTTGTGGGCGGCGGTATGCACCGTCTCGATCGTCTTCTTGATCCGCTCGCCATCTTCGCTCTTGAGCGCGTCCTTTAGGTTGTTCAAGGCCGATTCGACCTCGCCGCGCGTGCCGGCCGAGATCTTGTCACCGTGCTCCTTGAGCTGCCGCTCGGTCTGGTAGGCCAGGTTATCACCCTGGTTCTTCAGGTCGATCGTCTCGCGGCGCTTCTTGTCCTCGGCCGCGTGGGCCTCGGCTTCGCGCTTCATCTTCTCGACCTCCTCCTTCGACAACCCACCCGCCTTCTCCACCGTCGTCTTGTTTTCCTTGCCGGTCGCCTTGTCCTTCGCGGAAACCGTGAGAATGCCGTTGACGTCGATATTGAAGGTCACTTCGATCTGCGGCATCCCCCGCGGCGCGGGCGGAATCCCCGCCAGGTCGAACCGCCCCAGCAGGCGATTGTCCTTGGCGAACTCGCGCTCGCCCTGCAGCACGTTGATCGTCACCGAATCCTGGTTGTCGGCCGCCGTCGAGAACGTTTCCGTCTTGCTCGTCGGGATGGTCGTATTGCGCGCGATCAGCACCGTCATCACACCGCCGAGGGTCTCGACGCCCAGCGAAAGGGGCGTGGCATCGAGCACCAGGATATCCTTGACCTCGCCCGTGGCGATGCCGCCCTGAATGGCCGCGCCGACCGCGACGACTTCATCGGGGTTCACGCTCTTGTTGGGCTCCTTGCCGCCGAACAGATCCTTCACCAGCCGCTGCACCATCGGCACGCGGGTTGAGCCGCCCACCAGCACGACCTCATCGATCTTCCCGGCCGCCAGGTTCGCATCCTTGAGGGCATCGATCACCGGCTTGCGGCATTTCTCCACCAGCGGGGTGATGAGCTGCTCGAACTTGGTGCGGGTGATGGTCGTCTGCAAGTGCTTGGGGCCCGATTGATCGGCCGTGATAAAGGGCAGATTGACCGTGGTCTCCATCGCCGTGGAGAGCTCGATCTTGGCCTTCTCGGCCGCCTCTTTCAGGCGCTGCAAGGCCATCGCGTCTTTGCGAAGATCAATCCCTTCCTGCTTGCGGAATTCCTCCGCCAGGAAGTTGATCAGCTCTTCATCAAAGTCATCGCCGCCCAGGTGGGTGTTGCCGTTGATCGACAACACTTCGAACACGCCATCGCCCACATCGAGGCAGGACACATCGAACGTGCCACCGCCCAGGTCGAACACCAGGATCTTTTCGTTCTTCTTCTTATCCAGACCGTACGCCAGCGCCGCCGCCGTCGGCTCGGGGAGCACGCGCAGGACTTTCAATCCCGCGATCTCGCCCGCATCCTTGGTCGCCTTGCGCTGGGCATCGTTGAAATACGCCGGCACCGTGATGACCGCATCGGTCACCGGCTCGCCGAAATACGCCTCGGCCGTTTTCTTCAGATCGGAAAGGATCATCGCCGAGACCTGCTCGGGCGTGTAATCCTTGCCGCGCACTTTCACCTTCACGTACTCTTCCGAGCCGCCCACCACTTCATACGGAACCATCTTCTCTTCCTGCGCCACTTCGTTGTGACGCCGGCCGACGAATCGCTTGATCGAGAAGACCGTGTTCTTCGGATTGGTCACCTGCTGGTGCTTGGCCGTCTGCCCGACCAGGATCTCTCCCTTGTCGGTAAAGGCGACGACCGATGGCGTCAGCCGGCTCCCCTGCGTGTTGATCAGCACCTTGGGCACGCCGCCTTCCATGACGGCGACCACGCTGTTGGTCGTGCCCAGGTCGATACCTACAATCTTGCCCATGTTGGCTCCTTCAAAGCTCGTTTTTGACTTCAATTTTCAGGAAATGCCCCTGCCGCTACCGGCCAAGGAACATCGGCATTTTGTGAAACACCGCTTACAATGCAAACGCAATGCCATGCTTGCGGCCCGCTTGGGAAGCCACAAGTCCATTCCATCCCGCAAGTTAGCCCGACAATGGGCACCTGCGACCGATAACCCGGCATGCCATTTCGACAGCCATCAGAATTTTGTCGGCCATACAACACTTTCATTAATTCGGTATATGATACAATGAAGCAAGAACGTGCGGACGTGCCAAAGTCTGTGAATCTCGGCAGGATTTTCTCAATTTTCGGTTTGACTTTTACCGACTTGGTAAGATAGAAAACAATAGAAGCGAAAGTGCTTCACGATTCTCACTCTCCCCTCCGACCGCGGTCCGGGATGCCCTCCCCCAGACCGCGGTTTTTTTCTCGACTCATCGTGCCGGACAATTGAATTAAACACGAAGGCACGAAGGGCGGACGCGAAGAAGATAAAGGGCATATGGCGAATGGCATATTCGGTTCCTTCCGGCTTTGGTTCCTCTCAATTTTCAATTACCGCTGTACCTGGTCGCCTGCGCCATCAATCAGCCATCAGTAAACTGAATTCTTCGCGTCTTCCTTCGCGGCTTCGCGGCCTTCGCGTTTAATTCCGACGCCTCTCGAAATTTTGACATTTCTGCCCTCCGCCATACCTTAGCTTCGATGCCTTCCTCCAGCCGCTCCACGGTCAATTCCACCGCCGCCTTCAACCGCGCCCGGCAGGTCATGCCTGGGGGCGTTTCGTCGCCGGTGCGCGCTTTCAAAGGGGTTGGCGGCACGCCGATTTTTATCAAGGAGGCCGAGGGGTGTTTGCTGACCGATGTCGATGGCAATCGCTACATCGATTACATCGGCTCCTACGGCCCCATGATCGTCGGGCACGCCAACGAGCGCGTCGTCGCCGCCCTCTCCAAAGCCATTGGCCGCGGCACCAGCTTCGGCGTCCCCACCGAGGCCGAGGCCCAGCTCGCCGAGAAAATCATCTCCGCCCTGCCGGCCGTCGAAATGGTCCGCTTCGTCAACAGCGGCACTGAAGCCACCATGTCCGCGATCCGCCTCGCCCGCGCCGCCACCGGCCGCGACAAGATCGTCAAATGCATCGGCTGCTACCACGGCCACGTCGATTCGCTCCTGGTCTCGGCCGGCAGCGCCGCGCTCACTCTCGGCACTCCCTCCTCCCCCGGCATCCCCGCCTCGGTCACCTCGCACACGCTCCTGGTCAACTACAACGATCTCGATGGCGCAAGACAACTCTTCGCCGAGTATGGCGGCCAGATCGCCTGCTTCTGTGTCGAGCCGGTGGCGGGCAACATGGGGCTGGTGCTTCCGAAGGATGGCTACCTCCAGGGCCTGCGCAATCTCTGCACCGAGTACGGCGCGCTCCTGCTCTTCGATGAAGTGATGACCGGCTTCCGCGTGGCCTGGGGCGGCGCTCAGGTCCGCTTCAATATCAAGCCCGACCTCGTCTGCCTCGGCAAAGTGATCGGCGGTGGCCTCCCCTGCGCCGCCTACGCCGGGCCCAAATCACTGATGGAGCAAATCTCGCCGGCCGGGCCGGTGTATCAAGCCGGCACGCTCAGCGGCAACCCGCTGGCGATGGCGGCCGGGCTGGCGACTTTGGAAATCCTCCAGGAGCCCGGCGCTTACGAACAACTCGAAGCGACCAGCGCGCGGCTTGCAAAGGGTTTGGCGGATGCCGCCTCGGCCGCCAATGTCCCCGTCGCGGTGAATCAGATCGGGTCGATGGTGGGTTTGTTCTTCAATGACAAACCGGTTACCAACTACACGGAAGCGACAGCCTCGAACACCGCAACCTATGCGAAGTTCTTCCACGCCATGCTGGAGAACGGCGTGCATCTTCCGCCCAGCCAATTCGAGACGTTCTTCGTGTCGATGGCGCATTCGGATCAGGAGATCGATGCGACGTTGCGCGCCGTCGCAATCTCCCTTGCGGCGGCGAAGTAAGTCGCTACCGGCCTGAGTTCCCATCATCCTGATGTCGTGTCATCCTGAGCTTGCGAAGGATCTGGCTGCGAATGAGTGGGCCACCCGTTTCGAAGCAAGATCCTTCGCAAGCTCAGGATGACCAACACGCCGGAAAACGAACATTGAAATGAAAATGACTTAAAGCCGCGAACGGCCATCGCCATCCGCAGCTTTAAGTTTTTAGTTTTTAGTTTTGTTTTTGATAGTGACTACGCCCGCACCTCCTTCACCTCCAGCACATCCCCCGGTGCCGTATCCACCACCGCCGCGCGCTGGTGGAGCATTTCATCGAGCCTGCGCCACACGAAGAACAGGAACAAAATGCTCTCCCAGCGCTTGACCACGTTGTGGTTCGAGTCGATGGCTTCGAGATCGCCCGCGCCCAGGCCGAGGATGGATTCGAAGAGGTCGCGGTAGCGGCTGCGGAATTTCAGGCCGGCGCGGTCGATGATTTCCCGGCCTTCGCCTAAAAACCATTCCTCGATGCTGTTGGGCGAGAAAGTCTTTCGGCCATAGCTGAACGAGTGGAACAATCCGCCCAGCCACGGCAGCAGCAGCAGCCAGCTCACCACGGCCGCGAAGCCGGGGTTGAGGATCGGATGCAGGCCGCGCATGTGCGCCGCCACGCCTGTCAGCAGATACCAGCCGCGCACATCCTCGAAATATTTCGAGAGCAGCCAGACGAAGGCGAAGCCGCCGAACCAGAGCAGGAACTTCGGCGTGCTCACGTCGAACAGCAGCGTCACGAACGTGTACAGCAGCACGCCGATGTAAATCCAGCCCCAGACGATCGCCGTGCCCGGCCAGTGGCTCACGCAGGCCGAGCCGATGAAGCCCGTCAGGATCACCGCCCAAAGGAAAAACGACCGCGAGACGGTGTAGACCACGACTTCTTCCATCGCGCTGCGGCGCGATTTGCTGTGGCCCATCAAATGGGACAAAAGCCCAAAGCCGGTCAACAGCCAGAAGATAAACGCGCCCAGCCGCCGCAGGCCGTGCCAGCAGCGGACAAAGATCGAAACCTGGCCAGCGCGCCGGCCCACATCCCGCCCCTCCATTGGATGATCCGACGCCCGAAGCTCAGGCGATTCCACAACCTGCGGCGGACGGACCGAATCGGTCTTGAGATGCAACGCATGGTCTTGAATGGTGGTCATAGGATTCCTTTCGAAATACCAATGACAAGAGCCTAAACAGGCGGATTGACAGTGCCCATGATGAACGCCTCGCCGGTTTGTAAGCGGCCTCTGGCATGAGGCGGGATAAGGAGTTACGCGCTTGTAGCCGCCGGGCTTGCCCGGCGCGTCCGGGAGCGCGGCAGCCGTCGGCGTTCGTCATAGGAATGCCGATCTCCTCTGGCGATCACCCGGCCAATCCCGGCGCCAGGTGATACAGCATCCAATACACCACCACCCCCGTCACCGAAACGTACAGCCAGATCCAGAACGTCGGCCGGGCCAGCCGGCGATGCTTCTCCCACTGCCGCGTGAAGGCGCGATAAAACGTCGTCAGGATCATCGGCAAAACCGCAACCGCCAGGATCGTGTGGCTGGTGAGGATGGTCAGGTAGACCGGCCGCAACCCCGACTCGGGGAATCTGCTGATGCCGACGCCGGCCTTGAGCTTGACGTAGTGGAGCGTGAGGTAGCAGACCAGAAACACGGCCGAGGAAATGAAAGCCGTGATCATCATCACCGCGTGCGCTGCGTAGCGCCGGAACAGCACCAGCATAAAACCCGCGCAGAGGAAGATCGCCGAGAGCGCGTTCAGCGAAGCGTTGACGGCCGGGAGTCGGCGGATCAGGAACGCATCGTGCTCGCTCGGGGCGGGCGGCGGCGCGGCCTGGGCCGAAGCGATCTCGGGCGGGATCGGCCGGCCGGAGAGAACAAACTCGACCTCGCTCACCACCTGGTCGATCCCCCCGGGCTCGATCGGATCAAAGATGGCGCGGATCTGGTTGTCCTTGTCGAGGATGATGAACGTCCGCGAATGAACGATCGGCTCTTTTGAAGTGGCCGGGATGATCGTCTGCAGAAGCTGCCGCGCCACCGCCTGGATCTGCGCCTCGGTGCCCGTAAGAAAATGCAGGCGCGGATCCGTAGCGCCCTGGGCCTGGGCATAGGTTCGCAATACCGAAGGCACATCGCGGGTGGGATCGACACTGAAACTGATGAAGCGCACCTCGGGGTCCTTGATGCGCTTCATGGCCGCCACCATCTTCTGCGTCATCGCCGGACAAGGCCCCCCGCAATTCGTGAAGATGAAATCCGCCACCCACACATGACCCTTGAGATCGCCATTTCCAAACGTCTTGTCATTGTGATCCGTCAAATCAAACTGAGGCCCGGCGATCGGCTCGTGAATACGATCGGCGAGTGCGAAGGATGAAGGCAGAAGGATGAAGGATGAAAGGATCAATGAAAACAGACAAGCATTCAGGCGCTCGCGGCAAAACCGGACCGCAAAGACACAAAGGCGCAAAGGAACAAAGAAAAAAACGATCTTTCTTCTCTGCATCTTCGCGCCTTTGCGCCTTGGCGATTGCATTTCGTTCGAGTCCTCAATCCGCAAATCGCCCGAGCCAGCGTGATATGACAGCACTGTCGCCATAGTGATCTTCAATTCATCCTTCATCCTTCATCCTTCCGCCTACTGCCCACTGCCTACTGCCCACTGCCCACTGCCCACTGCCTCTCCTACAGCAAATCCCCCTGAATCCGCGTCATCGCGATCCGGCTGGCCAGCACAAACAAAGCGGCCGCGAACGCCACCGAGATGCCCATCGATATCGCGAAGGGCGTCATCGATCCCGCATCCCACATCATCGTCTGCCGCAGCGCCGATAGCCCGTACGAAAGCGGATTGGCCCGGATCGCATAGCGCAGCCCCACCCACGCCCCCTCGGCCGGGAACAGCGCGCCCGATAAAAACCACATCGGCATCAGGAACAGATTCATGATCGCATGGAACCCCTGCGTCGAGGACATCCGCCAGGCGATGCAGAACCCCAGCGCCGTCAGCGCGAAAG
>JBBRTW010000145.1:0-14701 GCA_038244055.1 Tepidisphaerales bacterium | reverse complement strand
GAAATCGCACAAATCCTGAGTGTCATGATCTTCGAGAAAACCCCGATAATTCAGGTGTTTTCAGAGATTCAGCAGAAAAACGCCGAGGACGATAATCGTAACCAGTTGATGCTGTTCGACTTCTGACCGGACAGTAGTGATGATGAATGATGAATGATGAATGATGGAGGCGGGATTTGCAGGGCGGTTTTACCGGGCGCGGCGGCGGGCGAGCAGGGCGGAGCCGGCCATGATGATGAAGGGGATTGTGGAAGCGGGCTCGGGGACCGGGGTTGCGTTCAGGATTCCGGCGACTATATCGAACTGGTAATGGGGGAGATTCAGCATATCGGCATCGAGCAGATCCTCGCTGCCGTAGTGGTTGGCGAGGATGAGCAGGTCGTTCAGCCCGATGATGCCATCGCCATCGAAATCGCCGGCGGCCCAGGGATCGCCGGCGGTTGGCGTGGTGCCGTAGTTGTTGGCGAGAGAGAGCAGATCATTCAGGCCGACAACCCCATCGCGGTCGGCGTCGCCGGGGGTGCGGAGCTTGAGGTTGAGGAGCTGATTGGGCTCATCGAATGCAATGAAGTCGAACGCTGAAGGAGTCAGGTCGTAGATGTCGGGGATAAAGGTGCCGTTGTCGTGGAAGAAAGCCGAGGCGATGAGATTGTTCATGCCGAAGATGCCATCGAGCGTGATCTTCTGGCCTGTCGTGCCGTTGAGGACTGAAATATCATTCACCAGCACCGGCGCGTTGAGGAAGCGGAGATGGTGGGGATCGTTGTCGTTGCTGGCGACGCCCTGGGTCGTTTTCACGAGCATTGAGGTGAGCCAGAAACCGGCGACTAATTTGGTTCCATCGACGCCGCCGATGGAGAGCTGAAACTGGTCGGAAATGAGCGTGCCGGCATTGCCGGGATGGGCCGGGTCGAAAATCTCAAGTTGTGGGTCCGCGGCGTTGGGGTCGCTGCCGACATAGCGGACATTGAGATTGGCGGCCAGGGTCGAGGAGATCATGGATGCGACCGCGCCGGTATCGAGGAGGAATGATCCCGTGGTGGTTTTGCCGTTGAAGGAGATTTTGATGGGGGGTGTGGTATCGCCGGCCGGATTGAGGGGATTGGGGCCGATGAAGGGGTTGTGGACGAGAGAGGGGCCGTAGTTTGCGGCCGCGCCGGTGGGCAGGGGGGTCAGCGTTCCGCCGGGGGTATCGGCGGTGCCGACCTTGCTGAAGGCGTCGAAATCGGCGTAGGAGAGGCGGATGGATCGGTTGGTTTTGGGGATGCCGGGATCGTCCGAGGCGGTCGCGGAGGATTTGGCGGCGGTGCCGGGGGCGTAGAGATAGGTCCTCATCCGGTAATCGTCGAAGTTGCCGAAGATGAGGTTTTCAACCGGCCTGGGATCCATGACCATGACCTTGCCCTTGATGGCGGGCATGCCCAGGACGTCGAGACCGGCGAAAGCGGGGTCGGGGGGAACGTTGGGGTCCTCGCCGACGAATGGCCCGATCTGGGCGCGGATGGGTCCGGTGGTGTGGTTGTAGACGGTCAAATCCACATCCGCGAAGGACTTGGGGGTGTTCGAGCCGAATTGCGTTTCGGCATCGGAAATGGCCTGGGCGGCGGTGGCGGTGTATGGGGCGATGGAGAGCTTGAAGGACTGGGAGACATTGAAGCGGGGGATGGTCTGCCCGGCCACGCCGACATCTTCGAAGTAGACGTATTTGCCGTTGCTGTAGGTTTGCTGGCCCAGGCCGGTGACTTCGGTATTCTCCTGGCCGTCGTGGGTGAGGGTGGCGGCGGTGCTTCGGGAGATGACGATTCCCGAAGCGCCGGTATCGAGGAAGGCTTCGCCGTTGAAGAAGCGGAGGCCGCCGCCGTAATCGGCGTAGAGGGGCGTCGCGGGGTTGGAGGTGAGGGGGTCGAGGAAGATGAAATTGACGGTGGGCTGATCCAGCGCGGCCGGCTGGATGCCGATGATGTCAGTTCCACGGGATTGATGCGTTATCAATAGAAGGGGAGCCATACCCCCCGCGATGGCGATAGCGAATCGCCGACGGGCGCTGCGGATTGACATAAGGCCTCCAACGAACGCAACTCACCCGCGGGAGATTATACCGAGACCTTGGCGTGCGGCGAGAGAAGATAGCAAACTTCACGAAATTTATGCGAATTTCGGAGGAATTGAGTGCCTGTTGAGTAATGCCGGGCTTGCCCATATAGTCTCGGGCCATTCCGTCGGGAATGGCCGGGTCGGCTGGAGGCATTTTCGCGCCGGCAGAAGGCCTGAGAAGGTGAAGGCGGAATTTTCCGAGTGCGTAGCTCAGTTGGTAGAGCAACGGACTTTTAATCCGTAGGTCCTGGGTTCGAGTCCCAGCGCACTCAATGTCTGGTATCTGGCATCGAATGTTGTGGGATTATCTTCGTTGGAGAATGAAGGAACGGTCGATCCTGTCAGGTTTCTGTATGTAGGGTGGGTGGGCCGATCGTTGTCCGGACGGGTGGATCGCTTCCGCATTCGGGACAACGGGCGGGACTGGCTCGGAGGTCATAGCCGCAGGTTACGCATAATCCGTCGGCCAGGCGTCGGCGATGCTGGCGCTGTCGAAATTGCCGCCGCAGCCAGAACGTGGGCAAGGGGCAGAAAAAGAGGATGACCATCCAGTAGGGAATCAACCATGCTTCATTGGATAAATTGACGCCGGGGGCGGATGGAAGCGGCGGGGGACCGGGAGGGGCCGATGGATCGGTGAAGTCGAGATGATAGGATACCAAGGAACATTCAAAGCCCGCCAATTCCAGGCGAGTGGCGCCTGGGTAGTTGCGCAGCGTCCATTCTCCGGAAGGGTAGTTGTGGGCGTGGGCTCTGATGGACTCATTCGTCCAGGGCCAGGGTGGGGCCGTGTCGGGCCAAAGGAGGGCGATGTAATAGCCGTTCCGTGGAAGGGCGAATCGAAATGTGTGAAGTGACGCGGAGCGAGATGCTGATCGATTGGCGCTTTGAAGTTGCGCGCGATCAAACGCGACTGCGCCCCATTCGAAGGTGCACCACCAGCTTAAGGTCCAGGCGATCGCAGAGATGAAGATCATTGCGAAGGATGCGGCGATGCATGTGCGATGAATAAGTCTGAAGATGGAGCAGGCGGCCGGAACCCGCACACGCAGGCCTCTTCGATGAATAAACATACTGAGGCGACAAATCGGGAACAGCGCCAGAACAATTGCCAAGCTCCAATGTGGCGCGGCGATGATGATTGTGCGCCAGCGCTGGATGCCTCCGTAGATGCCTTGGTCCTCCCTTGTGCTGCTTCCCCACCTGTGGTCGTATCCCCAGCCGTGCCAGGTTTCGGCCAGCCAACGGGGATCGATTTCGGCATTAGCTGGCTGGTCAGGATGGCATAAGTACCAATCGATTCCCCGCAGATTGACGTTGACGGGCGCGGTGGCGGGGTGAGGCTGATTTTCGAGCGATGCGAGCCGGATGTACAATGCCATCTGCCCTTTTGAGGACCAGAATTGACATGTCTTGGCATCCCCCAGTGCGTATTCGAAGCCGCTGGTTTGAGTCAAACTGTCGTTTTGATGGCCGCTACGAATCCAAAGCGCGATGATGGCGATCGCGAGAATGGCGCAGAGAATGGCTAGCGCGTTGAGGATGAACCGGCAGAAGTTTCGCAGGGGTTTAACCACGGTAGAATTGTAGCTCAAGGTTCTGCGGAAGTGGTGTTTCGATCGACCGGCGGGTTGTTATCTGAAATCCCGCGATTTGACTGTGCTGTTTCTCAACAAATGGCTCAGGTCGTGCATGCGCTTGACCATGATGTGGATGACTTTGCCCTGGCGTTCGACGTAGCCATCGGCCTGGGCGAAGGTGGCGTGGCGGGCGGCGGGGCGGTTCCGCTCGTAGATGTCGGGGCGGATGATGAGGTTGATGATGCCGGTTTCATCTTCGAGGGTTTCGAAGACGATGCCCGAGGCGGTGCCGGGGCGCTGGCGGATGAGGACCAGGCCGGCGACTTTGACCCAGCGGCCGGCATCGGTGGTCAGAAGGTCGGCGGAGGAGAGGATTCCTTTTTGTTTCAGCAGGGGACGGACCAGGGCGACGGGATGTCGCTTGAGGGAGAGCCCGGCCGTCTGGTAGTCGGCGGCGACTTCTTCGGAGAGGGGCATGAGGGGGAGGTCTGGTGTGTCGGCAGGGGTTTTCGGGCAATTGTCATCGGTGAAAATCGCGCGGATCACCTCATCCGGGACGGCGCTGTGTTCCGGGTTGTCGGGGAATTCGATATTGGGGCGATAATTGAATTCCGCGCCATCCGGGACGGCGCTCTGGTCGCTGCGCTCCCGGCGCTCTGTCCCGGCTTGTTCAGATTCCCGGCGCTCTGGCTCGGTTTGCTCTAAGAAATCGAAGAGAGGGGATTTCTCATCGCGGATGGCCATGGCTTCCCAGAGGGCCTGGCGGCGGGAGAGGTTGAGCGATCCGAAGGCGTCGGCCTGCGCCAGGCGGACGATGGCGTGGGCGGGGAGCGCGCTGGCGCGGGCAAAGTGGGGGTGGGAGGTGAAAAGAGGGGGATAGCTTGAGTGCGATATCAATTGGTTTTTATTAGTGGAAATACTTTGCTGATTGACAGGAAAGGGTTGGGAGCCGGGGAGAGATTGTTCGCGTATTGGCATTTCTGGTGGCCGGCTCCCGACCCTGAGGTAACTCCCGACCCTGAGACCGACCCTGGATGCGACCAATTGATCCGCATGCCGCCGGGCCAGGCCGCGGATGGTGCGCAATCCCAGGCGGACGCTCGGGCCGCCGCGGCCCCAGTCCCATTTGGGCGTGATATCGCCACCGCAAACCTCGGCCGGGGCTTCGAGCGTGCAGTCCCAGTCGCTGTGATGGACATCCACCGGCAAAACGGCCACGCCATGAAGTTGTGCATCGCGCACGATCTGCGCGGGGGCGTAGAAACCCATCGGCTGGCTGTTGAGCAAACCCGCGCAGAAGGCGGCCGGGTGATGGCGTTTGATCCAGGCCGAGATGTAGACCAGCAGCGCAAAGGAGGCGGCGTGGCTCTCCGGAAAACCATAGCTGGCGAATCCCCGAAGCTGTGCGAAGCAACGCTGCGCGAAATCCTCCTCGAAGCCGCGCTCGCGCATGCCGGTGATGAATTTCCCGGCGAAGGTTTCGATGTGGCCGTAGCGGCGAAAGCCGGTGACCGCGCGGCGCAGGCGGTCGGCATCCTCGGGCGTAAACCCAGCGCATTCGATGGCGATGCGCATCGCCTGCTCCTGAAATAGCGGCACGCCCAGGGTTTTGCCCAATACCCTCCGCAACGATTCGCGCGGATATTCCACCGGCTCGAGCCCCTGCCGCCGGCGAAGGTAGGGATGCACCAGGTCTCCCTGGATCGGGCCGGGGCGGACGATCGCCACTTCGATCACCAGATCGTAGAACTCTTTGGGCTTGAGTCGCGGCAGCATCGACATCTGGGCCCGCGACTCGATCTGGAAGACGCCGACCGTATCGGCATCGCTCATCATCTCGTAGACGGCGGGGTCCTCGGCCGGTATCGCGTACATCTCAAGCGGCGGCGCATTGGGGCGAGTGCGGCGGATGAATTCCAGGCTCTTGACGATGCAGGTGAGCATGCCCAGGCCAAGCAGATCGACCTTGAGGATGCCCAGGTCGTCGATGTCCTGCTTGTCCCATTCGATGACGGTGCGGTCGGGCATGGAGGCGTTTTCGATGGGGACCATTTCACAGAGCAGGCCGCTGGTCATGACCATGCCGCCGACGTGCTGCGAGAGATGGCGCGGGAAGCCGAGCACCTCGCCGGTCAGGCGCATGACCAGGCCGATGGTGCGGTCGTTGATGTCGAAGCCCAGTTCGCCGGCGCGCTCGGCGGTGAGGGCGCCCTTGTCCCACCAGTCGAGTTTCTTGGCCATCTGATCGACGGCGTCGAGCCCAAGGCCCAGGGCCTTGCCGACATCGCGCACGGCCGAGCGGCCGCGATAGGTGATGACCTCGGCGGTCATGCCGGCGCGCTGGCGGCCGTATTTCTCGTAGACGTACTGGATGACCTCCTCGCGGCGCTCGTGCTCGAAATCGATGTCGATATCGGGGGGCTCGTTGCGCGCCGAGGAGACGAAGCGCTCGAAGAGCACATCGATCCGCGCTGGATCGACTGAGGTGACCCCCAGGCAGTAGCAGACCGCGCTGTTGGCGGCCGAGCCGCGCCCCTGGCAGAGAATGCCGCGCCCGCGCGCGAAATGGACCAGGTCATAAACGGTCAGGAAATAAGCTTCGATCTTCAATTCGCCGATCAGCGTCAGCTCGCGCTCGATCAGGGCGCGGACTTTTTCGGGAATGCCCTGGGGATAGCGCTCCTTCGCGCCGGACCAGGAGAGCTCGGCGAGATATTCCAGCGGAGTTCGGCCATCGGGAGAGACTTCGCGCGGGTAATCGTAGCGCAGCTCCTGGAGGTTGAATGAGCAGTCGGCCGCGATCTCCAGCCCGCGGCGGATCGCCTGGGGATGCTCGATGAACAGCGCGTGCATCTGCGCGGGGGTCTTAAGATAGCGCTCGCCATTCTGGAAAAGGCGCAGGCCGGCATCGTGGATGGTGCAGCCGTGGCGGATGCAGGTGAGCACATCATGAAGCGCGCGGCGCTCGGGGAGGTGATAGTGGACGTCATTGGTCGCCAGCAGGGGCACGTTGGCAGCGCGGGAGAGGGCGATCAGATCGGCCAGGCGGGTCTGGTTGTCGGATTCGTAGAGGCAGGAGGCGGCGATGGAAAGGCGCGGGCCGAGAGTTTCCTTGAGTGTGCGAAGCCGGCCGGCGCAGGCGGGGGTGAGGATCGTCGGCGGGATGTAGGCGGCGTGGACCTCCTCGCTATGCTCGAGAAATTCCTGGAGGTAGAGGTCGCAGTTTCCCTTGGTCGTGCGGCGCTTGCCTTCGGTGAGGAGCATGCAGAGCCTTCCGTAGGCGGCGCGATTGCGCGGCCAGACGAGGATGTCGGGATGCTCGATGAAGGCCAGGCGCACGCCGATGAGGAGCTTGAGGCCGGCGTGTTTGGCGGCCACATGCATGCGCACAATGCCGGCGAAGGAGTTGAGATCGGTGATGCCGATGGCGCGGTAGCCGAACTCGGCGGCGCGGAATACCAGCTCATCGGGATGGGATGCGCCGCGGAGAAAGGTGAAGTTGCTGGCGACGCAGAGCTCGGCATAGGGCGGCGCATCGGGCGGCGGAGCCGGTAGCACTGCGGCGGTGGGGGAGCGGAGCTTGGGGTTGGCGGTTTCAGGCATGGGCTTGTCGTGGCACGGGCATCTTGCCCGTGTGTCTGGCTTGTAGATTCAAAAGACTGAGATATTCGGAAACTTCATACTTCCAACATAGCTTTCGACATGGTTTCCAACATGGCTTCCGACATGGCTTCCGACATGGGCAGGATGCCCATGCTACGATTAGCAATCGAAGATGCCGTGGAGGAACCACCGCCGGGTTTCGCTGACGCGGAATATCCAGAAGCGCCGGCCGGTTTGTTCTTCGACTTCAAAATACTCGCGGGTTTTTCCCCGTCCTTCCCACCACATGCCGCTGATGATTTCCGGGCCGCTGCACTGGACGATGTGGAAATTGCTGCCGTGGTGGACGAGGGCGATGGGCAGGGCGTCGCCACTGGCGGATGGGGAGACCATGGCGCGGATTTCGGTGGGTGTGGGCAGAAGATGAAGCGGCCGGGATTTGAGGGGGGCGATGAGTGTGGATGTTTTGTTGCGGGTGGGATTCGCTTGACTCGAATCTGTTAATGAGAAAGCACGCTCGGGCAGGTGGGAGGGGGCCAGCGCTGCCGTCAGCACCGCGCCGGTCCCGAGGCGGATGCGCAGGCGCTCCAGCAGGTGATCCATCTCCTGATCGGCCGCGCGGGCTTCCTGATCGAAGAGATCGAGCTGCTCATCGGTGAGCGATTCGGAAGCAAGTACGGACAGCGATATCGCGATAAAGCCACTGTTACTTTTGACAGTTTCAAATGCGCAACGCAGGAGATTCAGTAGAACAGGGGGGTTCAAACTCGGCCGGGAAAGATGGATCTCCTTGACGATCGCTCGACCCTTCTCGATCACCATCTCCAACGCCAACCGCCGCGCCCCCCGGCCATGGCGGCGAAGCTGACTGATCACCGAAGCGATCAAACGCTTGAAAACCTCCCAGAGCATTTCCAGCGATTCGATGCTGAATTCGAATTCGAGGGCCGCGCGGATTTGCTTGCGCTCCTGCACACCCGTGAGAGGCTCGGCGATCAGCCCCAGCGCCTGGTCGAGGCGGGTCAGGGCCATCGAGCCGCAGCGCGCCGGGAGCAGCCGGCGGGGGAGTTTTTGTAATTGTGCGATGGTCTCAATTCCGAGTAAGTGCATAGCGGCGGCCGATTCCTCACTCAGGCGGAGCGAGATGACCGGCAGGGGTTCGAGGGAAGCTCGCACTTCTTCCGGGCCGGTGATCGAGCCGTTTTTCTCGGCGAATGATGCCATCGCCCAGGCCGCGCCGGGTGTGGGCGCGATCGCCAGGCCGGCGGAAAAACCGAGTTGAGCCAATTCGCCGGAGATGCGCTTCATGAGCGGGAAAAAATCGCCGAAGAGGCGCTGGCTGCCGGTCATGTCCAGAAAAATCGCATCCGGCGGCTCGACGGCCGCGACCGGGCTGTAGCGGATCATCCACTGCGCCAGTCGCCCCAGAGAGCGCGCATCGGCGGCCGGGTCGTGATCGAGATGAGCCAGACCATGGCACATCGCCCGCGCTTCGGCCAGTGTCATGCCCGGCTTGATGCCGCGCTCCCGCGCCCGCGCGCAGGCGAAAACCACCACCTGGCGCGAAGCCACGCTGCGTAGGAGCACCAGCGCCTCATGCGGATGCCGCCGCCGCTTGCGCCCGATTCGTTCGATGGCCCATCGCCGCAAGCGCACGCACATGATGTGTTTCATGGCAGACCTCCAGAAGAACGCTCTTTCCCACGCGTCCACCATGACCATGAATCAACTGTGCGCTCCATCGCTGCAGGGTTCTCTCTCCGGGCTCGGGCCGCACCAGCCAGCGCGTAGCGGCCGCGTAAGGCTGCGACATCGCTTTGGCCGGGCGAAGCAGCAGCCCGATGCCGCCGCCGCGCTCGGCCGCCAGTTGCATACGTCGCGCCTGGATAAACGAGAGGCGCGCCGCGCTCATCACGCAGGCCGCCACGCCCGCCGAGCGCAGGCATTCGGTCGCGGCCCAGAGTTGCTCGCGCTCGCTGGTTGGCCGGAGAAGTACGAGTTTTTCCAGAGGCAGCCCCAGCGCCGCGGCGGCCGGGGGATAAAATCGCTTCTCGAAATCGCACCAGACAATCCACCCCGTTTTCGCGGCCGAGCGCGCGAAAAGCAGAGGCAGAAAAAGCGAGGGCATGTCCGTGGGGCTGAGGATTTCGTGCATCGCCCGCGGCGTCAGGCCACCGCCGGGAAGCAGTGCATCGATGGCCGACAAACCCGTCAAAATGCGCGCTGAATCCCTCGGCCCGGCCTCGGACTCGGAGAGGGTCTGCAGGATTCCACCGATGGATCGAATAATGCGCATGAAGTTATTCGTAGCACGGGCATCCTGCCCGTGGGGGCGATTCGAATTTAAAAATCGCGGGTTGCGTTGCCGCGCCTCCAACACGGGCAAGATGCCCGTGCTACGGGTTAGGGTAATGTTCATATCCTCTCCTCGTCAAGAAATGTCCGGCCAGTTTGGTTTGGTTGAAATTAGACAACACCTTTAACGGGCTTTTCCCGCAGTCCCAGGCCTGCAACAACATGGTTCCGCAAACCCGATCGCATGATTCGTGTCCTCACGGAGTTAGCCCGAGCGCGGTTCCGTGAAAAATCGCTTCTGTGTGTTCCGCCCCCGGCGCGATAGACTGCGAAGAACAATTCATCGCAACCCACTTATGCCTTCCGACCCCTCCCATCCCGTGCCGCAGCCTCTGAATGACCAGACGCTTCCCATCTCGGATATTCCGACGAACCACTCGGCCCCGAATTCGGCCAATCGCGACCTGACCATTCAAACGCCGCCGCCCTCGCGCTCCTCGGCCTTGGCGCACGACCTTTCCTCCTCCAGCTCATCGTTCAATCACGGCCGATTTCTGCCGGGCACCGTGCTGGCCGGCCGCTATCGCATCGTCGCCATGATCGGACGCGGCGGCATGGGCGAGGTCTACCGCGCCGATGATCTGACACTGGGGCAGACCGTTGCCCTCAAGTTCCTCCCCCCCGCACTCTCGGCCGATCCCGTGGCCGTCACGCGCCTGCATACCGAAGTGCGCCTGGCCCGCGAGATCGCCCATCCCAATGTCTGCCGCGTTTACGATGTCGGCGAAGTCGATGGCCAGCCGTTTCTTTCGATGCAGTATGTCGATGGCGAGAATCTCGCCTCGCTGCTCCGCCGCATCGGCCGGTTGCCGCACGACAAGGCCATTGACCTGGCCCGACAGCTCGCCACCGGTCTGGCGGCCGCCCACGAGCGCGGCGTGCTCCATCGCGATCTCAAGCCCGCCAATATCATGCTCGATGCGCGGGGCAAACTGCTGATCACCGATTTCGGGCTCTCCTCGCTGATCGATCATGTGCCGGCCGATCAGTTGAGCGTCGGCACGCCCGCCTACATGGCGCCGGAACAACTCGCGGGGCAGTCGCCAACCGTGCGCTCGGATCTCTATTCGCTGGGGCTGGTGCTGTACGAACTTTTCACCGGCCGACCGGTGCATAAGGCGAAGAATTGGGATGAGCTGATCCGGATGCGCGATACATTCGATCCCTCATCGCTGACCAGCTCGATCGATGAGCTCGATCCGGTCGTGCATGGCGTGATCATGCGCTGCCTGGAGCGCGAACCCTCGCGCCGGCCGGCGCGGGCGCTGTCAGTGCTGGCGGCGCTGCCGGGGGGCGATCCGCTGGCGGCTGCATTGGCGGCGGGTGAAACGCCTTCGCCGGAGATGGTGGCGGCGGCCGGGGGCACTTCATCGATTCCGATTCGCCGCGGCCTGGCGATGCTGGGGGCGATCGCGGTGCCGCTCTTCTTATTGTCGTTTTTGAATTCCGTCTTGTTCGAGTCGATGCCGCCCGTGCCGGTGGAGGATCACCCGGCCATTCTCGCGGATTACGCCGCCCAGACTCTCCGCGCGCTCGGGCAGGCGGACCCGGAGGCCTATATCGCGTGGGGGATGGATTGGGATCCGGCTTATTTCGCGGCGGCGGATCGCGCGGGGGCCAGCGCTGCCTCGGGCTCGGCCGGGAAAACGCAGGGCAAATCCTCGCGGCGCGAAGGGGGATACTTCTGGTATCGCCAGAGTCCCAGGCGGCTGGTACCGACCTTTATTTCGCAGCCAATCACACTGGCCGATCCCCCCGCGCTGACGCCGGGGATGGTGAGCCTGGTCTTCGGGCCGAGCCGGCAGTTGATCAAGTTCATCGCGATTGGGCCGGCGTATCTGGAAGGAACAACGCCGGCGACTCGGCCGAGCGCGACGGCGCAACCCGATCCCGCGACAACCCTGCCGGGTGTGTCGGGCGGAGCGGCAGCGCCTGCAGCGACCCAGTCGGCTGAATCATTGTGGACGACATTTTTCGAGAAAGCCCATCTCGATCCGCGCGATTTCCAGCCGGCCGCCCCCATTCAAAATCCACCCACCAATTCGGACCGCCGCTTCGCCTGGGCGCCGGCGGCGCGAGCGGGAGATGCCGCGTCATCCATGCGCGTCGAGGCGGCATCGCTGGCCGGCAAACCCGTCTATTTCGCGGTGCTTCGGCCGTGGGAAATGCCGGTGGCCGGGATGCGCAAGGCGGAGCGATCGTGGTTCGAGAAGACGTTCGACCATGTCGGCTTCTTCGTCCGCTGGACGATCTGGGTCGTGGCGGCGGGGCTGGCGATTCGCAACGTCAGCCGGGCCCGCAGCGATCGGCGAAACGCGTTTCGCCTGGCGATGTTCGTGTTTGTCTTATCGGCCGCCGGGAATGTGCTGCGGGCGGCGCATCAGCCGCCCTCGACCGTGGAGACGCAGATAATATTCTGGTCGATTTCACAGGGGCTATTGCGCGGCGGGATGGCGTGGCTGTTCTATCTGGCGCTGGAGCCATATGTGCGGCGGGTCTGGCCGGACTGGCTGATTTCCTGGACGCGCCTGATGAATGGCCAGGCGCGCGATCCGCTGGTGGGGCGCGATCTGCTGGGCGGCCTGGCGGTGGCAGCGACGGCGGCAACGCTGGGGTCGGCCATCTCCCTGCTGTTTATCAAACTGGGCGCAGCCCCACCCGCGCCTTCTATGCGCGAGGTGGGCGATGCCCTGCGCTCCACGCCCAGCATCCTGGCGGTCTTCTTCTGGCAGATTTCATTCGCGGCCATTACGGCGGTGGCGCTGCCGTTCGTGGTGGCGGCCGTGCAGAGCCTGACGGGTTCCAAACGTTACACCCTCCCGATTTCGGGGCTCATTCTGTTCATCATGATGTTTACGCCATCGGGTAATATCGCGATGAGCGTGATCACGATCGGCATCGCCGTGTCCGCGCGGCTCTTCGCGCTGACTCGCTTCGGGGTGCTTGGACTGGCTTCGGCCGCGCTGGGCGCATTCCTTTTTCAGGTATTCCCGCCCGTGCTGGATCTGGGGCCGTGGTATGCCGCGCCGATCTGGTGCATTATCGCGGTGGTGATCCTGCTGGCGCTTTACGGATTTCGCATCGCGACCCAGGGACAGTTACTGTTTCAGGAAGAAGCCGCGTAGCTATGTAGCTCGACACTCCAACGTAGCTCAACATTCCAATGTTGAGTTCTTTTCAAGCGGGGCCATCCCACCCCTAAACGCCACCTACTTGTTCGTGAACGACGGCGTCAAGCTGAAATCATCCCTCGGCGGAGGCGGAACCGGCGTCAGATCGATCCCGCTGGTATGACTCGCGCCGAATGAAATATCGCCCGATGGCGCTGTACCGGAAATTCCACCCGTATAGCCATCGATACCCCGCGCAACCCGCGCGGGCTGGGTGTTCGCTGGAGGCGGCTGAAGCTGCCCAAGTTTCGCGGCCGCGGCTGTTGCATACCCGCTATCGTATGAATTCTTCTGATCCGTTTTCTTATTATTATCGCTCGATACGATGGGGCCGCTGGATTCCGGCAGGAGCGCGGGCTCCTCTTTAAGTGAATTGATCGCCGCCCAGACGCCGAAACCGGCCACTGGAATGCACAATGCGACCACCGCAACCACCCCCCACCCTCGTCGGGAGCGTGCCATGACTCTGCCTCTCACTAAAAAAACTAATCCACTCCGAGGTGAACGTGCCCCTCAGCGTCCACTCACTCCCTCAATCTACAACGTTCTACGCCCCCCGACAAGCAGGGGTTCACGGGTGCGTTTTGAAGTAATTATTGGAGGCGATGATCTTGTTATCCCGTCCTGATCGCCGAGTTCCCCCAATTACTCCACTTTACCAGCCAGATGAATATCCCCCGTCGGCTGGAATGTGCCGACTGAAGGCTCATCCGTCACTGATGCCGAGGAAATCGGGCCGACATCATCCGGAAGTTTGCAGACGAGGTAGGCTTCGCCGCGCTCATCAGGCCGGAATGTGGCGGCCGGGACTTTTCGGCCATAGGGTGTGATGAACCAGAGTTCATACGCCTCTTTAACGGGCAATTGCTCCAGATTGAACGCCCGGAAATGCCATGCGTTGCGCTTGGCATCGTACCAGGCGCGGGCGAAGGCGCGGGAATGGCCCTGGCCTTCGAGCATGATGAACTTCCGCGACATCAGCGCGTTATCCGCGATCTGCGTGGTCTGCTCGAAGCGGTTGGTTAAAGCCTTGTAATCGGCATTGAGAATGCGGATGTTGTTGTCCCGCCCGACCAGCGCCGCGGCGAGTTCGCTCTTCTGTTTCTGCATGGAATCGAGCATGAACCAGGCGGTGGCGACAAAGGCGATGCACGCTGCCACGGCCGCCGGCAGGACGCGCCGGAGCCAAAGGGGCATTTTCAGGATATGCGGCGTGTGATTGCCCGCACGATGATCGGATGGACCCGCGGCGGCTGCGGTTTGGGTCAGTTCCGCTTCAATTCCGTTGAGCAGGCGCGCCCGCGCTTCGGGGCGCGGGGTCTGCGGATCGAGGGCATAGGGCAGGTGGGCCAGCGTCGCATCCGCCTCGGCCAGATAAGCCGCGCAGCGCGGGCAGCCACCGGTCAGATGAGCGCGCAGCGCGGCCGCCTCGGCCGGTTCGAGTGCATCGACCAGCAGCAGGGGCATCAGATCTCGGCGCTGCTCACAATTCATGGGGATCACTCTTCATCGGGAGCCTTTCGCTCCTCTTCATCAGGATTACGCAGGAAGTCCCTCAATTGGATGAGGCCCCGGCGAAGATAAGTTTTGACGGTTCCCACCGGCTTCTGGAGTTTGAGGGCGATTTCGGTGTGGCTGAGGCCTTCAAAAAAAGAGCATTCCAGGACTTCGCGATACTTGGGGTCCAATTTCTCTAAAGCATGTTTGACAATGGACCTGCGCTCATCGGCGACGGCCGATTCCAGGGGGTCCGAGGCGGGGTGGGGCTGGGACTGGGCCTCGGCATTTTCATGCAGCGTCTCGGCCGGCCGGGAGGCGCGGGAACGCAAGCGATCAAGGGAGCGGCTCCGGGTCAAAGTCAGCAGATAGGCGATAGGCGCGCCCCGGCCGGCATTGACG
>JBBRTW010000144.1:0-14735 GCA_038244055.1 Tepidisphaerales bacterium | reverse complement strand
GGTCGGAATCGGCCTGACTTACACGGTCATCACCGGCTTCCTTAACTCCACCCGCGTGAGCGTGAACTCCAATGAGCTGACCGTGAAGCACTTCCCCCTTCCGTGGATCGGCAATCGCACGATCCCCGCCAACCAGATCGCGCAGCTTTTCTGCGAGCAGAAGATCGGTCAAAACAACAGCAGGAACAGCAGCGGCCCCTCCCTTTCCTACAACCTCTATGCGGTTCTGAAGGATCGCACCAAAATCAAAATCGCCGGCGGATTCACCGAGCCCGATGAGCCGCGCCTCCTGGAGGAAAAGATCGAGGAGCGCCTGAAAATCCAGGATCAACCCGTCGTCGGCGAATACAGCAATTGACATTTCCCGGCCGGCGATTGACAACATCCCCATGCGACCCATCGTTCAGATTTCTCTCGATATCATCGATCTCGAAGAGGCTATGTCCACGGCCGAGATGGCCATCCGCGCTGGCGTCGACTGGCTCGAAGCCGGCACGCCCCTGATCATCGCCCATGGCATGCTCGGCGTGCGCATGCTCCGCGAGCGCTTCCCCAAAGTGCCCATCGTCGCCGATCTCAAAACCATGGATGGCGGCTGGCTGGAGGCGCAGATGATGGCCAAAGCCGGGGCGACCCATGTCGTGGTCATGGAACGGGCCCACGAGGAAACCGTGAAAGTCGTCGTGAAGGCCGGCAAGGATTTCGGCGTGAAAGTCATGGGCGACAACCTCGCCTGTCCGGATTTGGTCGAAGGCGCCCGTCGGCTGGAGGCGCTGGGGTGCGATTATGTGGTTCATCATATCGGCTTCGATGAGCGCCGCGGCATCGCGGCCGCCGGCAAGCGCATGCCCAGCCCTCTGGATCAACTTCGCCAGGTCGTGGCGGCCGTGAAAGTGCCCGTGCAGGCGGTGGGCGGGCTGACGCTGGAGCAGGCAGTGCGCACGCCGGAGTACGGCGCGCCGCTGGTGGTGCTAGGCGCGCCGCTGACGGTGGATGCCGATGCCTTCAAGACGGCATCGGGCGATCTGGAATCCTCGCTCCGATTGATTTGCGAGAAGGTGCATGCGTATGCGTCTCAAAGATAAGGTCATCATCGTTACGGGTTCGACCACGGGGATCGGCGAGGCCATCGCCCGCCGCATCGTGGCCGAGGGGGGGAAGGTCACCGTGCATGGACTGGAGCACGACTGGGGCCAGGCCATAGTCACCCAGCTCGGCCCGGCCGCCACGCTCTGCTGCAATGACCTCTCCAAAGCGGAATCGGCCGAGGAGCTCGTCAGCCATACACTGCGGGCATTCGGACGGATCGATGGAATCGTCAACAACGCCGCTCTGCCCAAGCGCGCCACCCTCGAACAGTGCGATGCGACCACGTTCGACCACATCATCTCCATCAACCTCCGCGCCCCCCTGCTGCTCATCCGCGCTGCCCTGCCACATCTGAAATCCTCCGAAGGCTCGGTGCTGAACATCGGCTCGGTCAATGCATATTGCGGCGCGCCCAACTTGCTGCCCTACAGCGTCTCCAAAGGCGGCCTGCTCACCGCCACGCGCAACATGGCCGATGCCCTGGCGCGCGATCGCGTCCGCATCAACCAGGTCAACGTCGGCTGGACCCTGACCGCCAACGAGCACAAGATCATGACCCAGGGCGGCCTGCCGGAAGACTGGTGGAAAACCCCGCCGGCCTACGCCGCGCCTTCGGGAAAACTGATCGCGCCCGAGACCATCGCCGCCGCCGCGGTCTACTGGCTCGGCGATGAGAGCCGGCCGATTTCGGGAAGCGTGCTGGAGCTGGAGCAGTATCCGATCATTGGACGCAATACGGTCAAGGAAAAGGATTGATTCTCGTAGCACGGGCATCTTGCCCGTGTGAACCGTGTTGATCTCGGAGCGTCTTGTCGCGTAGCACGGGCATCTTGCCCGTGTGAACCGTGTTGATCTCGGAGCGTCTTGTCGCGGAGCACGAGCATCTTGCCCGTGTGAACCACGTTGATCTCGGAGCGTCTTGTCGCGGAGCACGAAATCCGAAACCCGAATTCCGAAACAAATTCGGAAACCGACAAAAGGGAAATTCATAACAGGGCGATCCATCCAACATGGGCAGGATGCCCATGCTACGGTTAGCCATGCCCGCCGAAATGCACCTTCAGATAGGTGTAAAGCAACGAGCAACTCGCCACGATCACACTGGCCCAGAGCGTGATCTTTAGAATTCGCAGCCGATTGGCGATCTCCTTATCCCGCCATTCGGCCAGTCGCCGGTCGATTTCATCGAGCTTGCGATCGATGCGCGATTCGATCTCATCCAGCTTCTGATTGATGTACTGGTCGGCCGTCTTCTTCACCCGCGCCGCGATTCCCCCGAAAAGCCCAGCCTCCTCGATTTCCTCTTTAATGGAGCGATCGCGCGATGGCGCACCGGCGCTGGCCGAGCCCCCCGAGCCCGCCGAGCCGCCGTCCGAAGCCGCCGCGCCATCCTCCGGCGGCAGGAACTGATACTCGCTCGATGATCCGCTCTCCCCGATCAACCCCGAGACGATCGACCCCAGCATCGAGCGCCGCTTGCGATTGAGCCTCGCGAAAAAACCCTCCTTCTTTTTCAGCTTCTTCACCACCTGCGGCACCCCATCCTCTGTCTCCACCTCCACCGCCCGCAGCCGCGCCAGCGCCACCAGCCCGCGCTCGCTCAGCCCGTCGAAACGCATGCTCTTGATCCGCAGAATCTCGAAGGCCAGTTGCTCCTGCGTGGCGTTGATCGGTACCGGCCGGCGTCCCCAGCGCACCACATCGAGCATCGCGTCGCGGTCCAGCCCCGCGATCAACTGCCGCCGCTGATGGATGGCCGCGACCAGGTCCTGCGGCGTCTTGTATTTCCGCGCCTCCAGCCCATATTCCTCGGCCAATGTCTTGAGTTCATCCTTGGGCAGATCGGCCAGTTGTCGCGGCATGGAGCCGGATGAAACCACCACCGGCGGCGACGGTTCGGCGGCGACGATAATGGCGGCATTCTCGCGCGCGGAAGCGCCGCCCGGGCTGGCGGGGAGGAGCTTGACGTCATTTTCGCGATCACCGGCGGGCATAACACCTCATCGCCCGCGAGTTTAGCAGCGCGGCGGCGTCGATGGCAAAGTATCGGGCGGAGATTCTCAATTAAAACTATCTTCCCCAGGCCTCCAACTGCTACGATGCGCCCATGATGAATCCTCAATCGCGTGCGGAGCGATGGTTTGCGGGCGCACTTGTCGTTTTGCTGGCGGCGGCCTGCGGAGCGGATGACAGCTCGCCCAAGGCGGATTCGACTCTGGAATTCATCCAGTATAAAGCGCCGGCCGGGTGGAAAGTGACCGAGGGTGGAGAACGGCCCGCGCGGATCTTCGCCGCGCCGGATTCCAACGCGACGCAGCAGGCGATCATCATCATGGTCCTCGCGCCGGCGCAGGGCGAACTGAATCTGGCCACGGCGTTCGAAGCGGCCGTCAAGGAAGTGACCAGCGGCGGCAAGGTGCTCGAATCCAGCGAGGTCACCTCCAGCAAGACCCGCCAGGGGTTCGAGGCGCTATCGCGCACAGTGGTGACCCAGAGCGAGGGCGGGCAACAGGTTCACGCGCGAATGGTCGCGGCCAAGGTGCAGAATCGACTGGCGGGCATTTACTACCTCGCCACCAGCAAGGACCTTTACGACCAGCATATGGCGGAGATGACGGGACTGTTGCAGAGCATCAGCTTCGCCGATGCGCCCGCGGCGGCCGCGCCCGCGAACGGAGAACAGCTCCTGGCCAGGGCGCGGGAACAGTACGCCAAAGAAGTCGCCGGCCGGCGCAAGCCGCACACGATCTCCGGCGACATCCTCGGTCTCGATGGCAAACCCATCGCCAATGTTCTGTCCTATCGCGTCTCGGTCTGGGGCACGACCATCGCCGCCGAGCGAACGCGCTATGGCCTGGAAGTGGATAAAAATGGCCACTACGAGCAGCAGGTCCCCGATGGGCTGTATCAGGTCACGGCCACCTGCGTCGTCGAACATTCCGGCCATCGCCTGCCGGTGGACCTGGTGTGGCTGGATGACCGAAAAGTCGGTGTGGATCAGGCCTCGGCCAGCGGAATCGTGCGCGATTTCCGGATGGTCATTAGCGGGCTTCGACCGGGCGAAGACCCCAAAGGCGAGCGGGCCTTTTTTGGCGGCATCCTCGCGGTCAACGGGCCGGCCTACACGCTGACGGGCGGCTCATTCAGCACCCGTCATCCGGGCGCCAAAGTGCTGCTGACGATCACGCCGCAGGGGCCCCTTCTGGATGGCTCGCGAATGGATGCGGTAACCATCGATATCGACTCCGCCGATCTCAACTACAGCAGCAACCGGCGAAACATTCCTTTCGGCGTGTACAAGGCCAGCGCCATGCTGGTTTCAAAAGACGGCAGCAAAACGCCGATGCAGATTTCGCGCTCGCCCGGAGTCGGATATGCCGAATCCGCGGAATTTTTCTGGGAATCAGCGCGGGATGATCCGGAGCATCGCGTGGATCCGGCCATCTATTTGAAGGACTGAGGATTCACCGCCGAGACATCACACAAACAGGGCAGGTCCAATCCGCAAGTGCGATTGAACCTGCCCTGCTTTATTTCAGCCGATCTTCTTCTCGAGCCGGCGTCGCCAATCAGCCATTGCCGGTCATCCAGTTCCAGACATCTCCGGCGGCCTGCGAGGCGGTGTCGGCGACCTGCTCGGCGGCGTGGGCGGTGTCTTCGGCGGCCTGGGTCGCGGCATCGACCACCGCGTCGACAACGTCCTGGGCGGCCTGGCCGGCATCGTCGCCGGTGTGGGCAGCGCCCTGGCCGGCGCTGTTGGCGGCGTTGCTGATCGCCTGCCAGATGTCGCCGGCGGTCCGGGAGGCATCACCGGCGAGTTTCGCGGCATCGTTGGCGGCCTGCCCGGCGATTCCGTTGGCGGTGTTCCACAGGGCCTTGCCCTCGCTCACCAGGCGATCGGTGTCGATCGTCACGTTGAATCCGCCGGCCGCGCCGACGCCCAGGGCAGCGCCCGCCTCCGCGCCGAAGGTGATCTTGCCATCTTTCCAGCCGATATCGACACTGGCCTTCGCTCCCGCGCCGGCCCAGACCTGGCCGCTGGCCTCGACGCCCACGCCCATCACATCCGCCCCAACCGCGCCGCCGGCGGCCGCGCCGGCGAATGCGCCCACGCTGGCATTCAAGCCGGTCAAACCGACCTTGGCATCGGCCCAGGCCTGCCCACCCGCCCAGGCTTCGCCCCGTGCATGGACGCCGACACTCGCGCCGCCCAGATAGCCGCGCACTTCACCTTCGCCGCGGACCAGCGCCCCGGCGAACACGCCGACGCGCCCTTTGAAACCCAGGGCCGATGAGAAGCTGAGGTTCAGGTTGACCGAGCCATCGACCTGCGCCCCGACGACCGCGCCGACATTGGCGTGGGCATCGGCCCAGACGATGTCGTGGCCGGCGTATTGCGCCGCCGGCGTCTTGTAATCCACGCCCTGGTCGGAGCGGAAAAGGTTGGCCTGGGCCTGGCCGTCGATGCCGAGTTCGATCTTGCCATCATCCATGGGGTTGGTGTCGACGACATCGTTCCAGCGGGCGCGGGCCTCGAGGACGCGGGTCTGGCCGGCGAAAGCGCCGCTGCCGGCCGGGCCGGAGAATTCGGCGGTGGCGTTCTGGGGCTGGCCAACGAAAACCTCGCCACTGGACTTGGCTTTGCCGGTGCCATAAAGGACCGTTCCGCTGGGGCCGAAGGACTGGGTGCCCTGTTTAGGGTCTTTCGCGTCCTTGGCCGGCTTGGTGCTGACCGTGGCCTGGTAATCGTTGTGGGCGTAATTCGCCTTGCCGATGTTAATATCGAGGTGCGACGACTTGGGGAGACTTCCGATGGCCATGATATTTCCTGTTACGGGTGAATGGTTGAATTTGAACGTGCGTTGAACACGCCACCGGTAACCGGAAAAGGCATCGGAATTATTCCATATATATTTTGACTCCATTAAAAGCATTGAAGCCACGCAACGATTTTCCCGGCGAGGCGATAACCGTGGTTGCGCGCGGGCAAACGGGGCGTCAAATGGGCGTCAAATGAGGTTGCTCTGCTGAAATCCACACATCAGGGTCAGGAGCCGGCCACCAGGAATGCTCCATACGCTGATAATCATCCCCCGGCTCCTGACCGGCTCTGTCTCAATGCTTTCCCGTGACACGGCCGTCCCGGCCGTGCTGGAAACATCGAACGAAAAACTTCGGCGAATTTGCGTCTTTTCCCACTCCATGTCGCCAGCACGGGCGGGACGCCCGTGTCACAGTGGGGTTTGAGACAGAGCCCTCCTGACCCTTTCGGCTAATTACCTGACCCTTTCGGTTAATTAGTGGATGATGTCAGCAGAGCAAAATGAAGTGTCATGCTGAGCGCAGCGAAGCATCTTGCCCGCAGGTCGGGGACCATTCGAAAAATCCGAGCAGCCCCGATATTCGAAGCGAGATCCTTCGCAAGCACAGGATGACAATGCACATTATTTTTAGCGGACACTTAAAGCTTCCCAGCCTCGACCAAGGGATGCAACCGGTAGAGGAGAAAGAAGACGATGCACAGCAGCAGGCAGATCAGCACATCCCCCCAGAAGGTCTTAAAGCGCAGCCGAAGGGCGTGAACAATCACATAGCGGCGGACGACGGTGATGTATTTTTCCTGGCCCGAGAGATAGATGACCCAGCCGTACAGGGATTGGAGGGTGATGATCGAAGCGTAGATCGTGGCGATCCACGCGACCGTCAGGCGGAAGAACTGAAAGGGGTCGAGGTCGGACATTTCTGAGAGAAATTTGAAGTTAGAAGTTAGAAGCGAGAAGTTAGAAGCGAGAAGCGAGAAGCGAGAAGCGAGAAGGGTATAGGGCGGCATGCGGGCGGCTCGATCGCGGGGCAGCGGGCGTTGTTTAGCATCGTGCGCCGACAATCGATCCTCGCCGGCGACTGAATTTCTGATTCTCGCTTCTCGCTTCTCGCTTCTAACTTCTGAACGGCTACTCCGCCGCCTCCGCCTGTTCCGACTCTAACTTTCCTCCGAAAAGCGACGTGCCGATGCGGACCATGGTGGCGCCTTCGGCGATGGCGGCTTCGAAATCGTTGCTCATCCCCATCGACAGATGCTTGAAGGCCGCGCCGCCGATCTTGTGCCACTTCATTTCTTCAAAAATCTCGCGGGTCCGGCCGAAGGTGAAGCGGGCCTGGTCGGGCGTATCGGTGAGCGGGGCCATCGTCATCAGCCCGACGAGCTGGATGTGCTCCATGGTGTCGAGTTGCTCGGCCAGATGAAGCGAAGCCCCGACCGCCACGCCGAACTTGCTGCGCTCCTCGCTGGCGTTGATCTCCAATAAAACCGAGACCTTCTTATCGAGCTTGGCGGCGTGCGTTTCGATCTCCTCCGCCAGGCGCAGGCTGTCGATGCTGTGGATGAAATCGACCATGGGGAGAAGGGGCTTGACCTTGTTGCGCTGGAGGTGGCCGATCATGTGCCAGCGGACCTTGGCGGGGACCGCGCCGGGCTCGCCGTGGGTGCGCTGCCGCTGCAGGAATTCGTTCACCTGCGGGATGCGCTGCTGGATGATCTGGACGCGGCTTTCGCCGAGGTCGGCGACGCCGAGCTGGAGTATCTCGCGAATCTGCTCGGGCGCGGCGGTCTTGGTCACGGCGATGAGCGTGATCTCTTTGGCCTTGCGGCCAGCCTTCTCGGCGGCGGCGGCAATGCGCTCGCGGACCTGGTCCAGTTTTTCAGCGAGGGGCGATTTACGTGCGGCCACGATGGCTCCTTCCATTTCATTCTCCCGTTCCGTGATGATGCCGGGGTATTATAGGGGGTGGGGGATTTTATGGTATAGAGGGTTTTGGAGGGTTCAGGGTTCGGGGTTCGGGGTTCAGGGTTCAGGGTTCAGGGTTCAGGGTTCAGGGTTCAGGGTTCAGGGTTCGGGGTTCGGGGTTCGGGGTGTAGGGTGTAGGGTGTAGGACAGGAAATTGCGGATTGCGGATTGGCGATTGGGGTTTGGACGTTTGTGGTGGCGATGCGTTATGGCTGATGAACTTGCTCGATTTCAGGCGGCGATGGCTCGGATTGACTCGGCCAATGGGGAGGATCCGGCGGGGAAAGAGGTTTTGTATTCGGAGCGGATGAGCTGCTGGCTGGATAAACTGGAGCCGGGCGCGGGGCCAGCGCTGCGCCTGGCGGCGCGGGCGCAGCATATCCGGCGCTGGGTCATTCCGAGGTCTTCGTACCCGATGGATCGCATTGGCTACCTCACCTGGCGGACGACGTTGTACAAGTTCCATGCGGAATCGGCGGCCGGTATTTTGCGGGACGTGGGATATGACGATGAGACGATCGCCCGGGTGGAAGGGCTGATCCGCAAAGAGCGAATCAAATCCGATCCGGA
Source organism: Tepidisphaerales bacterium (assembly GCA_038244055.1). Taxonomy (GTDB): domain Bacteria; phylum Planctomycetota; class Phycisphaerae; order Tepidisphaerales; family Tepidisphaeraceae; genus DASPKW01. The sequence continues at coordinate 6,291 of JBBRTW010000144.1, read as the reverse complement.
GGCGCAGACACTGGAGGATGTGATCTGTCTGGTGTTCCTGGAGAATTATTTCGCAGAGTTCGCGGAGGGGCACGATCCGGAAAAGGTGATCGGGATTTTGCGCAAGACATGGAAAAAGATGTCGGAGCGCGGGCAGGCGGAAGCGCTGAAGCTCGATATGCCGGAAGCGGCGCGGGGGCTGGTGGAGAGGGCGCTGGGGGGTTAGTGCTTTTCCAGAATGGCGTTGATTTTTTCGACCGCGGCGTTGCCCTTTTTCATGAGCGCCTCGAACTCCGTCTCCTTGTCCTGATTGTCCGTTTCGAAGAACTCGGCCCAGGCCTTATAGCCATCGCGGCGGGCTCGAGTGTATTCGACAAAGAGTTCCCACAGCCCGCGGGTCGGAGATTTCGCGGTTACTTCCGCGGCTTTAACGGCATTGAACGCCCTGTCCCAGGCGGGAACGATTTCCGAACGTAATTTACCTGCAAATTCCGCATTTTTTTCCGGATGGCCATCGTACTGTTTCGCCAGTTCCTTGATGCGGGTCATGGCGAATTTCTGTTCCTTATTAACGACCTCAACGCGCGCGGTATCAAATGCCTCCTCCGATTGCGGATCGATTCCACTCTTGGGAATCAACCCAACCACCAAGATGATCGCGCCAATGCCAAAACCCAACCCAGCGCCCAGCTTCAGTGGAAATTGCGCCCGCCGCTTTTCGCGGATCACCGGCCGGGACATGACCGCGCCCAGGACCAACCCCGACACCAGCCCGCCCAGATGCGCGGCGTTGCTGATCCCTTTGGCGCTGAATCCGTACAGGACGTTGTAGCCGACGAAGACCAGCGCGCTCTGCATCACGGCTTTGGCGGCCGCCTTCGGGAAGGAGCCCTTCTGCATCACGACGAACGCGATCACCGCGCCATAAAGCGCGAAGATAGCCCCCGATGCGCCGGCGCTGATGGAGAGCGGTTCGAACCAGACACTGGCCAGCCCCGATAGCAAGGCGGAAAGGAGGTAGATGACCGCGAAGATGGTATTGCCGAAGAGCCGCTCGGCGATCTGCCCGACGAAAAGCAGCGCATACATATTGGCGAGGAGGTGGATGACGCCAAAATGCAGGAAGGACGAGGTCATCAATCGCCACCACTGGCCGCTGGTGGTGTAGGGGGCAAAATCAGCCCCCATCTCCAGCATCTTCTCGGGATTCGAATCAACCCACCCGCCGCCGCGCAGGCCGGTGATGATGAAGGCGATAACGTTCAGCGCGATGATGGTCGGGAATACCCAGGTCGTCGGCGTATCGGCCGCGAGCTCCTGCGCGAAAGTCTGCCCCTTCTGATGCTCATCGGCGAATTCCTGCATCACCACGGCCGGCAGGAGCGACGCCAGGCGCAGCGCTTCGGATTCGCTGGCCGCGAGCAGCGAGCAGCGCGAATAGAGCCGGCCAGCCTGGTAGAGATCGAACGACACCACCTTGTCGAGCATCGTGACATCGACAATTTCGGCGAGCGGAATGCGCTTGGTGATGGGCTTATCGCCGGAGGAGAAAAGGCCGGCCTTGGGGATGAAGCCGGAGAAGGTGCCGCTGCCGCCTTCGATGACGATCTCGACCTCTTTCTTGCCGCCAATGGCGACGGCCGAGGCATCGCTCCAGGTGGTGACCTTGACTCTGAAAACGGCCCGTGACGGCCCGAAACCCGCAGCATTGATGGCCTGACTCATCGCGATATTCCTTCCGTGTCGTACCCGCCCCCCGGCATTATCGGAACTTCAATTATCCCGCCAACGTGCAATTTCGCCAGTTGGGGCATTGTGGATTTCGGATTGCGGATTGCGGATTGAGAACCGCCATTCAATCCACAATCCACAATCCGCAATCCACAATCCGCAATGGATCGCCCCATCAGGTCCCGGCCCACTGCCGCTCTGCATTATCCACTACAAATCATACATCCCAAGTCCCCCCTCCAAGGCGTCGATAACCCCTTGGGTGACCCCCATCGCCCGCGTCCGGCAATATCGCCGCCGCTCACAGGACGGGACTGCAACATGGCTTCCACCGCCGTACAGACTGGCCTCCAGCTTTATCTGAAGCAGATCAACGATTCTCCACTGCTCAATGGCGACCAGGAGAAGGAACTCGCCTGGCGCATCATCAACGACAACGATCCCGCGGCCCGCGAGCGGATGGTGCGCTCCAACCTGCGGCTGGTGGTCAACATCGCCAAGCATTACATCAACCGCGGGCTCTGCCTGACGGACCTGATCGAAGAGGGAAATATCGGACTGCTCAAGGCCGTGGAAGGATTCGATCCCGAGCAGGGATGCCGCTTCTCAACCTATGCCTCGTGGTGGATCAAGCAATCGATCAAGCGGGCCCTGATCAACTCCGTTCAGCCGATTCACATCCCGGCCTACATGGTCGAGATGATGGGCAAACTCCGCACCGCCAACCGCGAGCTCGAGGAGCAGCTTGGCCGGATGCCCAGCCTCGATGAGCTGGCGCTGCACATGAAGATCACGCCCAAGAAGCTCAAGATCATCAAGAAGGCCGTCAAGGCCTACGGCGCGCCCACGCAATCCGGCGGCGGCGATGGCGACAACGACCTGACCATCGAGGAGATGGTTTCCGATGACAACACCCCCTCGCCCGACCGCGCCGTGCTGGAATCCGATGAGCTCAAGCAGCTCTCGGGCCTGCTGGAAACGATCGATGAGCGCGAAGCCAGGATCCTCAAGCTCCGCTACGGCCTCGATGGCGAGGAGCCGATGACCCTCAAGGAAATCGGCGCCAGAATCGGCCTGACCCGCGAGCGCGTCCGACAGATCGAGCATGAGACCCTGCGGAAGCTGCGCGATGCGCTGATGGCGGAGTAACAGATTGCTCTTTCTGGGTCGGCCCGGCTATGATGTGTTGGGCGATCCAGAGGTGTGGCCATGGTGAATACTCCTTCCAACGACCCGATTGGCTATGGGCCAATTGCATCCGGGGAAGCACTGGCGGTCGAAGAACGAATTCGAGTTATCGTGGCGTCGCACCAGATGCTGCGAGATCTGCTCCTGGATTGGCATCGCCGCGGCAAAGAATGCAGCGAAGACCGTATTCGCGCGGTAGGCGAGGTCTATTACGAGCAGTTTCAACTCCTGAAAACACGCATCAGGGAAATCCAGACGGATGTCCGTCGGCTCGGGTTGAGCGGCCCTCTGATCGGCCAGCTTACCGAAGCATTTGACGAGGCGCGCATCCAGACTGCGTTTAGCCCAGAGCAACTCCAGGAAGCGTTCACCGAAATGACGGCGGGTAAAACCCACACAATAGAGGAAGTTCGCCGTGAGCTACGCAATCGTTCTCGGTGATCAATTCCGTCCTTCGTTGTCGCGGCTCAACGCTGAGGTGCAGGAGACGATCCTGGACGACCTGGATGCCATGGCTCAACATGCGGACGAATTCGAGGCTGCCTCGAACGGAACCGTCGATGTTCGAATGGAATGGCATCGACATCGCGGCACAATCGAAGGGATAACGTTCGATGTCGTGACCTGGATCGGAGTCGACGCCGCGAATCAAACTTTGCGGGCGATGCTTCTTTGGGATTTGCTGCACGACACCGATGATTCGTGAAGTGCGGCCCTGTTTCGCGGATGCCCAATCCGCTAAACTCCCCCCATGATCGAATCCCTCAAACGCCTCATTCGCGACATCCCCGATTTCCCCAAGCCGGGGATTCTCTTTCGCGACATCACCCCCCTGCTGGCCAATCCCTCGGGGATCGCCCTGGCGGTCGAACTGCTCGCCAATCCGTTCCGCGGCAAGAACATCGATCTGGTCGTCGGCGCGGAATCGCGCGGGTTTATCTTCGGGACCGCCGTCGCCTGCTGCCTCTCGGCCGGGTTCGCCCTGGTGCGCAAGCCGGGGAAACTGCCGCATAAGAAAATCTCGATGACCTACGACCTGGAGTACGGCACCGACACTTTGGAGATGCACGAGGACAGCATCATCGAAGGCCAGCGCGTTCTGGTGGTCGATGATCTGCTGGCCACCGGCGGGACCATGAAAGCCTGCTGCGACATGGTGCGGCAACTCGGCGGCACCTTGGCGGGCGTGGCGGTACTCATTGAACTGGAGGGCCTCGGCGGACGCGATAGGCTGCCCACCGACGAGATTCATTCGGTGATTCAATACTAAACTGCCTGCCTGTTGCTCCCCCCGCATTTACTCTTGCGGCCCCCTCTCCTGCACCAGCCCTGTCGATTTATTCCCCGCACCAATCCTGCTGTCGTGCGTTTGTCCCGGGCCTTCTCGGCGCGGTCTGAAAATCCATGCAAGAGGCGGGCCAGCTAAATCGACAGGGCCGGTACGGGAGAGGCCGCAAAATCGTCGCTCATTACGCGTCGATCATCTCGACCGGCTTGGCCTTGCCGGATTTCTTGCGGGCATTCTCCGTCAGGAGCTTTTTCCGCAGGCGGATGCTCGTGGGCGTCGCTTCCACCAGTTCATCTTCCTCGATGTACTCCAATGCCTGCTCGAGGGTCATCTTGCGGGCGGGCTTGAGGATGATGTTCTCATCGCTGCTGGTGGTGCGCATGTTCGTCAGCTTCTTGGCGGTGGTCGGGTTGACGGGCATGTCATTATCCCGCGCGTTTTCCGCGACGATCTGGCCTTCGTACACCGGATCGGTCGGCTCGACGAACATCACGCCGCGCTCCTGAAGGTTATTCAGCGCGAACGCGTTCACGCTGCCGCCGGTCATGCTGATCATCACGCCATTGAGGCGGCCCGGGACATCGCCGCGGGCGGGGGCGTATTCGTGGAAGTTGTGGTGCATGACGGCCGTGCCCTGCGTAGCCGTGAGCATGCGCGTGCGCAGGCCGATCAAGCCGCGCGCGGGGATGGTGAATTCGAGGTGGACCTGGCCTTCGCGGTTGTCCATGCGGGCCAGTTCGCCCTTGCGGTTGCCGACCAATTCCATGACGCCGCCCATGCTCTTTTCGGGGACGTCGACGACGAGGTACTCGATCGGCTCGAGGGTCGCGCCGGTTTCCTTGTCCTTCTTCATGATCACATGCGGCTTGCTGATCGACAGCTCATAGCCTTCGCGGCGCATGTTCTCGATCAGGATGCCCAGGTGAAGCAACCCGCGGCCGGAGACTTTGAAGGCGTCCTTGGTCTCGGCTTCCTCGACCTTGAGGGCGACGTTGGCTTCAAGCTCCTTGAAGAGCCGCTCGCGGATATTGCGGCTGGTGACGTACTTGCCTTCCTTGCCGCAGAACGGCGAATCGTTGACGCTGAACATCATCGTCAGTGTGGGCGGCTCGATGTCCTCGGCCTCCAGCGGATGGGGATCGAGGAAGTCGCAGATCGAATCCGCGATATCCACCGCATCCAAACCGATCAGGGCGACAATATCGCCCGCGGCGGCCTCCTCGGCATTCTTCCGGCCAAAGCCATCGAACACCTGGAGCTGCTGGATCTTGGTCTTCACCTGCGTGCCATCGCGCTTGACGATGATGACCTGCTGGCCGGTCTTGACCCGGCCATTGATGATCCGGCCGACGCCGATCCGGCCGACGTAATCGTTGTATTGAATGCTGCTGATGCGGATCTGCAGCGAGCGATCGGCATCGCCGTGGGGCGCGGGAATGTGCTTGATGATCGCTTCGAAAACGGGCTTGATGTCCACGCCCGGCTCTTCGATCTTCCAGCTTGCCGTGCCGGCGCGGCCAGACGCGTAGAGGACGGGGAAATCCAGCGCTTCATCATCGGCGCCGAGCTCGACGAAGAGATCGAAGACCTCATTGAGCACCGCATCGGCGCGGGCATCGTGGCGGTCGATCTTGTTGATGACCACAATCGGGCGCAGCTCGTGCTGGAACGCCTTTTTGAGCACGAAGCGGGTCTGCGGCATCGGGCCTTCCGCCGCGTCGACGAGCAAAAACACGCCGTCGGCCATGCTGAGAACGCGCTCCACTTCACCGCCGAAATCGGCGTGGCCGGGCGTATCGATCAGGTTGATCTTAAAGGTCTCTTTGGTGAGCGGATCGAGGTAGTGAATGGCCACGTTCTTGGCCAGGATCGTGATGCCGCGCTCGCGCTCGAGGGGGTTGGAATCGAGCATGGTGTCCTGCACCTGATTGTCCCGGAAATTGCCGGATTGGCGCAAGAGGGCATCGACCAGAGTCGTCTTGCCGTGGTCGACGTGGGCGATGATGGCGACGTTGCGGAGGTCCTCGCGGCGGGCAAGCATGGCCGCGAGAGCGTAGAAGGCGGCGGCTCCGGCGCCATCGCCCGGCTCCGGACGGCCCGGCCGC
>JBBRTW010000143.1:0-14741 GCA_038244055.1 Tepidisphaerales bacterium | reverse complement strand
GCCGGCGAAGAACTCGCCCCCCTGCGTGTAGATGCCGGCGGTCTTACCTGGGAAGCGCCGGCCATCGGGGAAGATCGTGTCGACGTAAAGGCCTTCCTCGGTGAAGAGGAGGATGCCGCAGCGCGATTGATCGACGATGCTGAGCAGGCCGTTGATCGGTTTGATCACGCGCATCGCGCCGTAGATTTCGCCATTGTCGGCCAGCCTCTGCATGGCGGTCCGGCCGGTGCGCCATTTGAGGGAGAATCCGCCATTGTCATCGGGGACGTAGCGGGAAATCTTGTGCTGCGGGCCTTCGTTGGCGCTGAAGTTTTTCCCGCCGCGGGACTGGATGTAGAAGCCCTCGGCCATCGAGCCGTCGCCGCCGGCCCAGTCGCTGGGGAAATTGTCGGCCAGCTCATTGCCGCCATGAATCGCATCGGCCTTGCCGGCAGCGCGGGCGGTGAAGATGGGATCGGTCAGCACTTTCGTCCACTGCTTGAAGATCGGGTTGCCGTGGGGATCGAAGCCTTTGCAGGGCAGTCGCCAAACATCATTGCCGCCCTGATGGATCGCGAGGAAGGAAAGATCATCGAGCCAGTTCTGCCCGTGATAGGTAAGCAGGCCGGCCGGCATGTCGACCGGGGTGATCTCTTCATCATCGACGCGGCCGTTGCCGTTGGCATCGTGCCATAGGCCGAAGGTTGCGGCGGCGGCTTTGCTCTTGGGTATCTGGATGATCGCGGCCGACAGCGCGCAACGATCGGCATCGAGTCGGAAGACGTTGTGGGAGCGCCGGCCGGCGAGATAGATTTTTCCGTTGGCGCGAATCAGCTTGGCGCGATCGAGCTTGGGGGAGCGCGGGTCGTTTTCTTCCAGTGGCCAGACGGCGTCGATGGCCCAGGAATGTTTGTCGTAATCGACGCGAAAACGCGTGAGCCAGCCGCCGTGACCGGGGAGATAGATGTGCTCGGGATGCTCGGGGTCAACGCCATAGCCATCGTTGGACTTCGTCTGGAGGGACATGAAATCGCGGAGGAATTTCCCATCAGCGCTCCACTCGCTGGCGCGATTCGGGCCGGCCTGCTCGACGACGATGAGGCGGTCGTTGCCTTGCGCATCGGTCCAGGCGGCGAGCTTGCCGGGGGACATGAACGTTTCCGGGTCGTATGCGCCGGGGCGCTGGGCATCGAGTTTGCCGTAGGTGTGGAGAAGTTTGCCCGCGAGATCGAGCTGGAAGACTTTATTGGCGCGGGAGTCGCTCAGGTAAATGCGCGAGTGGCTGTCGATTTCGAGATCGGCGGGCGCGATGGTGGCGGGGACTTCGAAGAGGCGCTGCCATGGGCCGGGGATGCCGGCGGCCAGGGGTGAGGCGCTGATGATGAATTTGCCCTGGTCGGAGTGGAGGGCATAGAGGGTCTTGCCGCGAATGGCCAATCCGAGCGGGCGGACCAGGGGCGACTCGGCGAGGACTTTGCCATTCTCACCATCGTGAACAGTGATGGTATCGATGAAATCAGTATCGCTCTCGCGATAGTGGCGGTTGGCTTCGGCGAGGATTTTGCCGCGCTGGGCGACATAGACGATCGGCTTGCTGTCGGCCGATTCGCGGTAAACGGCCATCGCGGTGACCCAGCCCTGCGGCGCGTAGGAGTTGGGGCGGTTCGCGCCGGGGGATTTGCCGAAGGGTTTGCCATCGGCGCGGTAAACGTATTTCGGCCCGCCGTCGGTGGAGAAAGCCCAGATGGTCTGCCCATCGGTGGCAGCGCAAGAGCCGCCGCCCGCGCCGCCGGAATTGAAGGCGCGGATGAACTGGTCGTACCCGGCCGGCTTGTTCAGATCGACCATCGGGCAGTTCAGGCCGTTTTCAAGGTATTGATAGTAAAAAACGGCAACGCCATTGGCCCCGACGGCGACATCGCTCAGCGGCGCGCCCACCGGATCGCCGCCGAAAGGTTCGGGCTTGTTCCACTGCTCGGGTGAGGGCATCCAGGCCGATGCGCCGCCGGCGAAGCGCGGGGTGACGCTGTGGAACTGGCCATCGACTTGCCACTGGGTCGCAGGCATGCAGATCCCTTTGACGGCGTATTGGCCGGGCGGGACGGGCATGAAATTATCGTCCAGGCCGTCCCAGATTTCGGACATGTTGCCCTGATTCTCGGCTGTAACGGAACGCTCGATGCCGCAGGCGAACTGGCTGATGATCCAATCGGGATTCTTCGGATCCACTATCGCCAGCGTTACCCGCCAGGTGCGCGGCAGAGGGCCATCGGTGGGGAGTTGGTACGAAATGGTGGCCGGCGCTGGCCCGGGCGGGGCCAAAGGCGCATCGGCGGCGGGGGCGGGCCGAGGGGCGATGGTCAGAAGCGCGACTGCGGCGACGAGGAGGCGGAAAAGATGGGAACGTGTCATGTGCGATGTGGAAAAAGGTGGGATCGTCGGGCGCGGGTGAGAGATCCGAAACTGGAGCGGATCGCGCATCCTGATGCTGCCGAAATGCCGGCCGTCCCTGCATTACCCGGATTGGGGTGAGCTGTTGCGGATGCGCTTCACCAGTACCTCGAGATCGGGGATCGGTTTGTAAAGCACATCCGCTTCGGTCACCCCGATCGCGCGCAGCGCCGGCGAGGGGCGGAAGATCGATGAGCCGGTGTGGATCAGGAACGTGATGCCTGGCCGGAATTGATGGGCGCTGAGGATGAACTGATCGCCGCGGGTGCCGCGGAGGCGGATATCGACGATGGCGACATCGATCGGGGCGCTGGCGAGAATATCGAGGCCGGCCGCGCACGTTTCGGCGCAGTGGAGGTCAAAGCCGGCATCTTCGAGATAGGCGCGGAGGCTGGCGCTGACGGCCGGGTCATCGTCGAGAATCAACACTCCGATCCGATCGGGCATGGGGTCACTTTCATGGCAGGAACAGGCCGATGCTTGTGGCGCTGACGAAGCCGCCGGACGGCGCTCGCGGCCGACGATGAGCGAATCATCCATGAAAGGCGCGATTGTGGCCAATGAATTGCGAAATAAAACTGAAGTCGGACCTACAGTCCGAGAATCGCATTCGCCTCACTCAGAATCAACGCATCCTGATTCACGAAAAGGCTGTGCAATCGCTGGGCGATGCGTTCGGCGGCGCGGCGGCAGAAGCCTTTGCCGATGAGCAGGTCCTGGCTGAGCGGCCGGCCATTGGCGCGATGACCATTGCCATTCCCGTTGCCATTTCCATTGCCGCCGGCTGCTTCCAGCAAGGATTGCAGTTTGCTGATCACCGCCGCCATGGCATAAAGGTCAACCACCGATCCGGCGATGCGCTGCTGGAGGAGCTGCAGGTCCAGGATGTACTGGCGATAGGTGCGGAGCAGGCGCGAGACATCGCGGGCAAGCTGGTGGGCCAGGCGGGCGAGCGCGTGGCCTTCGGCTTCGAGCTGCGGATGCAGGCCATGGATATCCGCGCCGATGACGATATCGCGCCACTGGTCGCGGGCAAATCTCGCGAGGCGGCCGAAGTTGCCGATGGGATGCTTGCCGGCGCGGAGGACCTGCTCGAATTCCTCGCCTACGCCCTTCATGCCGACCAGCGCGATGAACGCGGTCATGACCTCGGTGGTGCCTTCGACGATGCGATTGATGCGGGCATCGCGCAGGGCCCGCTCCAGGCCGTGCTCGCGCATGTACCCTTCACCGCCCCAGATCTGCACCGCGTCATCGGCGATCTGCCAGAGCCCCTCGGAGCAGAACAGCTTGGCGATGGCGGTTTCCAGCATCATGTCCTGCGAATGGCGATCGACCAGCCCGGCCGCGAGATAAGTCAGCGCTTCCATCGCGAAGGTCGTCTCGGCCATGCGGGCGATCTTCTCCTTGATCAGATGGAATTCGCCGATGGAGCGGCCGAACTGTTTGCGCGCCCGGGCGCGCTCGATGCATCGCTGCAGGAGCTTTCTCGCGCCGCCGACACAGCCGGCGCTGAGCGAGCAGCGCCCGTAATCCAGGACGCTCAGCGCGACCTTGAGGCCTTTGCCGAGCTGGCCGAGGATGCGGTCGGCCGGGACGGCCATGTTGGTGAAGCGGAGAGAGGCCTGCCAGGAGCCGCGCACGCCGCATTTGCCGCGGTTTGGCGTGATGATCTCGAAGCCCGGCAGATCCGGGGTGACGATGAAGGCGGTGACCTTGTCGCGGGTTTTACCGTTTTCGATGACGGGTGTGCGGGCCATGACCGTGATCAGCCCGGCCAATGCCCCATTGGTGGCGTAGCGTTTTTCGCCATTGAGAATCCAGAACCCGCCATCGGCGCTGGGGGTGGCGGTGGTCTGAACGCCGGCCGCATCGGAGCCGACTTCAGGCTCGCTGAGGGAAAACGCCGCCAGCATCTCGCCGCGCGCCAGTGGAGGGAGATACTGCTGTTTCTGCTGCTCATTGCCCATCAGGAGCAGCGCCTTGAGACCGATGGATTGATGCGCGCCGACCAGAACGGCGGTGGAGGCGCAGTGGGCCGAGATGCGTTCGAGGACGCGGCAGTAGGCGGTGCTGCTGAGCCCGCCCCCGCCGTACTGGGTGGGGACGGTCATCCCCAGAACGCCGAGTTTCGCAAGTCCATCGATCGCGGATTGGGGAATGCGCTCCTGCACGTCAATCTCATCGGCATTGACGTGCGCGGGCAGAAATTCATCCACGCGCGCGATCATCTCCTCGGTGCGCTGTGCATCATCGGCCGATTGCACCGGATAGGGAAGGATCTCATCCAGCTTGACCCGGCCGAAGAAGAGGGATTTGACGAACCCCGGCTCGGCCGCGGGCGCGGCTTCGAGAAGATCGCGGGCTTTGTCGAATTGCTCCTGGTCAGCGCGTTTGAATGTGGGCATGGGCGGTTCCTTTCCTGGTGAACTACAATGTCAGGCCGAGTGAACTTCCTGTAGCGGTGACTGGTCCGGCGCGGCGGTTCCTGCCGTAGGTGTCGCTTGAGACTTGGGCGCGGTGGCGGGCCGGGGGAATCCGTTCCTGGCGGCGGCGAATCGGCGCAGGCTCTGGGCCGGGGCGAAGCGCGGGCCGAGGCGACCGGCCACTTCATCCATGCGCTTGACGATTTCATCGAGGCCTGTGTCTTCGGCGAATCTCGCCAGCCCGCCGCGGAACGGCGCGAAGCCAATTCCGAGCACGGTGGCCAGATCGATATCATCGGCCGAGGAGGTCACGCCTTCATCGAGTACGCGGGCGGCCTCGTTGATCATGGGCAGGATCAGGCGCCATTGAATATCTTCTTGGGATGCCTGCACCTGGGCCGGGCGGGAGGCGAGGAGGCTGATCAGTTCATCGTGCGTTTTCCTGGCCGCGTGATCCGAGCGTTTGTCAGAATGAATATAGAAGCCCTTGCCGCTCTTCTTGCCGAGCCAGCCGTTGGCGATCGCGGTATCGATCGCCGGCGGTACGGGGATCGAGTGGAACTGCGCCAGCGATCGCAGCACATGCACCGCGACATCCAGTCCGATCTCATCGAGCAGTTCGAACGGCCCCATGGGCATTCCCCATTTCTCCATGGCCTGATCGATCGAGCGAACGTCGACGCCCTGGGTGCCCATCATCAGCGCCTCGGCCAGGTACGGAATCAGCAGCCGATTGACGAGGAAACCGGCCGAATCGTTGACGATGACAGGCGTCTTGCCGATGCGACTGGCAAGCCCGAGGGCGACCGCGAGCGAGGCATCATCGCTGCCGGGGGCGCGGACGATTTCCACCAGGGGCATCTTGTTGACCGGATTGAAAAAGTGCAGGCCGACGATGCGCTGGGGATGAGCCGTCGCGGCGGCGATATCGGCGACGCGGAGGGAACTGGTGTTGGTGGCCAGCACCGCATCGGGCCGGACCACGCCGTCGAGGCGCGTGAAGACGACTCGCTTGGTCTCGAAAGTTTCGAGGACGGCTTCGATGACGATGTCGGCCAGGCCCAGGCCGGTCCAATCGGTGGTGGGCGAGACGCGGTTGAAGGCATGATGGGCGGCGAGTTTATCGAGTTTTCCGGCCGCGATGTCATCATCGAGGAGCTTGCGGATTCGGCCCAGCGCGGCTGACACCGCTGCGGGGCTCACTTCCACCAGGCGCACGGGAATGCCGGCGCGGACGAGGGCGTGAACGATTCCCGCGCCCATGGTGCCGCCGCCGATGACGGCGGCGTGTTGAACTTCGGCGGCCTTGGCGCGGAGTTGATCGGCCGCGCGGCGCTTAGCGCCCTGGCGGAGGAAAAAGAGGCGCAGCAGGTTGCGGCAGGCGGGGGTCTGGATGAGTTGCCCGATCGCCTCGCGCTCGGCCGCCAGACCGGCAGGCATGCCCTTGTCGTAGCCGGCTTTGACGACCTCGAGCAGGCGCAGTGGCGCGGGATAGTTGCCGGCGGTGCGCTGGGTCGTCGTTCGGCGGGCGATTCCGATGATGCGGTTGCGCACCGGCGACAGACGGCCGGCCACGCGCTGGGCGAAGCGGGGCCGCTGCCGATCGCGATGGCTGGAAACGATTCGCCGTGCGGCATCGATGAGCGTTTCCGGGCGCACGACTTCATCGATCAAGCCGGCCTTCATCGCCTTTCGCGGGGGAAGCGTTTTTCCGGCCAGGAGGATCGGCAACGCCTTGGCGAGGCCGATCAGGCGCGGGAGACGCGTCGTGCCACCCCATGCGGGGATTAAGCCGAGTTTAACCTCCGGTAAACCAATCGAGATCGAAGGATCGTCCGCCGCCACGCGATAGGTGCAGGCCAGGGCCAGTTCCATTCCGCCGCCGAGGCAATCGCCATTGATCGCGGCGATGGTGGGCATGGGAAGGCGGGCGATGCGGTCGAAGATCTCCTGCCCGCGGGCGATGAATTGCGCGGTGTGATCGGGGTCGAGATCGCGCATGGTGAACAAATCCGCGCCGGCGTTGAACGAGTGAGGCTTGGCGGAGGCGATGATGATGCCGGCGGGCTGGCTCTGCTGGATCTGATCGAGGGCGGCCGAGAGATCCTCCAGAAGTTGCGGCGTGCAGGTGTTGACCGGCTTGCCGGGGACATCCACCAGAAGGGTGAGGATGTTGTCGGAATCGGTGAAGGTGCGGAGAGTCGAATCCATGATCTAGCTCCTTTCCAGCAGAATCGCGGCGCCCTGCCCGCCGCCGACGCAGAGAGCGGCGAGGCCCATATCCAGATCGCGGCGGCGCATTTCCATGAGCAGGGTGAGAACGATCCGCGCGCCGGTTGCGCCGACCGGGTGTCCCAGCGCAATCGCGCCGCCGTTGACATTGAGATACTCGGCGTCGATCTCGCCGAGCGCGTGGTCGCGGTCGAGATGCTGTCGCGCGAAACGATCCGATGACATCGCCTTGAGGCAGGCCAGCACCTGCGCCGCGAAGGCTTCGTTGATCTCAAAGAGCGGAATATCCGACAGCGCCAGGCCGGTCTGGCGGAGAAGTTTGTCGATGGCGAAGACCGGGCCGAGCCCCATCCGCGCCGGGTCCAATCCCGCCACGGCGTAGGCGCGAACGTAGCCGAGCACGGGCAAACCCTCCGCGCGGGCGAATGATGAATCGGCCAGCAGCAGCGAGACCGCGCCATCGGTCACCTGGCAGGAGTTGCCGACCGTCACCGTGCCATCGCGGCGGTCGAAGAGGGGCTTGAGTTTGGTCAGAGCCTGCATCGATTGATCGCGGCGCGGGCCGACATCCTCGGTAACCGGCTCAAAGCGCCGGCCGGCGTAGAAGGGGGCGATTTCCTCGTTGAATTTGCCCTGGTCCTGCGCCGCGGCGGCGCGCTGGTGCGAGCGGAGCGCGAATTCATCCTGCTCGCGGCGCGAGATGCCATATTCGTGGGCCAGCACCTCGGCGGTCTTGCCCATGATCATGTCGCAAGTCGGGTCGGTCAGGCCCTGCATGAGCGCGGGAATGGGCTTGAAATGGCGCGGGCGCAGGGCGGCGATGGCGGTGGTCTTGCGCCAGAGATTCTTCGCGCGGCCGAGCCTGGAAATGGGTTCAAGAGATTCCTGGGGCAGCAGGAGCGGGAGTGTGCTCATCGATTCCGCGCCGCCGGCGAGGATGGCGCTGGCCTCTCCCGCGCGAATGCGCGAGGCGGCCTGGGCGACTGATTCCATCCCCGAGGCGCAGTTGCGCTGCACTGTCAGCGCGGGGATGCGATTGGGGATGCCCGCCCACAGCGCGGCCACCCGCGCTGGGTTGGTGGCATCGGCCGGCATGACCACATTGCCGAGTATCACTTCATCGAGGCGCTCGGCCGGGAAATTGGCGCGGTAGAGCGTCTCCTGAAACGCGGCCCGCGCCAGGTCCGTCACATGGGCTTCCTTGAGCGCCGTGCCGGCCTTGGCGAAAGGCAGGCGCGCTCCGGCGACAATCGCGACGCGCTGGGTGTTGATGCTGGCGACCATTACGCGGCCTCCTTCCTGCGGTGAGGGGAGCTAGGGGTGGGTGTCGGTTCGGGCGTGTCATCGGGCGAGGTTTTTGTCGGGGCCGGGCCCTGGCGGAGGTCCTTCTTGAGCAATTTGCCCAGGGCCGAGCGCGGCAGTTTCTCGACGATTTCGAAGATGGCCGGGACTTCATAAGGCGCCAGATGCTCGCGGCAATAGGCGCGAAGCTCGGTTTCGAACTGGGCGGGGTGTTCCGGCTTGATCGATGGGACGATTACCGCGACGACCTTCTGCGTATGCACCGGATCGTCGCGCCCGACCACGGCCACATCGGCGATCCCCTTGTGCCCCATCAGCACCTTCTCCACCCGCGCGGGATACACCTTTACGCCCGAGCGAATGATCATGTCCTTCATGCGGTCCATGACGTAGAAGTAGCCATCGGCATCGTAGCGCACGACATCGCCGGTATGCAGCCAGACCGTGCCGTGGGCATCGGTCGTAAGGACCCGCGCGGTCTGCTCCGGATTCGAGAAATACCCGGCCATGAGCTGCGGGCCGGCGACCAGCAATTCCCCCGGCTGGCCTGGCGGCATGTCCTGATCGTGGCCGTCGAGATCGACGATGCGCACCTGCGTATCGGGCATCGGCAGGCCGATCGAGCGCGGGCGCGGCGGCTGGTTGGCCGGGCAGGCGTGCGTCACCGGGGAGGCTTCGGTCAGCCCATATCCTTCGACGATCTGCACGCCCGAGAGATGGGTGAAGCGCTCGGCGGCCTCCTGCGGCAGGGGGGCCGCGCCGCTGAAGCAGAGCCGCATGCCTTCGAACGGCCGGCGCTCATCATCGCGCTCGAGCAGGTTGCACAGCGCGTCGCAGATGGCCGGGACTGTCGGGAAAATCGTCGGGTGATATTTGCGGATCAGTTCGAGGGTGGCGCGGGCGTCGAAGCGCGTCGTCACGATCATGGTCGCGGCCGACAGCACCGGCGCGATCAGCCCCATCATCAGGCCGTAAACGTGGAAGGTCGGCAATACGGTGAGCACGCGCTCCTGCCCCGGCCGGCAGGACATCCATGTGCAGACCTGCGTAGCATTGGCGAGGAGGGCGGCGTGTGAAAGCTGCGCCAGCTTGATGCCGCCGGTGGTGCCGCCGGTGGGCTGGAGGATTGCGGTCTGCGAAGGCGTCGGCGCGATGCTGGGCGGGCGCGAGGGCGAGCTCGCCAGGAGCGTCGTCAGCGGAATATGCTCCATGCCGTCGCCGTTGCTTCCGCGATTCTGCCAGAGCTTGACGTGATACCCAACCCGCTTGATGACGTTCTGATAGAGTTGCAGCGATGCCCAGACGAAATGCTCGATGGTCGATCCATGGGCCGCCTGGGTCAGCGCGGGGGCCAGCAGATCCAGGCCGATCGCCACGCGCGGCGCGGTCATGGCGATGACATCGCGCAGATCATCCTGGCCGATGAGCGGGCCGGCATTCACCAGCAGCGCGCCGAGTTTCTGCACGGCGAAAAAGCAGATGACCGACTCCGGGCAGTTCGGCAGTGTCATCAGCACGCGCTCGCCCTTGCGAACGCCGAGATTCGCCAGCCCCGCGGCGGCGCGGTTCACCTGCTCGAGCAGCTCGCGATAGGTCCATTTCTTGTTGTTGTATATCAGGGCGGTGACCTCGCCAAAGCGGTCGGCCGTCTGGTCGAGCAAACGCGCCAGCGTGGTCGATGGGTAGTTCAGCGTCCGCGGAATGCCCGCCAGATCGCGCTGATGAATCCACGGCGGCTCGGCCGGCCGCGACACTTTCTCGGCCGCGGCGTCCGCGGGCGCTTGCGGCGTCTCGGAATGTTTCCACCAGCGAAGCAGGGGTGCGAATGACATGATCATCGTGAAATCCCTCCGGCGACATCGAACTCGATTGGGTCGGACCCTCGCGCCGCGACAACCGGCGCGGGCGGGCAGGCGCTGAGCCGGTCCGCATCGGTAATCGATGCAACCGGCCGACCGTTCAGGAAATCGACCATGCGCGGCAGCACGATCTCCGGCCGCTCGAGGAGGGGATTGTGCCCCGCATCGGGAATCAGCAGGAATTGGCCGCCGGGAATCCGGCCTGCCATTTCGCGGGCGTAGCAGCCGGGAATCAGAAAATCATATTCCCCCGCGAGGACCAGCGTCGGCGCGGGAAGCAGATTGTGTTCGAGATCGATATGTTCGGCCGCCAGGCAGCGAAGCTGCCGGCCGATCGCGCGGGCGGGAATGCCCTGGGCGCATTTCTCCAGCACGCGCTCTTCCACCGCATCAGGGCGCGAATCGATGAAGCGCGGCGAGGTGCCGAGAACCTCCACCATCCGCGCGAACGCCTTGGCGCGCATCCGCATCAGCGTATGCCCCAGCATAGTTGAGACCTGGCGAAGATAGGGCGTGAAGATGTCGCTGCAGGAAACCAGGACCAGCCGATCGATGCGTGAAGGATGATCCACCGCCAGGCGCTGGGCGATCACGCCGCCCAGCGACAAGCCCAGAACGTGCGAGCGATCGAGCTGCAGATGGTCGAGAAGCTCGACCAGATCGGAGCTGAAATCGCGGAGCGTGCAGGGTTTTCGCTTCTGGGCGGACCGGCCGATTCCGCGATTGTCGACGAGGATCACGGTGAATCGCCTGGCCAGTTCGGCGACGATCGGATCCCAGATTCGGCAGGTGACGCCAAGCCCCGGGATCAGAAGCAGCGGACCGCCGCGACCGATCAATTCGTAGTAGCACCGGGCATCTGTAAGTTCGGCCCAAGCCATAACTGCGCCTCAGCGTTACTACGAGTGTAGGCGCGCGGGAGTTTGTCTTTCCGCCTGCGAAAGAGCCATTTCCTTGTGACAGGATTCACGATGATCGTTTATTCTGATTGGAACCGCTTACGAGTGGCAGGTGCTGAGGAATGCTTTTACCAGCGGCTCGATGGACTGCCGCAGTCGATGGTTGGCGTACCCGGCCCATGCCAGCCCGGTAGTGACATCGAGCGGGCCATCGAGCGGATTGCCCAGGCCATCGGTGAGGATCACGCCGGCCTCGGTGGCGATGAGAGCGGTGCAGCAATCGTAGGGGTGGCAGCAGAGGCCTTCGGATTGGTTCTGCATGCGGTAGAAATGGGGGCGAAGGTCCGCGTTGAAGCGGTCGTGGCCGACGATCAGCTCGTAGAGCTGCCCGCCGGTGGAGATGTACTGGTCGTCGAAGATCATGGCCTTCTTGACATCGGCCGGGCCGAGGAGGTGGAGGACGATATGCTCCATCAGCTTGCTGGCGAGGATTTTGGTGCCGGGGAAGAACTTGGTGATGGAAGCGAATCCGTGGGCGAGAGTGGGGGAGGATGAAGGATGAAGGATGAAGGATGAAGGATGACTAGGAGATTGCGGATTGCGGATTGACTTCGGCGAGCTCGGTCGAGCCGCGGATTGCGGATTGCATGGGGAATCCGCCTCATCATGTTTCATGTCTTCATGTTTCACGTTTACCGTCGGCGCGGAAATCGATTCACGCGCTCCCTTCGCTCCTTCTCCCTTGATCGCCCAGAGCACATCCGAGAATCCCATCTTCGTCGTCGGCAGTTCGGTCATGACGGCGATTTCGATATCCGAGAGGCGCGTGGCGGGGCCTTTGTTGGGGGCGACTCCGGCCAGGCTCCAGGCGGCGCGCTTGTCGTACATCAGGCCGCGGGTGCCGTCGATGGGGTCCATGATAATGCGGACCAGGGTGTCCTCTTCGCGCAGGCCGGCGGGGAAAGTCCGGCCGGTCTCGGGCTCGATCCCTTCGGCGATGAGCACCATGGGAAGCTCGCGGGACCAGTCCTCGCAATAGGATTCGATGATCGGCTCGATCGCGGCATCGATGGCGTAAATCGTGTCGGCCGAGGATGTGCGCGTGACCGAAGAAAGATCGGCCGCGGCGTGGCGCGACTGAACGACCGCATCGCGCACGCGCCGCTGGAGTTCACGCAATCGCAGCAGAATATCTTGAGGGTTCGGGAGCATAATCGATGGCATAGTGTGGCATGGGTGGCATGGGCAAAGGTACTCCTTTGCCCGCGTCCGTCTCGCGCAGAAGACTCAGAAATACGATCGCTCACCCCGCTCATGAGGGCCTCACGGGTAAGGCCCTGAGGCCGTACCCATGCCACCCAGCTTCTCGTCGTCGTTAGTTCACTCCCATCTCCTTCGCAATCTCCTCCGCCTTCATCCCCGTCGGCGTTTTGGGATATTTCTTGGCGATGGATGCCGCGAACTGGGCCACCTGCCCGGCATCCGCCGGCCGGGCCCGTCCAGCGCCGGCGCAGAGTTTGTCGTACATCGCCCGCGCCGCCAGTTCATCCTTCACGGCCGGGTTGGTCTGCAACTTCTTGAGCGCATCCGCGGCCTTCTTGGCAAGGTCCTCGCCGTAAAAGGCATTGGCGGTTTTGGTGTATAAATTAAACGCCTGCACCGGCTGGGCATCGACGGCTTTCTCCGCGGTATCCAGCCAGCCCTGCCCCTCCGCGCGAACCGCCTCGTTGAGTTTCTTGGCCGATTCCGCCAGATCCTTTTTCGAGTTCTTCAAAAACGGCTTGAGCAGGCGCAGCCCATCGGCGTATTGATTCCATTCGAAGCTCTCGATCGCCTGCGCCAGCCGGGCATCGTAGCCGCCTTCCTTATATTTCCATTTGACGTGAGTCAGCGATTTTTCGATGGCCGCCGGCTCCATGCGATACTCCTCGACGACTCCGGTGGTCCCGATAACGCGGAATTGATAAATGTTCTGGAGCGAAATGGTAAACCCGTAGCGCTTCTCCATCAGCGAGAGATTGTCGGCGAAGACCGCCATATTCAGGTGCGTCTCGGCGACGTAAGACTTGGCCTCCTGGATCGAATCCCCGGCCGCGATGGCGATGAAGCGCACCGGCTTGCCCTTGAACGCCTCGACCACTTCATTGCGCTGCGGAATCTGCCCCCGGCAGGTCGGGCAGTCCTTCTCGTAGAAAAAGAGCACCGTCACCTTGCCTTCGAGATCGTTCAATGAATAGTGATTCCCATCGATGAACAATCCCGGCGGGAAATCGGGCGCTTTCTCACCCGCCTTCCCGGCGGCGAAAGAAAAACTGGCGGCAAGGACGACGGCGGCGAATGCGATCAGGCGCGACATGGTGGCTCCTTCGGGTGAGGGCGGGATTGTAAGCGGGGGAAGGGGGGTGGGGAAGCGAAATCGGGGAGACATGGAACATGAAAACATGAACCATCAAGATACATGCAGCGATCGTCGAGTTGGGATGCCGCTCTTATGCCGTCAAATTCAGCCGATTCTTCAATTCCGCCTGCCATTCTTCGAAAACCCAGCCCACCGGCGTCGCGGAATGCGGCGTGACGAAGGTCGCCGGCCAACCTGCTCTTCGCAGCATCTCCAGCATCACCGGTACGGCCGCATAATTCGAACTATGGACGATGACAGGGCATGTCGGCACATGGCCGGCCAGGAATTCGCACGCATCGCGTCCATCCCCCGGGTCCACCAAGCCGTTGTCCGTTTGAATGCTCGGTAGATCGTGATCAAGGCAGATCAAACAAACTTCCGACTGATGACGCAAATAGGCCGCCTCGAACGCATTCACGCGATCGACAAACAGGGCATTCAGCGAAAGCGATTGAAGTATCCCGTTCATCGCGGCAATTCTTACCGGATCATCCTCGAGGAACAGGACGGTATCAGCCATGCAATCCATTCTACCCTCTATCGCGAGAGAGAGGATTCGAAGTTAAGATCAAATCCATGGCACTCAGCGCACGCAACCAATTCCCCGGAAAAGTCACATCGATCCAAATCGGCGCCGTGATGGCCGAAGTCGTCATAGACATCGGCGGCGGCCACAAAATCGTCTCGCTCATCAGCGCCAGTTCCGCCAAGCGATTGAAGCTGAAAAAAGGATCGGCCGCCATCGCCGTCATCAAGGCCACCGAGGTCATTCTCTCGACCGATGAGGCCGAATAATCCATGGCAGGCAAGCGCCGCGATTCAACTCCGCCCAGCCCGCGCGCCCGCGTCTGGATCGAGCGCGCCGGCCTGGCCGCGCTGACCGAGCCCGGGGCCGATTTGCTCGAGCAGATCGACTCCACCGGCTCTCTCTCCCAGGCCGCGCGAACCCTGCGCTACAGCTACCGCCGCGCCTGGATGCTCCTGGATGCGATGAACAAGCGCTGGGAGGCTCCGCTGGTCCTCACCGCCATCGGCGGCAAAAAGGGCGGCGGCGCGAAGCTGACCGAACTGGGCGGCCGCGTTTTGCGAAGTTTCCGCGACCTGCAACTCCACGTCGAAGCCGCCATCGACCGCGAAACCGCCGGCTTCATCCGCTCCACCCGGCCCGCCTGATGCCGTATTCCTCCCTCTC
>JBBRTW010000142.1:0-14865 GCA_038244055.1 Tepidisphaerales bacterium | reverse complement strand
TCGGCCTGACCCTGCTCAATCGCCCGAACGATCCCGCCAAGCTGGAAGCCTCGGTGGGCAAGCTGGAAACGCTCGCCAATGGACTGATGAAGAACGCGGCCGGCCCGAATGGCCCGATCTTCGAGATCAAGCAGACGTCCTCGCATGGCGCGAACCTCCACTATTTCTCGCTGCCGCTGGTCTCGCCGACGTGGGCGGTGAAGGATGGGTTCTGGTACGCGGGGCTTTATCCGCAGACCGTCGTGGCGGCGGCCGATCAGGTTTCATCGAAGGGAAAATCGATTCTCGAAAACCCCGACTTTATCGCCCTCCGCAAGCGCCTGGGCAATCAGCCGGCGACCGCCTTTTCTTATGCCAATCTCCCGGCGACCGCGCCGGAGGCCTATCAACAGGTGCTTCTTTTCTCGCGAATCTATTTGGGCGCGGCGGACCTTTTCGGCGCGGATACGCCACCGATGCTGTTACCGACACTGAACAAGATCATGCCGCATCTCTCCCCGGCCGGCGGGGTATCGTGGGTGGATGATGCGGGCCTGCATTCGAAGAGCATCGAGCCGTTCCCCGGTTCGGGAATGCTCACGGCCGGCGGCGGCGGGCAGGTTCTGGTGGCGCAGAACGCGCTGCTGATAAGCATCCTTCTGCCATCCATGAACAAATCACGGGAAACGGCCAATCGGGTTCGATGCGGATCGAATCTCCGCCAGATCGGCCAGGCCTGCCTGCTTTATGCCAACGAGAACAAGGGAAAGTATCCCAAGGATTTCGGGGAAATGATGATCACGCAGGAAGTCCCGGCGAACGTCTTCATGTGTTCCGCGAACGACCGGCCGGTCCGCATGCCGATTCCGCCGCCCGGCGCTAATGCGCCCGGGCCGGCATTCGAGAAATGGCAAAAGGAGCTCGCGCAATGGGTCAACGACAACTCCGATTTCGTCTACGTCGGCGCGGGCTGGACTCAGACCGCCGGCGCTGAGACGATCATCTGCTACGAAAAGCCCGAGAACCACCACGGCAGCGGCATGAACGTCCTTTACGGCGACGGCCACGTCGATTGGGTGCAGGATGTGCAGCGCGTGATCGAGCAGGCCCAGAAACAAAAACCCGGTGTTAAATGAAGATAAACCGCCAATCCCTCACCACCATATTCTGTCTCCTGTTGACCTGGCTCGTTGCCGGGCCGGCCGGCGCGCAGCCCATGGCGGACCGCATTCCGCAGGATGCGCTGCTCTACATCGGCTGGGCCGGGGCGCAGCACATGCCGGCCGGGTATGCCGATTCGCATCTCAAGGGTGCGCTCGAGGCTTCGGAATTTCCCAAGCTCATCGAGCAATCGCTGCCGGCGCTGATGAAGAAGCTTGGGCAGGGCGATCGCCGCAGGGAGGAGATGCACGCGATCCTTGCCGCGCTCGGCGCGCCGGCCTGGCGGCATCCCACGGCGTTTTACTATGGCGGGATCGACCTGGCGGGCAATCAACCGCTGCCGAAACTGGCGATCCTGTGCGATGCCGGGCAGGAGGGCAAAGCGCTGGCCGCCCAGGTGGATGCGCTGCTGCAAAAAGCGCCGCCGCAGATTCCTCTGCGGGTTGAAGAGGCCGATGGACTGGTGGTATTCACCGTGGGCAGCGCCGATGTCAGCCCCAAGCGCAAGCCGCCGGTGGCGCTGAGCCAGCGCAAGGAATTCACCAGCGCGATGGCCCAGGCCGGCAAGGACCCGATTGCCGCGATCTATCTCGATGGCGAAGGCATCATCGAGCAGGTCGATCAGCTCATCAACGGTTTTGGGCAGGCCGAGGGTCGCGAGAAATGGCTAGCCATCAAGGATGCCACGGGCATCGCCGGGCTGAAGCGGATCATCTGGACCGGTTCATTTGAGAACAAGCAGTGGGCCAGCCACACGTTCGTGGAATCCCCCGAGCCGCGCTCGGCGTTCGTCAGAGTTCTGATCGATGCCAAGCCCTTGTCGAAGGAAACATTGGCGACGATTCCCAGCACCGCCACGATGGCGGCGGCCGGGCATTTCGATTTCGGAATGCTCTTTTCGGAGATTCGCGCGGCCGTCAAGAAGATCGATGCGGTCGCGTCGGCCGGGTTCGAGGAGAGACTGGAGACGATCAAGAACGAACTCGGTCTGGATCTCCAGGGCGATGTGTTCGATTCGCTGGGCGATGAATGGGCGGTCTACTCCGACCCGACCATCGGCGGCAGCGGCATCCTGGGATTGACGGGCGTCAATCGCCTCAAGGACCCCGCCAAGGCGGAGAAGGCGCTGCTGAAGTTGGAGGAATTGCTCAATCGCCTGGCCAAGGAAGAGTTCGGCCGGCGCGGGCAGACGGTTGCGTTCGCAACGGTCAAACGCGGCGATCTGACGATTCACTATCTGGCGGTGCCATTCGTCAGCCCCTCATGGGCGATCAAGGATGGCATCCTTTATGTCGGGCTCTATCCGCAAGTGGTCGCCGGCGCGGTGGAGCATGTCGCTTCCAAGGGAAAGTCGATTCTGGATAACCCCGATTTCGCGGCGATGCGCAAGCAGCTCGGCGACAAGGAATTCACGGCCATCGCCTATTCCGACCTGCCGCCTTTGACGGTGGATCACTATCAGGAAGTGTTGATGCTCACCCGCGCCTGGCTTGGGCTGGCGGATGTGGCCGGGGCGCAGACGCCGGCGCTGACGATGCCGACATTGCCGAAGCTTCTGCCGCATGTGACGCCGGCCGCTGGTGTTGCGTGGGTGGATAAGGAGGGATGGCATTCCAAATCGCTCGCGCCATTTCCGGGGAGCAATCTTCTGGCGGCCGGGGGACTGGGAACGGTGGTCGCCGCGGCGGAGGCGATTCTATTGGGCACGGCCGTCCCCGAGATCGGCCGGGCGCGGGCTCGCGCGATGGAGAATCACGCGGCCTCCAATCTTCGCCAGATCGGCCAGGCCATCACCCTCTACTCCAACGACAACAAGGGCAAATTCCCCGGCACGCTGGGCGAGCTTCTGCTGACGCAGGATGTGCTGCCGGATATTTTCATCGCGGCCGGCCCCGATGGCAGGATGGAGATGCCCGTTACGAAGAACAAGGAAGAGCTGGCCGCGTGGATCAACCAGAACGGCGCGTACACCTATCTGGGCGCGGGCAAGCAGAATGCGTTCGGGCCGGAGGTGATCATCGCCTATGAGAAATCGCGACCGAATCAGATGATGGTCAACGTTCTGTTTGGCGATGGCCATGTGGAATCGATGCCGAGCTATCGCGCGCAGGAATTGATTAACAAGCAGAATGCGCCGAAGCCGTAAGGCGTAAGGCGGCTTTGTCGGAGTGTTAAGCGTGCCCGTCATCTTGAGCGTTTGGGTCATGCTGAGCGTAGCGAAACATCTTGCCCCGCGCGGCTGGGGCACGTTCCTCAACGCATCGGCAAGACCCTTCGCAAGCTCAGGGTGACAATACCCGCAACTCGTAACTCGAAACTCGCAACTAACAACCAGCAACTAATAACCAGCAACTTCCCCGCAAGGATTCCCATGCCCCGTCCCTCCATCCTCCATCCTCTATTCTCCATCCTCGTCTGCCTCTCGATCAGCGCCTCGGCGCAACCGCTCGCGGACCGGCTGCCGGCGACGACGATGGTCTACCTCGGCTGGTCGCCCTCGGCCTCGATGCAGAGCACGGCGGCCGCCAAGATGCTGACCGATGAGCGCATCCTCGGCCCGTGGCGGCGCATTTTCCAGGAGGAGCTGCTCGACCTGCACGATGGCGCTGAGGGGGGGCGGATCTCCGAGCATCTGCCCGCGCTGCTCACCGATGCGGCGCAGTGCGAGGGATGCTTCGCGCTGTTGGAGCTCAAGCAGGATAAGAAGCATTTCAATCCGCAGAGCGTGCTCATGCTGGACCTGGGCGCCAAGCGCAAGAAATTCGAGGAGCATTTCAAGCCGATCCAGGCGCGCATGAAGGAGCGTCTGGGAGACCGGTTGCAGATGATGAAGGTGCAGGGGTCGTGGGTTTACTTCAAGCCCGACCGCGAAGGCAAGCCGCGCGTCACCTGGGGCTTTATCGGCGATATGTTCGTCGTTTTCTTCGGCGATGGCGCGGAGGATTTCGTCCCCAAGCTCGTCAAGGGGAAGTTCGAGAACCCGCTCAAGACTGCGCCGGCGTTCGTCGATTGCGTCGATAAGATTCCCGGCGAATCGGTCTTCACCACCTTTCTCGATACCAAGGTTGCCCTCACCATCGGCCGGCATCTGCTGGACCGCGAAGCCGGCCCGGACCTGCGCACGCTCCTGGGGCAATGGGACAAGGTGCTCGATGAAGTCGGCGTCGGCAACGTCAAGGGAATCGCCGAGAAAACCAGCATCGAGGACAAGCAGTTCGTCACCCGCTCGCTCCTCCGCACCGATGGCCCGCCCAAGGGCCTGCTGGCGCTGGCCGGCGCGGCGGCGGTGGATGATGCGGTGCTCAAGACCATCCCGTTAGATGCGATGGCCGCCACCGCTTTCCGCCTGGACCTGGCCAAGACCTACGATCAGGTGAAAGGCTCGGCCATCGCCATCGCCGGCAACGATGCCAAGCAGGGCTTCGATCAGCTCGAGCAGGGCGCGGAAGGACTCGGCCTGCCGATCAAGGATGTACTCGGCCCGCTGGGCGACCAGTGGGTGATCTACAACGCGCAATCCCACGGCGGCTTCGCGCTGACCGGCTGGACGCTGATCGGCACGATCCGCGAGCCCGACAAATTCGGCCGCTCGCTCAAGACGGTGCGCAATCTGGTCATCAAGGGTGTCGGCGGCGACGGGGACCGGCCGAAGATCCATACGATGGAGGTCGACGGCGTGACCATCGAATACCTCCAGGCGGCGCGCTGGGATTGGCCAT
Source organism: Tepidisphaerales bacterium (assembly GCA_038244055.1). GTDB lineage: Bacteria > Planctomycetota > Phycisphaerae > Tepidisphaerales > Tepidisphaeraceae > DASPKW01. The sequence goes on along the minus strand of JBBRTW010000142.1, from coordinate 10,006 downwards.
TCCCCTCCGCGTGGGCGGTTGTCGGGGATAAGTTTATCGTTGCGCTTTATCCGCAGCTCGTCGAAGATGCGGTGCGGCAGATTCAAAAGCCCGAGAAGACGATTCTCGACAATCCCAACTTCGTGGCCGCCCGCAAGCGCAGCGGCGGCGCGGGGCCGCTGGTTTATCTCTCCGGGCCGGAAGTGGTGAACAACCTCTATCCCATCGGGCTGGTGCTGCTGCAATTCCTCAATGGGATGGGCGGCGGCTTCCGCGATCTGGAGGATGGCACGCGCGATAGCATGGCCGAACTACTCCCTTCGATGCGGCGGCTGATCGATTACGTCGGCTACGATGCCGTGGGCGTCAAGGCCACGCCTAATGGCTTGCTCAAGACCCGCACGGTTGCCAACCCCCTGCTCTCGCCGCTGGCGTGGGTGGATTCACCGGTCATCTGGATCGCGCTGGGCATCCCCGGCATGTCCGGCGCGGAAGATGCCGCCGACCGCACCAAATCTGCCACCAACCTCCGCCAGATCGGCCAGGGAATCCTCTTGTATTCCAATGAGAATAAAGGCAACTATCCCCCCGATCTGGCGACGTTGGTCAAGGCGCAGACATTGACCGATGAAATCGTCAAATCCCCCTTCGGCCCGGCCAAGGACGGCAACGATATCGTCTACCTCCATTTCGCCGGCATGAGCAACAAGAACGCGACGGCCGAGGTCATCATCGCCTACGATGCAGCCGCCCTGGAACAGGGAGAAGGCACGAATGTTCTTTATGGCGATGGGCATGTCGACTGGATGGACACCAGCGTTTTCCGCAAGGCGCTGGAGGAGTCGAAGAAGAAGGCGCAGTTGAATAACGCGGCGCCGTAGGACGGGGGGCCTATTTTGAGGTGGCAGGGGCGTCCCCGCCCATTGGGATTATGTAGAGGATTCTTCATGGGCGGGACGCCCATGCCACCTCATGCCACCTCCGGCTATACTCTTTTGAATGCGGATTGGACCCATTGAGCTATCTTCCCCCTTCTGCCAGGCCGGCCTGGCGGGGTATTCGGACCGGGCGATGCGGATCGTGGCGCGGCGGCGGGGGTGTCCGTATGCGGTCACCGAGGCGCTGCTGGACGTGATCATGCTTTCGGGCGGGCAGGGGCTCAAGAAGTCGATCGATATCAATGAGGAGGATCATCCGGTGGCGGGGCAGGTGATCGGATCGGAGCCCGCTGAGATGGCGCGGGCGGCGGGGATTCTGGCGGCCAATGGTTATGACGTGATCGATCTCAACTTCGCCTGCCCGGTGAAGAAGATCAAGAACAAGGCGCGGGGCGGGCACATGCTTCTGGATACGGATCGCGCGATCGCGGTGCTGCGGGCGGTGCGCGAACTGGTGCCGGCGAATGTGCCGACGACGATCTCGCTGCGGCGGGGGTTCGACGATCGGCCGGAGGCGGAGGATGCGTTTCATCGAATTGTCGAGACGGCCTGGTCGCTGGGGTATAGCGCGGTGCGCGTACATGCGCGGACGGTGGAGCAGAAATATCTGGGAAGGGCCGACTGGTCGGTATTGAAGAAGATCAAGCAGCATTATCCGAACCGGACGATTTTAGGCTCGGGCGATGTGTTCACGGCCGAGGATGCGGTGCGGATGCTGAAGGAAACGGGCGTCGATCTGGTCTGGATCGCGCGCGGGGCGATTGGAAATCCGTGGATTTTTCGGCAGGCGCAGGTGTTGTTGGAGCACGAGGTGGGTTCGGGGTTCAGGGTTCAGGGTTCGGGGCGGAAGGATGAAGGAGGAAGGATGAAGGATGAAGAGGATGAGATATCCTTGGCCAGCGGTCCGTTGTCCGTTGTCCGTTGTCAGTTGCCGGTTGCATCTACTACTGACAACGGACAACGGACAACGGACAACGAGCAAACCCGCAACTCGGCCGGGCAACTCGCGACTCGTAACTTGCTCTCTCCGCCGACACTTGGCGAACAGCGATTCGCCCTCGAAGAGCATTTCGGGCTGGCGATGCAGATTCACGGCGAGTCGATGGCCGGTCGGCGGATGCGGAAGATGGGGATCAAGTATTCGCGGTTTCATCCGGAATCCGCGCGGGTGAAGTCGGAGTTCATCAACGTCACCTCGCTGCGGGATTGGAAGCGCGTGCTGGATGCGTGGTACGCGGCCGATGGCCCGGGCGTGTGGCCGGCGGCGGATGCGGCCAATGAAGTCAACCCGGCCTCGGATGCATCGTGCGATGCGGCGGCGTAATGCGGCCGGGGAAGAACGACCGACCCGAGCGTGCATTGGCCGACTCACGCTACAAGATATATCGCGATTGGTGCGCAAAACATGAATCGGCGTATTCCTACTTCATGTGCGGTTTGTTTTTGGATGGTGCTTGCATCGGCGCTGACTTCCGGGGCATCGCAGCATCGAGTCGTCGGGCGCGACGATCTCAGAACGGACAGCCTGGCATGTCAGGTCGTTGACTCCGATTTGATTATACGGGGAGAGGTATTGCGCCAAGCGAAGGTGGGCGAGACTGTTTGGAGCAGTGTCACGGTGCGGATCAAGGAGGTGTTGAAGGGATCACCCGTTTTGGCGCCCGCCGCCGGTAGCGAATGTGAATTTCTCACCTATGAATTCGCGGAATCGTGGCTGACGAGGCACGACACGATCATATTTTTCCTGGTGCGCGCCACCCATTACATGGCTGCACCGAACTATTTTGACGGAGGGCCGGGCCAACCTCGGCCACTTCCGAGCGCGGCGCGGGGATGGGTGCAGCGCGATCCTTGCCTGGGTCAATCAGCGGTCGACATCGTAATGTTCGAGAACTCGCCCAATTTCCAGGCGAGGAGCTTGAATGCGTCCTGGCTTTGCGGACGCGTTCGGGAAATCGACTCGCAGTATCGCGGGCGCAGCGTTCCGATAGTAGAAATCTACGATTACAGTTGGAAGGGATTGCCGGTCATGCAGCGCAGGCGTCTGGCCTTTCTTGCCGACGACCCGGAACTGGTGGCGTGTGTGCCCGAGTGGCTGGAGGCCGAGGATTTCGGCCTGCGGATCAATGCGGCGCGGGTGCTGCGATACTCCGAACATCCCTCGGCGCGGGAATCGCTGCTGCGCCTGCTGCACGATCCCAAATACGAAAAGAGCGGCTGGAGCAAATGGACCGCAGGTTCGTTTCCGGTTCGCCTTGAAGCGTACTCCGCCTTGACGGAGCGGGGTGATACGCCGGCGGCTCACACGGCGCTTTGGCCGGCTCAGGCGACGTCATTTGCGACGCCGGCGGCGATCGCGCTGTTAATCATCATGGCCGGGCTGGCCATGCAACTGCTGCGTCGCCGGCGGAATGATCTGGGGGAAAGGCTCGGGCCGGGCTTCTGGCTCTGGGTCTTGATTTGCATGGGCGGCGGCTGGGAATGGATGCGAAGTTTTCATCGCGCCGATATTTTTGTGGCGCAGCCCGGCTTGGATCGGTTGGAACTCTGCTCGGCGAATGGGGTATTGCGCTTTACTCGCGTCAACGGCTTTCTGCCGAAGGGGCCTTCGGGCCATGTATCGCTCGCGATCGGTTCAGACCTTGACGAGTTGTGGGACCCGCGATCTTATCCCACCCAATCGGCGTGGTGCAAAGTCGGCATGAGTGCCGCCAATGGCGATTTGACTGGTCCGGATACCAAAGCGTATGGGTGGAGCAGCGTTGGCATCCCCTACGCGTGGATCGTGCCGTTCTCGACAATCCTGCCAATGGTCCACGTCGCGACTCTTTATCTGCGTAGCCGGCGTCGGCGCAGGAATCACCTTTGTCTGTTGTGCGGCTACGACCTCCGCGGCCATGCCGAGTCCAGCAGCGTCTGCCCGGAATGCGGGCATTCCATCAATCGCCCGCCGACAAGAACGCAGCGGCGGCGGGAGCGCCGGCGGAAAGAGCAACTTCGGTATCAGTGCGAACTGGGCGAGTACCAGATTGCCCTCCAGGCATATTATGCGGCGGTGGCAGCGCCTTTGGAGCGGGGCGCGGCCGGAATGGGTCAGTATCAGCCGGCCAATATGGAGCCGATCAACACGGAGCCGACAAACACGGAGAACGCATCGAATGATCCGACTGATGATCTACCTTCCGTGGCTGATTCTGGTCACCCTTGCGGTGGCGTGCGGGCTGATGATGAACCTCTGGCCGGCGCTGGCGGCGTGGGCGGGAGTTGATCTGTCGCTTTGTTTGCTGGGGGCATTACTGCTGGCGCGTCAGCCGATCGGGCAGGGGACTGCGGCAGGGTTGGCGGGAAGTTTGATCGTGCATTGGGGGTATCGAGTGGGCAATGGGCGGCTCGCGCGGGCGGTGGGGATTTCGTGGGTTGTCTGGATGGTCGTCGGGGCGGCGGCGATCGGGATCGTCAAGCATCGCGCGGAGCCGGCGGCGATTCTGCTGATCCTGGCGTGGCTGGTAGATGGGCTGCTCCTGATGCGTTTGTGCGGGATCGCGATCCTCTTCAGGCGGAGCGGGCGATTGCCGTGGCATATCATGAAATTCATCGGGGTTTTAATCGCCATGATTGCCTGCAGTGCTGGGCTCTGGTGGGGGACGGGAGGCGATTGGGGCCGACGGATGGCGCTCTGGCTGGCCGGCGGGCCGCCGCTGCTGATTGGCGGGGGATATGGATTGTTGTTGCTTGTGATGCTGGCGGCGGGGCGGAAGGCGCGGTGGAATTGAGGGGGACGACTCAGAGAGAAAAGCAGGCGGGACGCCCGCACCACAAACGCGGATGCGGCGGGGTTGGGCAGGGATCGGGCTGATTTCGGGAGCGCGCCCACAAATCGCGCGGGGGCGCGGAGATGGGGGCGGGCGATGGGCCTGAGAAAAGTTGATGAAAATGAGGCGTTTTCAGGGCGGAAAGCAGCATTTTTGGAAGATGCCCCAAAATTTATTCTTCTGGCACCCGCTTCGCTCTAGTGTTCAACGTGTCCGCCGCAAGGTGGATTCGGGTGGCTGACATCGGCCATCTAAAAACTTATGAGCGCGGTTGGTTCCCACGGACAGTACCGCCCGCAGGCGGTCTGCGGGCGGTACGCTGTCCGGGGCTTGACCCCAACAGGTTGTGATTGGCATTGGATTGCGTCAGTCTCGAATAACTGAATAAATCGAAGGCGACCGTGGCTGGCGTCTTTGAAAAAAAGCCTCGTTTCCTCCTCCGCCAGGCCGCACGCTGAACCCTCCGCGTGCGGCCTTTTTTACGCGCTGGATTATCGGTCGCGACAAGAAACCAGAATTCGAGAACTATCTTGTTGTATTTTGGTTGCCCAGTGTGTTACAGTGCGAGTCGGTAAGCCAGCGATCGAGTCTGTCGGTTCGTGAACAGTTTCATGTCCGCATTGCCTCCTCACTCTCCTACCTTTTGGGCCAAAACGTCGGCCTCTTTCGAATCGGGACCCGGAAAGTAAAAATCGGGTCCATTGGCCCAAAGATGCATAGGAGCATACGCATGGGCAGGAAATTGTACGTCGGGAATCTGAGCTACAACGTTACGGACGCGGACCTGGAACAACTGTGCGCCCAGCACGGGACCGTCCAGAGCGCTCAGGTCATTCAGGACCGGGACACCGGCCGGAGCAAGGGTTTCGGATTCGTGGAAATGGGCAGCGATGAAGAGGCCCAGGCGGCGATCGCCGCGCTGAACGGCCAGGAGCATGATGGTCGCGCTCTGACCGTCAACGAAGCCAAGCCCAAGGAAGATCGTGGCGGCGGCGGCGGCGGTGGCCGTGGCGGCTACGGCGGTGGCGGCGGCGGCGGTGGCCGCGGCGGTTACGGTGGGGGCGGCGGCGGCGGCGGTGGCCGCGGCGGCTCGGGTGGCGGCGGCGGTCGTGGCAATCGCTACTGATCCATCGCTTCGATATTCGCTTTGAATATTTCTGAGGAGGTCACGGACTACCGTGACCTCCTCTTTCAATGGGTATGTCGATCTTCATCAGCGCTCGTAGGTCCGCTTTGCCGATGTGAACTCGGCCACGTCATTGGCGGTCTTGCCGGGGAACAACTCGATTTCGATCTCGCGGTCTTTCATCATGCGGACCAGGAGCGTGCCGTAAAACTGCTCGCGAACATTGTCGAAGGGCTTGCCGGTGCGGTCGTTGGTCTGGGGTTGGATCAGTTCGTATTTCGCGAGGCCGGTGTCGACCTTGATTTCGGCGGGGTCGGGCGCGTTGCGGCGAACGGCGAACTGGCGGGGGCGGCCATCGACATCGCCGATGGAAATGATGATCCGCGAGGGATCGACGTGGTGATACGCGAAGGTGAGGTGGCCAACCCAGTAATCCCAGCGGCGATCGAGGCCGGCATAGCCGCCGGTGTTCTGGCGATACCAGTTGCCCGCGAGGCGGCCATCGATGTCGTAGTCGATCTTCCCGCCGAGGGGCTTGGCGGTGCGGGGATTGAAGGCGAGCAGTTTGCCCCGCATCGGTTCGTCAATGTAATCGAAGGGATCGACGGTGTGGAGCTTCCAGGGATCGCGCTTGAGGAACTGATCGGGGATGACAAAGCCCTTGCGCGTCACGGTGGTGTCGATCAGCGCGAAGTCGAAGGTGAATCCGCCGCGAACTTTGCCGATGACCTGGCCGGCCTTGACGGGGATTCTCATTGGGGTGGGTTGGCCGGGCTGGAGATCCTTGCCGATTTGCTTCTGAATGGCCGGGTCCAACTCGACGAGATGATCGACGTAGCTCCAGCAGGTGGCGGCATGCTCGAGGATGACTTTCAGGTCGACGGCGCGGTCGAAGACGGTGGGGTCCAACTGGCCGCCCTTTGGATTGGGCCGCCATTGAACGGTGACGATCCGGCCATCGGCGACGGCGAGCACATCGTAGAGTTTGGTTTTGTCGGGAGTTTCCCTGGCGACGAGATAGAGGTGATCGTTGGGAGTGGTGTGTCCGCTGGCCATCATGCCCATGGGGTTGATGCGCTCAATATCGTCGGGGCGCAGGGGAAATGTGGCGAGCCTGATGGGCCCAGCGCCTTCGGCTTTGCCGGCGCTCCACTGGTGGTTGAGCTGGTCGGCGGCGGATAGGGGGCGCGCTTCCTCGGCGTGTGAAGCATATTCAGTAAGAAGAAAAGCACAGACGGAGGCGAGGGACATCGAGCACGCGGTTGCGAGGAGATGGAAAAATCGCATTTGCAGCGCCCTCCGTGGTCTGAGGTTGTCGCGGGACCTGAGGATGAGTGCCGTGGAGGCTGCAACGGTTTAGCCCAGATTATTCACCACGAAAAACACGAAATGCACGAAGAGGAATGAGCCAAAGGAATTACAGTCAAAAAGTCGGCAAATGGTGAACGCACGTTGCGCAAATTATATTTCTACTCTTCTCCGGTCTTCTTCGTGCGCTTCGTGTTTTTCGTGGTTCATCTGAATTATTCGGGTTAGGCAGGGTTTCCCAGCGCATGAGCAGCAGGCACAGGCGAGTCGTGGGCGCACCTGAGTTGCGGTCGCGATCGCCGATCTTTCGACGTCCGTAACTACAAACGCGCGCAGCATCAACCGCATCCCGTTTAACGCTCGCATTTGCCGCAAGACTTGGTCCGGTGCGCCCGCGCCTGGCCGTAAGCGCTCACTTCCTGGGACTGGCCGCCGCCTTTTCCTTGTAATCCGCAAGGGCCTTCTCCTCGCGATCCTTCATCGGGCCGGCGGTGTGTTTGACCACCTCTTCCTGAAGCTCCACCGCTTTGGCGTACTGTTTGTTCGCAGCCAGCGCTTTGGCCAGCACGCCCTGGTGGGGCCAGCTCTCCTTATTGGCGGCCGCGGATTTCTCGGCCATCTTCAGGGCCAGCGCCGTATCGATCTTGTCGATGTCCGGAGCGCCCAGCAGCGTGACCGCCAGGCGGACGGCCGCGCCATCATCATCGCCCACATCGGCCGCCATCTTTTCCGCCAGGGCGTTGGCCCCGGCATAGTCGCCCTTCTTGAAGAGCAGGTTCATCCGCATGCCGTTGTAGAAGGTGGCCATCGCGGGATTCAGCACGATCATCTGATCCTGGATCGTCAGCGCCTTGTCGGTTTCGCCCGCCCGCATGGCCGCGGCGTATTCCTTGCTCAGCCCATCGAGCTTTTCCTGGAATTTCGCCTCCTCGGCCGGATCGAACTTGCCGGCCACCACCTGCTCCAGCGGGCGATCCATCTGCATCGGATGCCCGATCCAGGCGATCTTGCCGGCCTGATCGACGATAAAACTGCAGGGAATTCCATTGCGGCCGGCCGCCTTGAGCCACGTCGAGGCCATCGTCCCCGGTTGCTTCGGCTTGCCTTCCTCGGCCGGGGCGACCACATCCATCGCCACGGCGTAGCCCATCTTGGCCGCGTTCTTGGTGACGAAGGGCTCGACGGCGGCTTCGTTGCGCTCCCAGACGTTCATGCCGATCACGACCACGCCCTTGTCGGCGTATTTGGCCTGGAGCTTGGTCACATGCGGCATCGAGGCGATGCAGGGTCCGCACCAGGTGGCCCAGCATTCGATGATGTAGACTTTGCCTTTTTCGAACTGGTCGATGGGCCCGCCCTTGACCCATTTGCTGACGGCGAGCTTGGGCGCGGGATCGCCGGCTTTGAGCGTGACGGCGGCCGCGTCTTCGGCCGCGGTCGCGGGGAGGGAGATCGCCAACATCGCCAGCGCCGCGAACAGGTTCAATGGCTTCATCATTTTTCCTCGTCAATTGAAGTGGTGCAACCTACCAGACTGCTTTGAACTGTCATCCTGTGGGAGCTTGAGGCGACCGAAGGATCTACGCAACCGAGCAGGGCCGTATCGTAACTCGAGGGACCTTCGAACTTCGCTGCAAGGTGCTTCGCTACGCCCAGCATGACCTGATACGGACCGGTGCGACCGATCCTACCCCAGGCCCTTCGCCAAAACCAGATCGGCGGAGGGCTCGGCCGCGAAGAAATAGGGTGAGGCGGGGTTGAGGTATTCCGTCAGCTCATCTCCATCCAGATCGATGCGCCCGCTCACGACAAAATCGGGCGGAACCGCGGCCGCGGATGGGGCGCTGGCCTCGTGTACCTTCTGCCTGGATGCGATCACCCATACTCGATCCACCAACCCGGCTCGGAAGAAACTGCCGGCCAGTGTCGGCCCGGGTTCGACCAGTAATTCATGACAGAATGCACCGGCCACGCCCAGGAGGGCGGCCGAGAGATCGAGCATCCCATCTTCGCCCGTCGGCAGCATCGCCAGGGTGGCGCTGCGGGCCTCGAGTTCATCGCGCCGTTTTCGCGATGCCGCGCCTTCCAGCACGCCGTGAAAAATATGCGTCGAGGCCGCGTTGGATGTAACGACCCGCGCATCGGCCAGCGTGCGCAAATCCCGATCCAGCACGAAGCGCGCAGGATGCCTCGGCCGGCTCGCATAACGCGCATCCAGCAGCGGATCATCCATCATGACCGTATTGATCCCCACCATGATCCCCTCCACGCGCGAGCGCAGCTCATGCACGATTCGCGTCGAACGATTGTTGCTGATCTTCAAGCGCTGCCCGCCACGACCCGCCACCTTGCCATCGGCCGTCTGCGCCCACTTGAGCGTCACATAAGGCCGCCCGTTTGTCGCCCGTGCGATGAAGGGGGCGATGAGTTGTTTACAGGGACCTTCCAGCGCCGGCGCTTCCACTTCGATCCCGGCATCGCGCAGCAGTTTGACCCCCCTGCCGTTCACCATTGGGTTCGGATCGAGGCAACCGACCACGACGCGGGCAACCTTCGCTTCAACCAGTCTCGGCGCGCAGGGGGGCGTTTTCTTATTCGTATGACAGCAGGGTTCGAGGGTCACATACACGGTTGCGCCGGCTGGCGATTGCGTGCAACTGGCCAGGGCTATCGGCTCGGCGTGCGGGCCGCCGAACTCCTCATGCAATCCCTCGCCGATCACGCGGCCGTTGTTGACGATCGCGCACCCGACCATCGGATTGGGCTCGACGCGGCCCCGGCCATTCATCGCCAGGCGCAGGGCCCGGCGGAGGTAAGCGATGTCGGAATCCGCAAGCGCCATG
>JBBRTW010000141.1:0-14874 GCA_038244055.1 Tepidisphaerales bacterium | reverse complement strand
TCGTCTTCAGCAAAGATCCGGCCTTCGTTCCTCCGAGTGATTTGAAGGAGCTGACCCCCTGGCGGAAGAAAGTGCTCGGGCTGCCGGACCAACCGGTCGATGGCGGCACATACGATCTGGTCGTCGTTGGCGGCGGCTATGGCGGGCTCGGGGCGGCCATCGCGGGGGCGCGGCTGGGGTGCAAAGTCGCCCTCATTCAGGACCGGCCGGTGCTGGGGGGCAATGGTTCATCGGAAATTCGCGTCTGGTCGATGGGCGGAACCACCACGGGCAAATATCCGCGCCTCGGCGAGATCGTCGAGGAGTTCGCCGATTCGGCCAAGTCTTCGCCGGGAAACGAAAAAGAGTTCGGCGACGAGAAGAAAGAAATCATCGTCACGGCCGAGAAGAACATCAAACTGTTTCTGAATAACCAGGCCTTCGCGGCCGAAACCAAAGACGGAAAAATCACCGCGATCATCGCCCGCGATGTGCGCACCAACGCTGAAACCCGATTCACCGGCAAGCTCTTCTGCGATGGCACGGGTCACGGCACGATCGGCGCGCTGGCGGGGGCGGAATTCGCGATGGCCGATGGCTCGTCGAAAGACAATTTCCACATGGGCATGAGCAATATGTGGCGCTGGGCGGATGCGGGCCAAGCCACTGCCTTTCCCGAAACCCCCTGGGCGCTGCCGCTGGAGATGAAGGATTTCCCGCTGCCCAAGGCCGACAAGGACAACAAGAGCGGCAAGGCCGAATGGTTCTGGGAAGGCGGGTTCTTCCATCATCCGATTAACGACCTGGAATACATCCGCGACTGGAATTTCCGGGCCGCTTATGGCGCATTCAATGAAATGAAACACGGCCCGGAAAAGGCCAAGTTCGCCAACGCCAAAATGGAATGGATGGCCTACATCGGCGGCAATCGCGAATCGCGCCTGCTGACGGGCGATATCGTGCTGACGCGCGAAGACATCGTCGCCAAGGTGGCCTACGACGATGGGTTTGTGCCCACCACCTGGTCCATCGACCTGCACGAGCCCAAAGAGCAATACGCCAAGAAGTTCCCCGATGATCCGTTCATTTCCAAGGCGATTTTCGGCGCGGGCGTTGATAAAAAAGAGGGTTACCCCGTGCCCTATCGCTGCTTCTATTCGAAGAACGTGAACAACCTTTTCATGGCCGGGCGCGATATCAGCGTCAATCGCGGCGCGCTGGGAACGGTGCGCGTGATGCGCACGGGCGGCATGATGGGCGAGGTCGTGGGCAAGGCCGCATCGATCTGCGTCAAGTACAACTGCCTGCCGCGCGACGTCTATTCTTCGCACCTGGAGGAATTGAAGGAACTGGCGAACCTTCCCGGCCGGGCCCGCCGCGACACGGTCAACGACAAGATCGACCCCGAAGCGCCGCTGCCGGCCGAGGAATCCAGCAAGCGCGCCAAGCCGCATCGTCCGGCGGCCGCCGCGACCGCTGCGCCGGCGGGGGAGATCGCGGGGACCGATCCCGCCAAGCTGCCGGGAATCGTCATCGATGATGCCAAGGCGAAACTCACCGGCAACTGGGCCTCCGGGACGGGGCTCAAGCCGTTCGTCGGCGCGCACTATCTCTACGATGGCGCGGCTGGCAAAGGCGAATGCACCGCGCGCTTCGAGTTCACGGTCCCCCAGGCCGGGAACTATGAAGTGCGTTTTTCCTACTCGGCCGGGCATGAAAACCGGGCGAAGAACGTGCCCGTGACCGTGATCAGCGCCGGCGGCGAGAAGGCGATCGCGGTGGATGAACAGGCGCAGCCGGGCCTGGAGAATGGGTTCGTCTCTCTCGGCACATTCAAATTCGACCCCGCCAAACCCGGCGCGGTGGTGGTGACGAACAAGGGTGCCAAAGGCCATGTGGCGGTCGATGCGGTGCAGGTTCTGCCGGCCAAGTGAGCTATGATGAGGTTGAATGGAAGAGCGACCGCGAAAAGGATCGACAGTTTCGCTGCCGGTGGCGGGGAATTTGCCCCATGACCGCGGGTCCAAGCCATTCCGGGCCTGGCCCCACATCCGCTCGATCCTCCTGCGCCTCTATCGCCTGGGCATCATCGTCGCGATTGTCTGGCTGATTCACTATCACGCCGCGTGGGTGAAGGTGCAGGGGGAGTCGCCGATCATCGTCGATGAAGTCCGCCCGCTCCTGCCGGCGGCCGCCAAACTGGAAGTCGATCCATCCGAGAAGCAGGGGCTCTTCGTGCTCGATAAGGAGGGGAATCGAGCCGGCTACGTCCTCAAGACTTCGCCCATTTCCGATTCCGTGCGTGGCTACTCCGGGCCGACCGATACGCTCATCGTGCTGGATAACAACATGAAAGTCGCCGGCCTGCGCATTCGCAGCAGCACCGATACCAAGGAGCACGTCCGCAACGTCGCCACCGACGAGTATTTCATGAAGACGTGGAACGAGAAAACGTGGGAGGAAGTCGCGGGGATGGACCCCAAAACGGCCGGGATCGAAGGCGTATCGGGCGCATCCCTGACCAGCCTGTCGATCGCCAACGCGATTCAATATCGCTTCAAGAAATCGCTGCCCGCGACCCGTCCGGCGGCGGCGGCGCATAGCTTGGCTTGGATGCGCTGGATCGGGATGCCCGAAGAGGTTCGATCCGATTTATCGTCGATGCGGATCAGGGCCGATGACTGGGGACTGCTCGCCGTGATCGCGGCCGCGGGGGTCTTCTCGTTCACGCACCTGCGCAGCATCACCTGGGCACGGCGGGCGTTTCAGATCGTCCTCATTGGCTACGTCGGCTTCTACAACGGCCAGTTGCTGGCCCAGTCGATGGGCGCGGGCTGGGCGGCCAACGGTGTCCCCTGGCAGGTCGCGCCGGGATTGACCCTTCTGGCGGCCGCGGCGCTGGCGATCCCCTGGAGCACGCGCCGGGCTCTTTACTGCTCGCAGATTTGCCCTCATGGCGCGGCCCAGGAGCTTCTCGGGCGAATCAAGAAGAAGAAACTAAAACTCCATCATGGGCTGGAGGCGGGATTGAAATGGCTGCCGCCCGGCCTGATCGCGCTGGTGCTGGCGGTGACGATCTGGAAACTGCCGCTGGAACTGGCCGGGATCGAGCCCTTCGATGCGTACCTGATCAAGGCGGCCGGCATCGCGACGATCGCCGTCGCCATCATCGGCCTGGCCGCATCGATCTTCGTGCCCATGGCCTACTGCAAGTACGGCTGCCCGACCGGCCTGGTACTGAACTTCATGCGCGCGCACGGAAAGGCCGATCATTTCGGCCGTCGCGATATCGGCGCGGCGCTACTGCTGCTTCTGGCGTATGGAATTTACCTTGCGCATGCCGATGTGACGGCATGGATTCTGGCGGGGAAGCCGGGATTGTGGTGAACTACAAATTGAACCACGAAGACACGAAGAAGAATGGAACAGCGGACGAGTTTTCTTTCGAATGTGGTCGGCGGCGGGTGTGATTGAGCGGGTCGGTATATTGTTGGGTCTTAATGAGTGCTCATGTGCAAAATCGGCTGCTCTGTCTTGCTGGGGGGGTGATGGCGATATTGCTTTCGCTGGCGTGCCGGAAAGAAACAGCGGAGCCGGCGAAGAAGCCCGATGCCCCGGCGCAGTTGATCGAATTCACCGGCGATGCCATGGGCGGAACGTGGTCGGTGAAATTGCCGAAACTGCCGGCGAATGTGTCGGCCGACGATCTTCGAAATCGCGTGGCGGCGCGCCTGTCGGAAATCGATGGGCAGATGTCGATCTACAAGGCGGATTCGAATTTATCGCGCTTCAATTCATCGCCCTCCAAAGATTGGCAACCAGTGCCCGCCGACCTGGCGCGGGTGGTCGCCCTGGCGCGGCAGGTGAGCGATGAATCGGCCGGCGCGTTCGATGTGACGGTTGGCCCGCTGGTCAATCTCTGGGGATTCGGGCCGGCGAAGAGCGGAGGACGGCTTGGCAAACTCCCGGCCGATGCTGAGATCGAAGCGGCGCGCGAGCGTGTGAACTACCATCGCCTCGATGCCCGCCTCGATCCCCCCGCGCTCCGCAAAATCTGCCCGGATGTGATGGTGGATCTGGGCGCGATCGCCAAAGGCTACGGCGCGGATGCGGCGGGGCAGATCCTGGAATCGGCCGGCGCGATGGATTACCTGCTCGCCGTCGGCGGCGAGATGAGGGCGCGCGGGCATTCAACGGCCGGGCGCGGCTGGCGCATCGGCATCGAAACCCCGGCCGCCGATGTCCGGCGGATTCTGTTGACCCTCGAACTGAATGATGTCTCGGCCTCCACCAGCGGCGATTACCGCAATTTCTTCGAGATCGCCGGCCAGCGCTACTGCCACGAGATCGACCCCCGCACCGGCCGGCCCATCCCCGCCGCGCGCGGGCCGGCGCTGGTGAGCGTGATTCATTCCTCCGGCGCGTATGCCGATGCGATGGCGACAGCGCTGATGGTGCTGGGCCCGGAAGAGGGTTGGGCCCTGGCGACAAAACTGAAACTGGCCGTGTTGATCGTCACCCGCGGGCAGGAGAAGTACGAGATGCGGATGACGGCGGAGTACAAAAAGTGGGTCGTCGAATGAAAATACTTTCCACTCCCTTCCAAAGCATCGCGGGTATACATTAATCCTATGCGACAATTCACGGCCATCGTTCATCGCGGGGAGCCTGATGAAGGCGGATTCTGGGCGACATGCCTTGAGGTGCCTGGGGCCAATGGGCAGGGCGAGACTCGGGAGGAATGCCTGGGAAAGCCTTCGGCAGGCGATTCAACTCATGCTCGAAACTGATTGAGCAATCGATGCTGGTCGCATCAAGCCTTGACATTGTCCCGAGAAATCCCGGGTGCTGATGCGTCGAGTGTTAACATCTTTGAGACCTCCTCCACAATCTTCCCCGCCTCGCTCAGCCGCCCCGCTCCGACATTCCGGCAGGCCAGCCATCCCGCTTCCGGGCCGATGAAGCGGTAACCGAGTTTCGTCAGCTTCGCGATATTTTCCTGCGCGATCGGATTCTCCCACATCCGCGTGTTCATGGCCGGCGCGAAGACCACCGGGCAGGCCGAGGCGCAGACCATCAGGGCGACCAGATCATCGCAAATCCCGTGCGCCACCTTCGCGATGATGTTGCTCGTGGCCGGCGCGACCAGCATCAACTGCGCCTTCTCGGTCAGCCCGATGTGCTGCGGGTCCGATGAATCGGGGAGATCGAAAGTCGAGGTCCGCACCGGCCGCCCCGACAGCGCCTGGAACGTCAACGGCGTCACGAACTTCTGCGCCTCGGCCGTCATGCACACGGTCACGCCCGCCCCCGCCTGCACCAGTTTCGAAACCACATCCGCGACCTTGTAGCAGGCAATCCCGCCGCAAACCGCGACAATGATCTCGCGGCCGGCCAGAGGAGTCTCAGGAGTATCATCAGCCATGCGATGATTGTTGATCGTCACGGATGAAATGTCCATTCCGGTCCTCTCTCCTGCATGCAGAAGAGGGCGAGTTGGGCGATGGTGAGGGCCGAGCGGTGAATCGTGTTGGATTTAATCCGCCTTCACCTTCCCGCTCAAGCGCTCAACCACAATCTTCCGCAGCGGCAATTGATCCAGCGGCGTGACCCGCCCATGCCCTGGCCGATGGCCATTGCGGAGCCGGAGGTATTTCTCCGTGTTCAGGTCGCGCACCCGCTGTTTTTCGTCGGGATCTGAAACCTCCACCAGCCGGCCCTCGATCAGAACCGATGCATAATCATCCAGTGTCGCCGTGAAGCGGTCCACCTCGAAGCAGACCCGGTCGTTGCGCGACAGAATCTCCCCCTTTCGGCCCGTGGGCGCAAGCCGCAGGTAAAGCGCGTTCTCGGACCAGCAGAACGGAAACGGCACCGCGTAGGGCCGGCCATCGCTGTCCGCGAGGCATAGCCGGCCGATCTGCGTGGTGTTCAGGAAGTGGTCGATCTGGGGAGGGGTCATGTCGATCATTTTGGAAGTCCTTTCAGGGGTTGTTCAGGCGGCCTGTCCGGGCGGCCGATAGAAATATTGATATTTGGATATTGATATCCAGATATACCGTGTGTATATTCATTTGGCAATGGGTTTCTGAGTTCACTTGCACCTTTTTCTTTCGAGAGGATGGCTACATCATGCTGGATTTACTGGAAAAGACCGTGGGCGAGCTGGTTGTCGAGCGTCCGAGCCGGGCCGGCGTGTTCGAGAGCCTCGGTATCGATTTTTGCTGCGGCGGCCGCCGCCCCCTCAGCGCGGTCTGCGCCGAAAAGGGCCTCGACCTGGCCAAGGTCGAACAGGAACTTGCCGCCGCCGACGAGCGCGATTCCGGCGGAGCCGATCTCGAGCGAAGCTGGGCCTCGGCGACCCTGACCGAGCTGGCCGACCATATTCAGAATTCCCACCACGCTTATCTCAAGAGCGAGTTCCCGCGCCTGGGCGAATGGGTGGCTAAAGTCGCCACCCGCCACGGGCCGAGCGATCCGCGCCTGGCCCGCCTCGCGGTGGTCTATGCCGAGTTCCGCACCGAGCTCGAACAGCACATGATGAAGGAGGAGGTCATCCTGTTCCCCCTCTGCCGCGCCATGGAAGCCGGAAACGCCCAGGCCGCGCGCTCCCACTGCGGCTCGATCGCCAACCCCATTCGCATGATGTTCGCCGAGCACGATGATGCCGGCCGGGCCATCGAGGAAATGGCCGAGCTGACCGATGATTTCACCCCGCCCCCGCACGCCTGCAACACCTACCGCGCCACGCTGGATGGGCTGGCCCACCTCCGCCGCGACCTGCACCTGCACGTCCATAAGGAGAACAACATCCTCTTCCCCAGGGCGATCGAGATGGAAGCCGCTGCCGGCCGGCGCTGAGCCGACCGCGTTCGCGCGGCAATGCCCTGACCGCGTTCGCGCGACAATGATTCGGCGTCATTCATCCGCCAATGATCCGACAAGCCGGGACAGAGCGATGGTTGCGCAAGCAACCATCGCGCCGTCCCGGATGGCGGCGGGCGTTCCAGGTCAGAACTCCCCAGGGTCCGGAGCCGGTCACCAGAACCCTCAATCAGGGAACCCACCTCGCCCTGGCTCCTCACCCTTTCTTCCTCCCCTGCCCGACATCGCCCACCACACATCGCCGTCTCCGAAGTCGCTTGCGGTTTCGCGAACCCACCCGCGCCACGCACTTCTTATGCGTTATGTCTTTATGTTTTCAAGCCCCCGTCACTCCAACGGCGCCGTGCTCACCTCCACCTTCCCGATCACAAACGGAACCGACTTCTCCGGATTGAAGCTGAAATCGTACCCCCACATTTTCGCGAAGCAGGCATCGGTCACATGCCACGTCTTGGTCTGCCACCCCATCTCCGGGCCGAGGCTGAACCAACCGCCCGAGTGGCGCATTGGCCCGCGCTGGCCTTTGTTGTCGGCGACTTCGTAACTGAAATTCATGCCGACATTGCCCGGCGCGGTGCGGCGGAGAGTCAGGCGGATGTAGTAGTCGGTCGTCTTGATGTTCGCGAAGGAGGGGTGGACGAAGAAGGTTGTGCTGGGGTTGTTCTTCATCTCCAGGCCGGTCGTGCCATCGGGGAATTGGAAGACGGGCTGGTCGGTGCGGCCGGTGCGAAGAATGCCTTTGCTCGTCGTCGTCTGGGCGAGTTCGATACTGACGGTTTTGGCCGCCGAGTAGTCGCCGCCCCAGGGGAAATTCTTCGAGCCATTGGCCCGCGCCTGATCCACTAGCGCGGCGGGGAGGCCGGTGATGAAGGCAGGTGTGTTGGTCAGGCTCAGGGGGGCGTTTGCCCTCAGTGGCGCGGGCGTTCCAGCGATCGAATCGATTACCTGAACATCGCCGGCAAAGGTGATCGTGTTATCCGTCACCCCCACCGGCATCCAGGCGCAGAGCACTGGCCCGGCCGCGCCCTCAAACACAAAACCGTAGCCGCGCGAATCCTTCCCCAGCGCCAACCAGCCCAGATATTTCGGCGTCTGCCCCAGCGCGGTCGTCATGGTCTTGAAAGCCCGATACCCCGCCCGAGGCGTGCCATCGCGCGCCAGCAGGCCGAATCCCGCCTGCTCGCCCCTGGGGTCGCGCCCTTCGAACCACATCGTCCGGGCGATCCCCTGGGCCGCGGCCATCACATACGACTTGACCACCGCCCGCGCGGCATCGTCTTCGGTGACATTCTTGCCCACCGGCATGCCCACCTCGGTGATCCAGATCTCCGCATTGGCCCTGGCCGGCGCATCGGCCTTGAGGGCATCGCGGAGCATTCGGCTCATCCACAGGTAGGAAACTTCCCCATCGGGGACGCGGATATTCTCCAGCACTTCATACGGATGGATGCAGAGATAATCGAAATGATCGGCCTTGCCCATTTTGGCCTGGGCGAGAATCGTCTGATCGAGATAGGCCGCATCAAAGCTGGCGACGCTCAGGCCCACTTGCGCGGTGGGGTCGGCCGACTTGACCCCATCATACGCGGCCGCCGCCAGCGCGGCGTAATCGGCGGTGGTATTGTGATTGTCGTTAAATCCGCCGTTGCCTTCGTTCCAGACTTCCCAGTAACGGATCTTGTCTTTGTAATGCCCGGCCACGCCGGCCGCGTAGGCCTGCCACTCTTCCAGGTTCTTCATCGGAAAGGAATGCGATGAGTCCTTGGTCCCCGGCGCAGCGCCGAAGAGCAGGCCCGAGATGCGCAGGTTGCTATCATCGGCCGCCTTGACGATCCCATCGGCCGCATCCCAGTTCCACTGCCCCTTGACCGGCTGGATGCCGCGCCATTCCGGGCACTGCCGCACCACGCGAATCCCGGCCGCCGACATTTCGGGAAACCACTCGCGGCGATTGCGCGATGAACTGGCCGAACTGCTGATGCCCCAGGGAACGGCGTAGGGGGCGGGAGCGGGAGCGGTCGCGTTGGGCGCGGCGAGGGGTTTTTCTTCGGCCCAGACAGACAGGGGGGCGGCGCAAAGAAGCAGCGCGGTGAGGAAGCGGCCGAGAGGTCGGGTGATGGAAGTGGAGGGGTTCATTTCGTACTGAATAATCTGGGTTAAGTTGTTCTGCTGAAATCATCCGCTGATTGGCCGAAAGGGTCAGGAGCCGGGGGACGATTGTCAGCGTATGGGGCGTTCTTGGTGGCCGGCTCCTGACCCTGACGCGTGGATTTCGGCAGGGCAAGTTGAACTTGTCACGCCTTGGCCGGGGCATCGGGCAGGGGGATAAGGCTGTTGATGTACTCTTCGATATTCAGATACCCGCTGGGGGCGAGTTTGGTTGCATCGGATTTGTCGTTGGGATTCAGGCCGTGGGCGCGTTCCCACTCATCGGGGATGCCATCGTTGTCGGTGTCGAGCGGCGGCGTGCCGGGGGCGTAGGCGGGGTAGCCGCCGATCTGTTCCATGGTGTCGAGATGCTTGCCGCCGCCGCCGCGTGTGTCTTCGACGGCGCGGGCGTCGGCTTTATCGCGCGGGAGAGCGCCGGCATGCTGGAGGACGCGGAGGTACGCATCGGCCGACTTCTGCGGCACCAGGCCCGAGGCGGCCTCGGCGATGGGTTCCTTGGCGCGGTAGGGGGCGGTATCGAATGCGCCGACCTGCGCCGCATCCCATTGATCCTGGGAATCCTCGGTGCGGCCGTGGCCGATGTTGTCGAAGAGATAGAAGCGGCTGTTGGGGGCGGGGATTTTGCCCAGGCCGATGGGGCGCTTGAGGTTCTTCTGTTTGGCGATGGCCTCGCCGCCCTTGTAGTAGTTGCCGATGAAGTTGACCCGGGCGGGGTTCACCACCTTCGGCGGCGTGGCGGGATCGGCGGGCTTCTTCGGCTCGCCGAGCCATACGCCCGACGCCTCGCTGCCCCAGTTGTAGATGACATTGTTGATGACCTCGACCTTGGCGTTGTCCTTGATCCAGGGGTTTCGGCGATCGTTGTGGGCCAAAAGGTTGTGATCGATGGTAATGCGCTCGTTGATGCCGTTGCCGATCAGCATGGCGTAGCCGTGGCTGCCTTTGTCGTGCTGGCTCTTCCAGAGGGCCTCGCTGAGGATGTTGTAGGACATCGTCACCTCGCGGCAGCCGTACCAGAACTCGGCCGTCTCATCCATCGACCAGCCGAAGGAGCAGTGATCGACGATCACATCGTGGATCGGCTCGCCCTCGGCCCGGCCGAACTGAATGCTGTCGCGCTGGTCTCCCTTGGGGCCGGGCCCATCGCCGTTGCGGATGCGCAGGCCGCGGATGATCACCTGGCTGGCGGCGATGCGGATGGGGAAGGCCTTGACGATGATGCCATCGCCCGGCGCGGTCTGTCCGGCGATGGTCACGAAATCTTCATGAATGCCCAGCTTGTTTTTGAGTTCGATGACCCCGCCGGTTTTGAAGAGGATGATCCGCGGGCCTTTGGTGCCCAGCGCCTCGCGCAGCGTTCCCGGCCCGGCATCGGCCAGCGAAGTCACCACGAGCACCTGAGTCTGCTCGTTCTGCCCGCCGCCTTTGGAATTGCGGCCAAAACCCCCCGCGCCGGGGAAGGCGGCGGGAGTTGAGGGCGAGGCCTCGGCAGTGGAGATAATCGCGGCGGTGAGGAGGAGAGCGAGGAGTAAACTGGTCCGGGATGGGCGGGGATTCATGGTGTGGCGATCCTTCTGTGGAGAACACCAGAGTATAGGTGGAAGCGCGCCGGCCGCCTAGCGTGGAGAAGGAAGAGGATGAATGAAATCGGCTGGGAAGTTCTCAAAACCATGGTTACAGTTCGCCTCCATTTTCATCACCTGCGGAAATGCGCGATCGCACTCTCGACGGCACTATTCTTGGTGGCCGGCTCCTGACCCTGACGTGTGGTTTTCAGCAGAGCATTTTTAATTCTCGCTTCTCGCTTCTCGCTTCTTGCTTCTAACTTCTAACTTCTAACTTCCCACTCACGCATACCCGTAAATCTCCCGCTCCCCATCATCGTGGATCTGCTGATCCGAGCGCAGGCGCTCGATGAGCTGGCGGATTTGCAGGATGACCTGGTCGCAGGAGCGCTGCACGACCGGGGTGAGGTCTTCGCCGTGGGCGAAGGATTGGCCGCAGACGGTGGTGAGCAGCGCGCTGGGCGTGGCGTTGAAGAGGTCGCGGGCGATGTCGAGGATTTGTTCGGGGCTCATGATGTGGCCGAGCGGGCGGCGGCAGCCTTTAGCGCCGATGGGGACGCTGGGGACGACGGTCGAGCGGCGGATGAGGCCGGGGGTCTGGCCGCACTCGGCATCGACGAAGATGACCAGGCTGGCGGGGGCGATGGTGGCGGCCATCTCGGGGGTGAGCTGATGGCAGGCCAGGACCTGGACCGATTTCTCATCGGCGATATCGGCGAGCCGGCCGGCGACATACCAGCCGACGCCATCATCGCCGCGAAGGGGATTGCCGTAACCGATGATGATGACTTTCATGTTGAACTCCGGGTTTGTTCGCCGTTGGAATCGCGGCCGATCTGGTCGATCACATTGCGTTTGGGGTCGAGGAGCTGGATTTGCAGGGGCATCTGGCCGACGGCGTGGGTGGCGCAGGAGAGGCAGGGGTCGTAGCAGCGGATGAGGGCTTCGACGCGGTTGAGCATGCCCTCTTCGATGGCGTTGCCGCGGACGAAGCGCTGGGCGACCTGGAGCACGCCGCGGTTCATGGCCAGGTTATTGTGGCCGGTGGCGATGACGAGGTTGGCCCAGGTGATCTGGCCGTCCTTGTCGATTTTGTAGTGGTGGATGAGCGTGCCGCGCGGGGCTTCGGCGACGCCGACGCCCTCCTCGGCGTTGGGCTTGGCGCGGGCGCGGACGAAGGTGTTGAGGATGGTGGGGTCCTTGAGGAGCTGGGTCATCTTCTCGGCGGCGTAGAGCATTTCGATCAGGCGGGCGTAGTGGAAGTGGAAGGAAGAGAGCAGCGCCCCGCGATGGAGCTCGCGGAACTCGGCCCATTCCTGGTCCGCGCCGGGGGTGCCGCATTTGTCGATGATGTTGAGGCGGGCGAGCGGGCCAACGCGGTAGATGCCCTCCGGGTAGCCCTGGGCCTTGAGATAGGGGAACTTCATGAACGAGTAAGGCTCGACGGCCTCGGAGATCAGGTCCTGGTAGCGCTCGGGGGGAAACTGCTCTTCGACGAGATTGCCCTGGGCATCGCAGAGGCGGAGGTTGCCATCGTAATGTTCGAGCTCGCCGCCGGGGCCGACCAGGCCGAGGAAATACGTGGGGAAATTGCCGAAAGAAGTGGATTCCTCGGTGAAGTTTTCCAGCGAGCGCTTGAACCAACGGAGGGTGCGGGCGGCGATCGCAGTGGCTTCGGGAAGCATGGCGAGGATGGTGTCACGATGCTCGGCGGTGAGCGGGGAGCTGACGCCGCCGGGGACGGTCCAGGCGGGGTGGATGCGCTTGCCGCCGAGGAGCTCGATAATCATCTGGCCGATCTGGCGGATGCGGATGCCATCGCGGGCGAGCTCGGGGCGGTCGGTCGCGACGCCGAAGATATTGCGGCGGACAGGGTCGGAATCCATGCCCAGCAGAAGGTCGGGGCTGGAGAGGTGGAAGAAGGAGAGGGCATGGGACTGCATGATCTGCGCGAGGTTGAGGATTCGCCGCAGATTGGCGGCGGTGGCGGGGATGCGCACGGCCAGCAGCGCATCGCAGGCCTTGGAGGCGGCGATGAGGTGGCTCACCGGGCAGATGCCGCAGGTGCGGGCCATGAGCGAGGGCATTTCGGTGAGGGGGCGGCCCTGGCAGAACTTTTCGAAGCCGCGGAACTGGGTCACATGGAACTGGGCATCGGTGACTTCGCCGGAGTCGCTCAGGTGGAGCGTGATCTTGGCGTGTCCTTCGATGCGGGTGACCGGATCGATCATGATTTGGCGGGGCATGGGAATTTCCAGGTCAATGTTGTTGGGTTGAGATCGAGCGATGCTTGGAGACTACTTTCCAAAGCGGGTCAGGGCGGCGATGTCGGGGGTCTTGCCTTCGAGGATGGCGCAGAGCACGGCGTAGATGGCATCGGCCGGCGGAGGGCAGCCGGGGACGAAGATGTCGACCTTGACGACCTCGTGAACCGGGCGGACGCGGTCCAGCAGTTGCGGGAGCGCGGTCGAGGGGTTTTGCCGGTTGAGCTGCGCGTTCTCGTGGTAAGCGCGGTCGAAGACCTCGGCCACGGTGTAGGTGTTGCGCATGGAGGGGACGTTGCTGGTGACAGCGCAGTCGCCCAGGCAGAGCAGGAGCTTGGTGTGCCTGCGGATCTTGCGGATCTTGATGATGTCCTCATCGGTGGCGACAGCGCCTTCGACGATGGTCAGGTCCACCTCGTGGGGGAACTCCTTGACGTCCACCAGCGGGCTGTAGACCAGGTCGATCTTTTCGGCTAGCAGCAGAAGGCGCTCGTCGATGTCAAGGAAGGACATATGACAACCCGAGCAGCCATCGAGCCACACGGTGGCGACTTTCACTTTCGCAATTGCTTCACTCATCTCCATCTCGCTTTCGCATCTGGGTCAGGTAGGGGAGGAACTGGGCCTTCTTGGTCATCTCGGCGACGGCGGTTCCCTTCTGGGAGAGCGCGCCGGTGGGGCAGACGTGGACGCACTTGCCGCAGCGGGTGCAGGACTGGGCTTCGCCCCAGGGCTGGTTGAGGTCCGAGATCACCAGGGAATCGACGCCGCGGCCCATGACATCCCAGGTGTGAGCGCCTTCGATTTCATCGCAGACGCGCACGCAACGGGTGCAGAGGACGCAGCGGTTGTGGTCCAGGCGGAACATCTCGTGCGAGGAATCGACCTCCAGCTTGGGGAAGCGGTAGGGGATGTCGATGTGGGTGATGCCCAGGGACTGGGCGAGGTTCTGGAGCTCGCACTGGCCGTTGGAAACGCAGACCGAGCAGATGTGGTTGCGCTCGGAGAAGAGGAGCTCCACGACCATCTTGCGGTACTTGGTCAGGCGCGGGGACTGGGTGGTGACCTTCATCCCCTCCTGCACGCGGGTTACGCAGGCGGTAAAGAGCTTGGGCGTCCCGGCCAGCTCGACCAGGCAGAGGCGGCATGCGCCAAAGCCGGTCAAACCTTCGAGGAAGCACAAGGTGGGAATATGGATGCCGTTCTGCCGGGCCACCGACAGGATGGTTTCCTGCGGGCGGGCGGCGATATCGTGGCCATCGATCTGTAGCGTCACAACCTGGTTGGCGGGATTCATGCGTGGGCCTCCTGGGTATTGACGCCGTCAGTCTTGGGCGCGCCGGTGTCGCCGGGGCCGGCCGCGATCAGCGCGTCGTATTCATCGCGGAAATAGCGCAGGGTGGTCAGGACGGGGTTGGGGGCGGACATGCCCAGCCCGCACAGGCTGGTGTACTTGACCATGTCGCAGAGTTCCTGGAGAAGTTCCAGATCCTGCGGGGTGGCCTGTTTTTTGACGATGCGGTCGAGCAGGTCGTGCATCTGCGCGGTGCCGACGCGGCAGGGAATGCACTTGCCGCACGATTCGCTCATGCAGAATTCCATGAAGAACCGCGCCACATCGACCATCGACGAGGACTGGTCCATCACGATCATTCCGCCCGAGCCCATGATCGAGCCGACCTTGGCGAGCGATTCGTAATCGACGGGCATGTCGAGGAATTGTTCGGGAATGCAGCCGCCGGAGGGGCCGCCGGTCTGCACGGCTTTGTACTTCTTTCCATCGGGGACGCCGCCGCCGATATCGAAGATGATCTCGCGGAGGGTGATGCCCATGGGCACTTCGATCAGGCCGGTGTTGACGACCCGGCCGGCCAGGGCGAAGACCTTGGTGCCCTTGCTCTTCTCGGTGCCGATGCCGGCGTACCAGGCCGCGCCCTTGCGGATGATGGGGGGGACGTTGGCGAAGGTCTCGACATTGTTGATGAGGGTGGGGCAGCCCCAGAGGCCGGACT